>PLHP01000069.1 GCA_003138955.1 Acidobacteriaceae bacterium | reverse complement strand
GTTCTCACGCACACACTGAAGCGCTGGGAAAAGCTCGGACGCCCCTCCGGGGCTGGATTCTCGGACATTCAGAAGGCTTCCGCTTTAACTGAGAGCTGACAGCTGAGAGCCGAGAACTGAGAACTGCTTTCAGTCCTTAAACAGATTGTCAAACGCGGCGCGCGCGTCATTCGGGCGCTGACTGCCTTTGCTGGAAGTTTCCTTTTCGACCATCACGCGAATGGAATAGAGCGAGCAGTCGTTGCGTTTGTCTTTGGGAGAGATTCTGGCGGGAATCGGCTGATTGCATTCGAAGCGGCTCGAGGGATCAAAGTGCTCGCACTGTTTGCAGGCGTGCAGAGCGAAGGCACACTTCGGGCATTGCCCGACCGGGTCGGTGAGATTCTGCAACAGCGCGCCGCATTCCGCACAGCGCGAGACGGTCCGCGTTCCCGGCATGTTGATCGGGCGCGGCCCGAAGGTGTTCTCTTTTTTCGGGGCCGCTGGCTTATCGAACTCTTTCTTCGGTCCCGCACCGGAATCCTGGTATCCGCGTTGCCGATACTTGCGGTCGGACAAAAAGTGCCTCCTGCAAACCGCATCATTCTCCGCCTTTGGCGCGTTTGGCACAAGAGTTTCTTTGGAGAAAAACCAGAGTTGCTCAGCGGCTAAGACGGGGCAAGCCCCGTCTCTACGATACCTAGAAGCAACCCTGCTGCGGAGAGCGTCCTCCAATTTGGCCGGCAAGCCGGGGGCGCGGTGAATTGTCTTTCACATATCACGGTGCTACCATCCGTTACGTAGAGAATTGAGGAGGCAGTTATGGCGGATCATGAAGGCAATGGCTTTTTGTGGTTTCTGGCTGGACTCGGTGTGGGAGCGGTAGTCGGTGTGTTGTACGCGCCACGCTCCGGCGATGAAATGCGCGACGTAATTCGCTCCAAGGCGCAGGAAGGCAGCGAGCGCGTGCGTGAGCAGGCTCGTCGGGCGCGCGAACAGGCGGGCGATTGGGTGGATCGCGGACGCGATGTGCTCAACCAGCAGAAAGAGCAGTTCCGCAACGCTTACGAGGCGGGACGCCAGGCATATAACGAGACAACCGCGGCCGAGCCGCCCAAGAGTATCTAGCGGCAACGGCGAGGATTGTGACTATCCCACCCATTCGCAAGTTCGCGAATGAGTGGGGCACCCGCAGCAGGAGCAGCCATGGATGACAATCTCCTAAGAATTTTTATTGCGGTTACGACTTTCGCGGTTGTGGTACAGGCGGGAATTCTGGTGGGCCTTTACCTCGCGGTCCGCAAGAGCACGGCGAAAATGGAGGCTCTCGCCATCGAAGTGAAAAGCAAGGCTCTGCCCACGATGGAAATGGTGCAGAGCATGCTGGTGGAAATGCGCCCGAAGATCGACATCATAACGACCAATCTCTCGGAGTCCAGCACCCTGGTGCGCAATCAACTCGGCCGCCTCGACGCCACGCTCACCGATGCCCTTGACCGCACCAGGCTGCAAGTCATCCGCGCCGATGAACTGCTGAACCGCACCATGGACAAAGTCGAAGAGACCAGCGAAGTCGTCCACAAAACCGTGATATCTCCATTGCGCCAGGTCAACGGACTGATGGCCGCGATCAGCACCGGTGTAGAAGTCTTTCTCGGCCAGAAAAGGCGCCATCCGAGAAACGGCGCGGGCGTCCCGCAAGACGAGATGTTTATTTAGAAGATCTTGTGTGGTGACGGGGCTATGCCCCGTCCGAGCGGGGCAGAGCCCCGCTTCCACACTATTCTTTATTCTTCGCCGCCGCCCCGCACCCGCTCACTTCTCACATCGGGCACGAAGATGGAGTGGACGTTTTGTTCCGCGGCCAGCTTCTGAAAGCTGGCGATATCCGCATTCCGCACCTGATCCCAGCGTGCCAGTGATTCATCGGTCTGCTTTTTCAGCTTGTCGAATTCCTGGTACTGGGATGCGGTGGGAGCAGAGTCGGCAAAACCCGCCACTGCCATGGCAAGAAACGCCAGCTTCGCGTCGATGCCCGGCGCATAGGCAAGAGAATCTTCGCTGGCGCTGATTTTGAAATTAATCAAAGGATCGCGAACCGCAATCAGCTTGGCATCCAGCGCCCTCACGCCATCGAACAAGCTTTTCGTGGAAGCTCCCGTTACCAGGCGCTTCTTAAGCCCGTCCAACTGCTCACGGACATCCTGTATTTGGTTCACCGAGTCGTAGACGCGATTCAACTGGTCGCGCACGTCCATCTCGAGCTTGAACTGCTTCTCCAGATCGCCCTCGGAAGTGGTAACTCGCGGATCAATTTTCACTTCGAAGGGAGCGGTTGCGCTTTTGCCGTTGGCGGTTAGGCGCACTTGATAGTTGCCGGGCAGCGCCAGTGGCCCGCGCGCGCCGTCATTGTATTCCCACAGAAAATAGCCGGGGACGCGGTTCGCCTCCTCGTAATGCAGATCCCACACGAAACGACTCAAACCGTCTTCCAACTTGATTTGCTTCTCCGGCTTCTTGTCGTCGGGGTCGAGCGGTTCNNGCTTGCTTCAGATAGAAATAAATCACCGCGCCGTTGGGCGGATTTTTTCCGGCAAAGGCCAAGCGCGGCGAAGTATCTGCAGCATCTCCAGTATGGGTGTGCACGCGATACGAGGTCGCGGGCTGGTAGAGATGCATGTCTTCGCCGGCAACGGAATCGGCGAACTGGCGTAGGGGCGAGACGTCATCAAGGATCCAAAACGAGCGGCCGTGCGTCGCCAATACCAGATCGTCGTTCTTAATCACCAGGTCGTGGACCGGCGTAATCGGCAGGTTGATTTGCAGCGGGCGCCAGTGCGCGCCATCGTCGAACGAGACAAAGACGCCGCGCTCTGTGCCCGCATAGAGCAAGCCTTTCTTCTTCGGGTCTTCTCGAACGGCGCGCACAAAAACTCCATCCGGAATGCCGGTTGTGATCCGGCTCCAGGTTGCTCCGTAATCGCTGGTCCTGTAGATGTAGGGCGCGAGATCGTCATTCTGATGGCGGTCAACCGCGACGTACGCTGTGCCGGCATCATGCGGAGACGCTTCAATCAAACTGACGCGGCTCCACTCCGCAAGGTCGGCGTTCTTGGGCGTCACGTTGGTCCAATTTTTCCCCTCATCGCGGGTGATCTGGATCAGGCCGTCGTCCGTGCCCACCCAGATCAGGCCTTGCGCCAGGGGCGAGGGAGCGATCGAAAAAACGGTGTCGTAATATTCGGTGCCAGTATCGTCAACCGTGATCGGGCCGCCCGAAGGCTGCTGCTTCGATTTGTCATTGCGCGTCAGGTCGCCGCTGATTGCTTCCCAGTGCGTTCCGCCGTCGGTGGTTTTGAAAACGCGCTCGCCGCCGTAGTAAAGCGTGTTCGGGTCGTGCGGAGATATCACGATAGGTGCGGTCCACTGAAAACGGTGATCGAGTGGAGCTGCGCCGCTCCCATCGCTAAGTTCGGGCGAGACGGCGATGTTTTTGACCTGGTTGGTGCGGCGGTCGAAGCGCGTGATGTTGCCCTGATAGTCGCCGGCATACACGATGTTCGGGTCGGGTGGATAGGGCGCGATATATCCCGCTTCCCCGCCTCCGACCTCATACCAACTGTCGCGGCCAATGGCGGCGTCATCGCTGCGGCTGGCAATCGCCACGGTGGAATTATCCTGCTGCGCGCCGTATACGTAGTAAGGCGTCTGCGTATCGATGATGACGTGGTAAAACTGCGCGGTCGGCTGGTTGTCCTCGCGGGTCCACGACTTGCCCCCATCGAGGCTGACGGTAACGCCGCCGTCGTCCGAGGCGATCATGCGTTTCGTATTCTTCGGATCGATCCACAGACCGTGATTGTCGCCATGCGGAACCTTTACTTTATTGAAGGTGCGGCCGCCGTCGGTAGACTTTAAGAACTCCACATCCAACACGTACACCGTATTTGGATCCAGCGGATCGGCGATCACGTGCATGTAGTACCAAGCCCGCTGAAATAATCCGTGGCTGCCGTTTACCAGATCCCAAGTGCCCCCGCCGTCGTCAGAGCGGTAAAGGCCGCCATTTTCCTTGGCCTCGATAAGCGCATACACGCGCTCGGAGTTCGCCGCCACCGCCAGCCCGATGCGGCCGTAGGGCCCCTTGGGAAGGCCGTGCTCTTGCTCCGGCAGCCGTTTCCAGGTGGCGCCGCCATCCGTCGAGCGATACACGCCGCTGCCCGGACCACCGCTGGAGAGCGACCAGGGAGAGCGCCGCGTTTCCCAGAGCGAGGCAAATAAAATGTTGGCATTCTGCGGATCGAAAGCCACATCGATCGCTCCCGTGTTCTCGTCTTTGTAGAGAACCTTGTCCCAGGTCTTGCCGCCGTCGGTGGTCCGGAAAACGCCGCGTTCCGTGTTCGGACCAAAGGGGTGACCGAGCGCCGCCACAAAAACGATATCGGGATTGCGCGGATTCACGATCACTTTGCCAATCGCGCGCGAATCCTTGAGGCCAACGTTCTTCCAGGATTTTCCCGCGTCCAGCGACTTCCAGACGCCATCACCTTGGCCGATGTTGCCGCGAATGCAAGCTTCGCCGGTCCCCACATAAACCAAGTTTGGATCGGACGCAGCGACCGCGATACTGCCGATTGAAGGAGATCCGTCCTTGTCAAAAACCGGGGACCAGGTGTTGGCGCCATCGGTGGATTTCCAGACGCCGCCTCCGGTCGCGCCGAAATAGTAGGTGGCCGGGTCGCCAGGAATTCCAGCCGCGGTAAGCGAGCGGCCGCCGCGAAAAGGGCCGATCGAACGGTACTTCATGCCTTTGAACAGCGGGTCGCCTTCGTCCTTGTCGTCTTTCGCCGTAGGCGCGGGCGCGCCGGTGGCGCCTTTTTGCGCGGCATCCAACTTGCGACTCCGCTCCTTTTGCTGGGAGAAAGTTAGCGTGGCTGAAAACAGGATGAGCAAGGCAAGCAAGGCAACGCGCACATGCACTTTTTGGATCGTGAACTGGATCATGAGTTCAATGGCCCCGGAAAAGAATCGGCTGTTGCTCATGTTAAAGCCAGAAGCGCGAAGGTACAAACGGACGGCCCCCCGGAATTCCGTGCAACCTCTACAGCCGGGCTCTCAATCGCGCGTTACAGTAGTAGGGGACAAAAAGGTTCCCATACCGGCGGCCTGCACCTACGGATCCCCCATGATCGCTTTCCTCACTCTCGAACTTCGCATCGAAGCCGCACACTCGCTCAAAGACAAACGCCAGGTCACGCGCAGCCTCAAAGATCGTCTCAGGTCCTCTTTTAACATTGCGGTCGCTGAACTCGACCCTAGCTTGCTCTGGAATCAGGCGACCATTGGCGTCGTCAGTGTCTCGCACTCGCGCGATTACCTCGACGGCCTGATGAAAAACGTAGAACGCCAGGCCGCTCGGATCGCCAACAACGCGGGCGCCGAAGTCACGGACTCGTTCGTGGAGTTTCTGTGATGGCAGCGGGCTCGCAGCCGTCGAGCTGCGCTCGGCTTGGACGGGCGGGACGCCCGTCCCCACACGAGCCCTGCCGCGCTCTTCGCTCTACGTCAAATAACTGAAGAGATTATCCTGCGCGAGCTTGCTGATGGCGGCCAGGGCGGCTTGGTTATCGGTCTGGGCCTGGGAGAGATTGGTGGCGGCCGCAGCCATGTTCGCGCCGCCCAGCGTGTTCTGCTGCTGGCTAATTTGCAGCTGGGCATCAAGAAGCAAGAGGTTGACGGTGGATACGACGCGGGCAGCAGCCTGATAAGCGGACTGATACTGGATGAGGTTGGACGCTTCTTCGTCGAGCGACACGCCGGAGACGCTCCCGTTCTGGTCCTGTAACTGTTGCAGAATCGCGTTGGAGGCGTCGGCATCGGCCGATGTATTGGACGTAGTACTTCCGACCTGCCCTACCAGTGTGGAATAGGCATCGATCGGCGTCTGCCCATTGGCCACAGCCTGATCGGCAACCGCGGAGAGGTTGGCCAGATTTCCGTTACTGCCCGTTGTGCCGTCGGAACTGGCGGCAATCAGCGACGGGTCGGTCATACCTACGGTCAACGCAGCCGCTGCGCCCACTCCGCCCGCGGGCGGAGTCGCAAAGATGTTGCCGCCCTGTACCGGCGGATTCTCCAGATCGAACCCCTTGGCGTTGGCCGCGTTGAGGTTGGTGGCAAGGCCCTCTGCCAGCCGATCGAGACTCGTCCCAATGCCCGGAATTTCCTGGTCGCGAATCTGGATCAAACCGGCCAGGCTTCCGCCCGTCAGCGAGCTGGTGATGTCCTCGGTTCCGGCCATGATGTGCTGCACACCATCGTCGGCCTGGGTGGTCAGCGCAAAACTCTGCGATCCGGATACCAGCGTCGTCCCGTTCGAAGTCGCCACCGTGATGCCCTGGCCGGTGGGAATGACCTGCACATCGACCAGGGCGGAAAGCTGCTGGATGAGGTTGTTCTGCGTGTCCACCAGGGCGCCGGGATCCTGGTCGATGCTTTGAAGGTTGCCGATCTGCTGGTCCACACTGGCGATCTGCGAGGTCAGGCTGTTCACCTGGGTGACCGACTGCACGACGTTCTGGTCAACATTGCTGCGCTGGGTCTGAAGGCTCTGAGCGGCGGTGTTGAAGTCGGTGGCCAGGGTGTTGGCCGCGGTCAGCACGCCTTGCCGCAACGTCAGATCCGACGGATCGGGGGAAAGCTGCTGCAGGCTGTTAAAGAAATTGCTGATGTCGGCGCCGATGCCGGAAGTGTCGCTCGCGAACTGGGTTTGAATCTGTTGCAGTTGCGTCAATGACGCGTTGAGCGCGCTGTTCTGCTGTGTGGCCTGATTGATCTGGATTTGGAGCATGGGGTCGCGCAGGCTCTCGATTTTTTCGAGGACCACTCCCGTGCCAACACTGAGCGATCCTATCTCCACCGGGTCGCCTGGCGTTACATCCGCAACCTCGCGCGTGTATCCGGGAGTGTTTGCATTGGCCACGTTGTTGGATGTGGTTTCCATCTCCTGCTGGCTGACCGAGAGCCCGCTCAACGCGACCGAAAGAGATCCGAATAAACCCGACATGGTTATTCTCCAGCGTTATTCTCAAATCTGAGCCGGACTTCTGTCCTAAGCAATCCGCGATCGGGCGTGTAGGTGGGCGCGCAACTGTCGACCACGCGATTCAGGACGGCCAGGCTGCGCTCGAGGTGCCGCAATAGCGACCAGTGCACGCGCGTAAGATAGCGGATCCGAGTTCCGAGCGTCTCCCACTCGGCTTGCAGCCGCGCGGAGTGCCCGGTTTCCGGCGAAGCGCCGGGTGCGCCCACGGGTGGCGGCGCCGAACGCCGGCCCGCCTCGCGGCGAAGCTCGTCTTCGAGACGGCTCCATTGCCGGCAGAGCTCAGCCTGGTGCGCCGCACCGCGCGCGATCGCTTCCGCGTCGTTTCGCACCAGCGCCAGGGTGCTGCCCTCCAGACTTTCCGCCAAGCTGCGCAACAGCGCGAGCCGCTGCTCGATCAGCTTGCTAAGTTCGGGAAGCGATGTGCCGATACCATTCATAGCGGGACAGCTCGTTGTTCGGAGTTCGGACTAGATCGCCAGACCAAGTCTTCGTTGGGAGATCGTGGTCAGGCCAGACGATCAGGCCAGTTGGTCAGATCGGGTTGTCAGGCGAAGTCTTCATCACGCTCAATACCATAACGATCACGCCATCGCGATCACGCCAGGTCATCCAGCGTGTGCTTCGGAGTGCCGGGATCTAACTCCTGCTTATTCTCTTCTTCCTCGGCCGGTTTCTCGGGTACCGGCGGACGCTTGCGCCGGGCCGCCGGGCCGCGCTCCTGGCCGCGCTTTTCCAGCACGCGCAGCAGCGCCGGATCGACCCCATTTGTGATCAACGGATCCATAATTCACTCCGCATCCCACTCGGGCTATCCTTGGGTTCCGGCACCCAGGGCGCTCGCCATGGCATCGGCAACCTGGCCGGCAGAAACCGAATATTCGCCATTGGCGATCGCCTGTTGCAGCGATTGAACCTTGGCCTGGCGAATCTCTGGCTGCGCCAGAACCTGAGCCTCGAGCGACTGCACCCGCGCCTGATCGAACGAGAAGCGGGTTTGGTCCAGCCCCGACGTGCTGCTCGACGTGCTGCCCGAGGCACTGCTCGCCGTAGTCCCCGAGGCCCCGGTCTGCCCGGCGCGGCCCGTCTTGCCATTTTCCGGTGGCTCCACGCCAAGCGATGTGAAATCGACTCTCATAGAATTTCTCCGATCGTGTTCTGCCTTTTCCATCCTGCCTTTTGTATCGGCAGATTCTTAACCAACCTTAATGTGGCGGCGGCTCGTCCGCAGACGCATCCAGGCTCAAATCTAAGATCGGCAGAGTTCGGAAAAACTTTAGCCCTCAAAATGAAACCCCCGTTCAGCCCCCACCCGATACCTTTGGGGGCTGCAAGTGACGCAAGACGAGCTGCGCGATGCCAATCCCACCCCGGGCCGCGATCGCCTGCCCGAGCGCCTGGCTTCCCATCTGGCGATAATCGCTCGCCCCCGGGGTTTTCGCATCCTCCGAGTCGCCGGCAAACGTCTTCTGCAAAGCGTCGAGCACCGGGGTGAGCAGCAGGGCTTCAAAATCCCGCGCAGCCTTTTCATTTTTCAAGGCCGTTTTCACGGCCGCGGGATTAGCTGCGGGCGTTGGGATGGAAGTCGAAGCGAGTGTAATGTTCATGAGAATTGTCTCCAGTGGTCGTTGGTCGTTCGTCGTTCGCGGGTCGTTCATGATGCGAAATGGTTTGCCAACCGCGAAAAGCGAACGACCATCGCCTAACGACTGACGACCAACGACTAACAACCCGCATCAGATGACCTCCAAATCGGCATCGAGCGCTCCGGCCGCTTTGATCGCTTGCAAAATCGAAATCACGTCGCGCGCCGTCGCGCCCATGTTGTGCAATCCGCCGACCAACTCGTCGATGCTGGCGCCTTCGCCGATTTCGAGGCGTTTCGCGGGGCTGTCCTTGGCCTGCACTTCCGTGTTGGCCACAACCTCGGTTTTTCCCGCCGAGAGCGGCGCCGGCTGGGAAACGGAATACTCGGTCTGGATCTGCACCGAGAATCCGCCGTGCAGAATGGACACGGCTCCGAGACGCACGTCTTTGCCCATCACGATGGTTCCCGTACGTTCGCTAAGTACGACGCGGGCGCGCCGGTGCACGGGTACGGTCAAATTCTCGATGCGAGCGAGCACCGCCGTCAGGTTGGCGACGCCGGTTGCCGTCGGATCGACTTCCACGCGTCCGCCATCGCGGGCGCTCGCCACGGCGTGTCCGAATTCGCGGTTGATGGCGTCCGAGATTTCGCCCGCCGTCGAAAAATCCGACTCGCGCAAGACCAGCGAAACCGGAGCCAGGCGATTGAAATCGAAGGCCAGACTGCGTTCCACACGGCCCCCCGCCGGAACCCTGCCCGTGGTGGGGTGGTTCATCTGCTTCGTGGCACCCGCGCCTCCAACCGCAAACCCACCCACGGCGATCGGGCCCTGGGCGGCGGCATAGACCTGCCCGTCCGCGCCATAGAGCGGAGTCAGCAGGAGCACGCCGCCTTCGAGGCTCTTGGCATCGCCGATCGAGGAAACGGTAACGTCCACCTGGGTGCCGGGCCGGGCGAACGCCGGCAGGCTGGCGGTGACAAACACCGCCGCCACATTCTTGACGATCGCCGTCGCCGGCGGAATCTGCGCGCCCATGCGCTGCATAATGTTGGCCAGGGTCTGGGTGGTGAATACGGTCTGCTGGCTGTCTCCGGTTTGCGTGAGTCCAACCACCATGCCGTAGCCGATCAGCGGATTCTCCCGCACCCCTTCGACGCTCGTCAGATCGCGGATTTTGACCGCGACCGGTTCGCTCGCCGAAAGCGCTCCGGAAAGCGCGAACAGCAGGAAAGCAGCGGCCCAAGTGGCTTTCATAGATCTCACAAGAATAGATCTCACAAAAATAGATCTCCTTAGAATCGATCGCCTAAAAATCCAAAAAGTGCATGATGGTACGTATCACCCGGTTCGGCTGCCGCACCCCGTCCGAGATCACGCCTTTGCCCTTGATCTCGAGTTCCAGATCGCCGACGCTGTCGGAGGCGACCGTATTGTTCGGTCCGATATCGCCGCGGCGCACCACTCCGCGCAAAAAGATGGTCTGCTTCTCGTTGTTCATGTTGATCGTGCGCTCGGCTTCGACCACCAGATTGCCGCTCGCGAGCGCGGCGACCACCCGGCCCGACAGGTTGGTGGTGACGCTCGTAGCCGTAGAAGCCGCGCCTTTGCCGGACAAGGCCTCGGTCGAGTTCAGCCCGAGCAGGTTCGTGACCCCTCCGACATTGATCTTGCCGGGCAGCGAGCTAATGCCCGAACCGGTGTTCAAGGTGCGCGCCGTGCTCACGGAGTTGGCGTTTGACGAGGTCAACCCCTGCACCACGACGATCTCGATCGTGTCGCCGACCGCCATGGCCTTGTAATCGGCGCTGAGAGAAGCCATCTTCCCCGCATCCACCCAGATGCTGCCGGCGGAGAGCGCGGGCGAAGCCGGTTGCGCCGTCTGGATGCGGGCGAGGTATTTGGCCAGAGTGTTGTTCTTCGCATCCCGCTTCGACGCATGCAGCCAGCCCGCCGCCAGCACGAGTAGACAACAGAGTGCCGTTTTCACTTGCGCTCTCCTTCTCATTGGGGACGGGGCTCGGCCCCGTCCAGGCGGGGCAAAGCCCCGCCTCTACACTTACTCGCTAATTACTGCGGCACAGCTTCGAGCAGGGCGGGGCCGGAAATCCGCGCCCGGAAAACCTGCCCATCCTCGCCCCGCACGCGAATGACTTCGCCCTCGCGGCCACGCTCCAGACAAGTCACACTCGCGCTGATTCGCAAACGGTCGGAAAGAAAAACCGCCGTCGCCCGGTCGCCGGCGCGCACCGTGGGTTTCGCGAGTGGTTTCAGCGGAGCCTCCGCCGCCGGGCGCGAGCCCGATTCCAGCCGGCACGACCCGGCGCGCGCGCCCGCGTCGCGGTTGTGAACCTGAACGTTGTGGACATGAACATAGACCAGGAACGGCAGACACTGCCCGGGCTCGCCGCATTCCAGGCGAAACTGGGTGCGTTCCGGACCCTCGTCCCAGCAAGCCGAGGAGACCCGCAACTTCCGCCCGGTAACCGCCGGCAGAGCGACCGGCACGTCGAGATCCTCGATCCTTGGCAACTGTGCTTCCGAGAGTCCTCGCTCGTGGAGTTCCGCCACCTCCGCCTGCCACACTTCCTGCCGCGTTACCGGACTCGACCGCGTGTCCGGCGGCGTGCTGGACTCTTCCGCCGAAAGCCTGGCCGAGAACAGCGAGCCCGCTGCCATGGCAAAGGCAAAGACAAAAATGAAGACGAACCGCAAGCCGGCGAGAATAAGTCGGGCAATCACTCAGATCCTCTGCTTTCCGAGGCTGCTTTCTCAGCCTACTTTCCCAGTTGGTTGACCAGCTGGAACATTTCATCGGCGGCCTGCACCACGCGCGATGTGGCTTCGTAGGACCGCTGCGCAACGATCATGTTGATGAACTCATCGACCACGCTGACGTTCGACTGCTCCAGATACCCTTGCTCGATCTGTCCCAAACCAGCGCTGCTGCCCGGCGTGCCGATGACGGGATCTCCCGAAGCGGTGGTGGCCAGATACAGGTTCTGGCCGACGCTGTTTAGCCCGCCCGGATTGGGAAAGAGCGCCAGTTGGATGGAACCCACCTGCTGCGCCGCCGATTGCCCGGCCAGCGTGACCGACACGGTTCCGTCGGAAGCAATCGTGACCGAGGTGGCGCCGGCCGGTATCGCTACGGCGGGCTGCAGCGGATTACCGGCGGCGGTAACCACGTTGCCTTGCGCGTCCTCTTGGAATTCGCCGCTGCGGGTGTAGGCGATCTGGCCCGTCGGCAACAGCACCTGAAACAATCCCTGCCCTTCGATGGCCAGATCGAGCGGATTGTCCGTCTGACTCAAATCGCCTTGCAACTGAATGATCTCCGACGCGGAAGAGCGCGTGCCGAGGCCGACCTGCAAGCCGTTGGCCACGGTGGTCTGCTGCGAGGCAGCCGCGCCCGGCATCACCATGTTCTGGTAGATCAGATCCTGGAACTGCATGCGGCGGCTCTGGAAGCCCGCCGTGCTCGAGTTGGACAGATTGTTGGCGATGGTATCGAGGTTGGTTTGCTGCGCCTGCATTCCGGTGGCGGCGGTGTAGAGTGCTCGAAACATGATTTTCTCCTAGTCGCTGGTAGCTGTTCGCTCTTCTCCTTTGACGTTTAGCTAATAGCTAACAGCGAATAGCTAATAGCTGCTTTCCCTAAACCTTGGCCAGCTCGGAGCTGGCAATGTGGTTAAATTCGGTGTCAAACAGCGACATGGCGCGCTGCAGCATTTCGGCCTGGCGCTCGACTCCGATCAGCGTCACCACCGAAGTGATGGAATTCACGTTCGAAGCTTCGAGCGCGCCCTGCTTGAGCGCCGGCTGCTGCGCCGGCTTGGCGCTGCCCTCGGGAGCGGCGATCAAGGTTCCACCTTCGGAGGTGAGCTTGGTCCCGGCAGCGAACTCCACCAGCTGAATGCTGCCCGCAACCGCGCCGTTCACCGAGATCGTCCCATCCGAAGCGATCGAGACGTCTCCCGCCGGAAGGCTGATCCCGCCTTTGTCTTTATCCTCGAGCGCAGGGTCGCCGAGCACAAGATCGCCCGCTGCCGTCACCAGTTGCCCGCCGCTCGATACCTGGAAGCTTCCGTTACGCGTGTAGCGTATGCCGCGCGCCGTCAAAATGGAAAAGAAGCCGCTGCCCCCGATCCCCACATCGAGCGGATTTCCGGTCGCTTGCAGATTGCCCGCAGTCATATCCAGGTGCGTCCCTTCGAGCACCCCGAAATTGTTCGTCGCCAGATTCAGCACATTCGGAACCGTCGGGCCGGACACCGCCATCAGCGACTGAAATGTTGTCTGCTGACCTCGAAACCCGGCGGTGTTCAGATTGGCAAGATTGTGGCCCGCCACTTCGAGCGCCTGGCTCTGCGCCCGTAACCCCGCGCACGCTGCATAAAATCCGCTGTCCACGTTGGCTCCTTGTGGTAAGACAGGGAGCAAGCCAGTAGCCATGACGAAGATGGGAATGTTTTCACGAATGACTTTGTTCTGAACCGCTTAGCAGCGGCGTGCGGAAGAGAAACATTGCAAGCGTCTTAGAATCTGCGGACCGGGAAAACTCTGCCGGGCGCGCAACCCGGAAAACCCGGCAAAGTTTTCCGGAGGAGGTTCGGGGGCAGGGAAAATCCCCATGGCAGGGTCGTTCATCGTTCGGCCATAGGTTCGGCCATAGGTTAGGCCGACCACACGGGCATCCTCGTTTGGAATCGAGAACCTGAGACCTGACACCTGAGACCTGAGACCTGCCGCGATCAGTTTTGCAGCTGCAGACGGATGCTGACCGGCGCGTCCTCAAACAGCACGACCGTTTCCATGGACTGCCCCTCGACCAGCGAATGGAACCGGTATTCTCCGCCGCTGATGACGCTCGGTACGCTCAACAGGCATCGTTCATCCGTGCCGGCGAGCTTGTTCTTGAAGTTGCCGGCGATCATGTTGCACATTTCTCCCAGCGCATCCACTGCCTGTCCTGCGGAGTCGGCTGTATCCCCCAGCATTCCCTTGGCAATCTGGCCGGCGGTCTCCGTGGCGCAGCACATCGTCACCACTCCGCACAGCGCTCCTGCCAGCCCGACGATGGCAGTAAATCCGCCGGCCAGTTTGTGCTCGGATGACTCTGCCCGCTTCACCTGGCACCCCAGCATTATCTCGAAGACTTCCTGCGTTGCCCGTTCGAGAATAGGCAGCCAGTCCTCCTCGGGAGACGGTTTGGCAAATGCGCTAACCGCAGTCATGGTCTCTTCCGCGCCAGATGAGAGGGGCTGAAGATCAGCTCTCCAGTTGCAGACGAACGGCAATCGGTGCGCCCTCAAATAACAGAACGGCTTCCACGGAAGTCCCCTCGGCCAGCGAGTGGAAGCTGTATTCTCCGCCGCTGATGACGGTCGGCACGCTCAACATGCATCGGCCATCCGTGCCGGCGAGCTTGTTCTTGAAGTTTCCCGCGATCATGTTGCAGATCTCTCCGAGCGCGTCTGCTACCTGTTCCTGGGAGTCGGCTGTGTCCCCCAGCATGCTCTTGGCAACCTCCCCGGCGGTCTTCCCGTCGCAGCAGACCGTCAGAATTCCGCACAGCGCGCCGGCCAAACCGACCATGGCGGTGAATTCCTCGTTCGGCTTATGCTCAGTTTGCCCGGCCACCTTCACCCGGCAGCCCACCATGATCTCGAAAACTTCCTCGACCGCAAGTTCGAGAATGGGGAGCCAGTTCTCTTCGTGAGACCGCGTAACCAGTGAGGCATCGGTATTCATTGTTTCTTCCCCAGCACGGGCAAGACGTGCTCTTTCACCTGATCGGGAGTAAACGGCTTGCGGATGTATCCGCGAGCCCCGGCGGTAAGGGCCTGCACCACGTGCGATTCGCTGCCTTCGGTGGTGATCATCACGATCGGAATCCCTTTGGCGCTTTCCATCGCGGCGGCCTGGCGCACAAATTCCAGCCCGTCCATGACCGGCATGTTGATGTCGCACAGGATGAGGTCGACCTTGTTACTCTGCAACGCGACCAGCGCTTCCGCCCCGTTCGAGGCTTCCACAACCTTTTCCAGTTCGATGCCCGCCTGACGCAGCGAACGCTCGACGATTTTGCGCATCACCGAGGAGTCATCGACAATGAGCGCAGTTATCTTATCCATAGGTTTCACACTCTGGTTTCCACCACTCCGCGGTTTGAATGGTCAGGCCACGAGAGCGCGTCCCGCCGTTTTCTGCCTGACATGATGTATATCGGCAGTTCGACCCGCTGCTTTAAGGAAGCGATGACTCGCTATCCACCGCAGCGCGCACCATGGGCGATGTTGTAGTCGGAGTGGTTTGGGATCTGCCTATGACTTGGCGGCCAATCAACGAGGCGTTAAATCATTGAGCGATTGAATTCAACGACTCAATATCAATGACTCAATGACTCAATCTGTCTTTATCCGTTATGCTTAATGGAACCTATGACCCTGCTCGACGCGCAGCCCTACGACACGGCGAAAGCACGGCGGCGGAAGATACAGATTGCGGCCGCCGTCGTGGTCGTGATCGTTCTGGCTGCGCTGGCCTTTATGTACCGCAACTGGCCCGAAGAGCACTCCGTGGACAAGTTCTTCGCCGCCCTTCAGCATCAGGATTACGAAACCGCCTACGGCATTTACTTCAACGATCCCGGCTGGCGCCAGCATCAGCAGAAATATTCGCAATACACATACGCCGACTTCTATCGAGACTGGGGACCGGGCGGCGAGTGGGGCCTCATCAAATCCCACAGGATCTACGGATCGGCCAACACCAAAGGTTTGGCCGGCGGAGGCGTCGTGGTCGAGGTCATCGTCAACGAGCGCTCCGAACACGCCCGCATGTTCTTGCAGAAGTCAGACAAGACGCTGACCGTATATCCGTACTAGCTCGGCAGCTACCTGTAGTCACAGCCCGTTGGAGTTTCCCCCGCAGCCGCGCTACGCCGCCATAGCCGCAACCTGCGCCAGCGTCTTCTGCAGCGACGCCTCATCGCCCACCGTCACGCAGGTCTTCGAGCGGTCGATCTGCCGCATCAGTCCCCACAGAACTTTTCCCGGGCCGACTTCAATAAACAGGCTGACTCCCTTATCGATCAGCAGCCGCAGCGATGGCGCCCACCTCACCGTGCCGGTCACCTGGCGAATCAGAGCCTCGCGCGCAGCCTGCGCGGACGTGACCACCGCCGCATCGACATTCGAGACCACCGCACACGATGGATTCTGAAAACGCAGCGCGGCCAGGTCCCGCGCCAGACGATCCTGCGCCGGTTGCATCAGCGAACAATGGAAAGGTGCGCTTACCGGCAGGTGCACGGCCTTCTTGGCTCCGCGTGCGTGGGCGAGCTTGATGGCGCGCTCCACGGCGCCGGCGTGTCCCGAGATCACGATTTGCTCGGGCGAATTNNTTGGCCGCCTGGCAAACTTCTCCGTGCGCTGCCTCGACCGCAATGGCGCTGACCGTGTTGGCTGGCATGCCAAGAATTGCCGCCATCGCCCCCACGCCGACCGGCACCGCTTCCTGCATATACCGGCCGCGATTGCGAACCGTGCGCACCGCATCGGCAAAAGCCAGCGTGCCGGCGGCCACGTGCGCCGAATACTCGCCCAGGCTGTGCCCGGCAACATAGTCCGCAACCAAATCCAGTTGCAGACCTTTTTCCTGCAACACGCGCCACGCCGCCACCGACGCCGTCAAGATGGCCGGCTGCGTGATCTCGGTCAGCTTCAGTGTTTCTTCCGGACCCGCAAAGCACAGCTCGGACAGCTTGTAGCCGAGCGCCTCGTCCGCCTCTTCAAAAGTTCGACGCGCCACCGCATAGTTTTCGGCAAGCTCTTTGCCCATGCCAACCGCTTGCGAACCCTGGCCGGGGAAAAGAAAAGCGATTTGAGAAGAACTGTTTGTCATAAGTAATAAGGTCAGAGGTTAGAGGTCAGATTGCAGAGGTAAAATCCCGGGATCGCCGCAGCTGTTGATGCGATGGGTTTGACTTCTGCAATCCGACCTCGAACCTCTGACCTCCCCTACGTCGTAACCGCCACGCTCAGCGCCGCCAGTTCCCGCTCGATCGCCTCGTTGACTCTGCCCTCGGCGAATTCCGCCGCCACGCGCACCGCGTTTTTGATGGCATTCGTATTCGACGAACCATGCGTGATGATGCACACGCCTTTTATGCCGAGGAGCGGCGCGCCGCCGTACTCGGTGTGATCCAGCCGTTTCTTGAAATCGGAAAAAGCGTTGCGCGAAATATACGCGCCTACCTGCCGCGTGATCGTCGCCTTCAAGGTGTCTTTCAGCACGGCACGCACCAACCGCGCCACGCCCTCTGAAGTCTTCAACGCCACATTGCCGACAAATCCGTCGGCCACGATCACATCCACATGGCCGTTGTATAGATCGCGGCCTTCCACATTGCCGATAAAGTTGATGGGAAGCCGCTTGAGCAGTTGAAACGCCTCGCGCGTAAGCTCGTTGCCTTTGCTTTCTTCTTCTCCAATCGAAAGCAGCCCCACCCGCGGATGTTCCATGCCGAAAATCGAACGGCAGTAAATATCTCCCATCACCGCGAACTGCTCCAGATTGTTGGCCGTGCAATCCACGTTGGCGCCGACGTCGAGCAGAACCGCCGCCGTATTCAGCACCGTAGGAAATGCCGCCGCCAGCGCAGGACGGTCCACGCCCGGCAGCGCGCCCAGCACCACTTTGGCCGTGGCCATGGCCGCGCCCGTGTTGCCCGCCGTCACGAAGCCCGCGGCGCGCCCCTCGCGCACCAGCCGCAGTCCGACCCGGATCGACGAATCGCGCTTGGCGCGGATCGCCTCCACTTTGTCGTCCATGGTGATGACTTCGCTGGCGTGAACCACATCAATCGGCAAGCGCCGCGCCCCGGGATAGCGCGCCAACTCGGCCCGCAACCGCGGTTCCGGTCCGATCAACAGCACGCGCACGCCGTGATGGCGCGCCGCCTGCAACGCGCCTTCGATCTCCGGCTTCGGCGCCTTGTCGGACCCCATCGCATCGAGTGCGATTACGCTAGGCATGAAAGAAAATTAGGACTTCTCTTCGACCTCTAAAACTTCGCGGCCCTTGTAGGTTCCGCACTTCGGGCAGGCGCGGTGTGGCATCTTCTGTTCATGGCAGTTCGGACACTCCGACAGCGAGTGCTTCGAGAGCGAGTCATGCGCCCGCCGCGTGGCGGTGCGCTTTTGTGAATGTCGTCGTTTCGGATTCGGCATGATGTTCCTTTGTAGCCATCAGTCGTCAGCCATCAGCCCTCAGGAAAACCAGATCTACCTGACGACTGATGGCTGACGGCTGACGGCTGATGGCTGATTCTCACTGATTCAGTTTATCCCTTATTTCTTTCAGTGCCGACCACCGCGGGTCCTCGACCTCGTCCACGCACGAGCACTGACTTTCATTCAAGTTCTTGCCGCAGTGTGGACACAAGCCCTTGCAATCTTCGCGGCAAACCGTCTTCAATGGCAGCGCCAGCAGCACCTGCTCGCGCAGCGTGTCTTCCAGCAGCAATCCTTCGCCTTCGTAATACCCGATTTCGGCCTCGGCGTCCGTGACCGAAAGCTCTGCGTGCCCGGAGTCGGTTCCGAGCGGCCGGTACAGAAGATCGAAGCTGCGCTCCACCTCATGCACGACCGGATCGAGACAGCGCGCACACGGCACTTCCAGGCTCGTCTCCAGCTTGCCCTTCACCCGGATGTCCTGCACCACCTTGTGTTTGCCGTGATGCTCCTCGACCAGATCCGCCCGGCCCTCGCTGCAGAGCGGCGACCGCTGCTGGACCTCTACGCCCAGATCAATCACGCCCGGGCTGAACTCCTCCCGGAAATCGACCGGGTGAATCTCCAGATCCGCAATTTCGATGAGCATTGGAACCTCCGCCGCCCCCACTCAAATTACCGCAAAGGCCCGCGGAGTGCGCACAGAGACGAAAGTCTCTCAGGGAGCAA
>PLHP01000414.1 GCA_003138955.1 Acidobacteriaceae bacterium | reverse complement strand
GCGCCATCGACAACCACGCTGTAGGCAATCGCGTCTCGCCAGCGCGGCGTCGCGAAAACGTGCCGCATGCCGCGCAGATCGCCTTCGCCTTCTTCCCCGACGTTGCCGATGAACAGAAAGGGCAGCGCATGCGAGAGGCGCGCGCTGCCGCATACACTGGCCACGGCCAGCATCGCCGCAATGCCCGCGCCGTTGTCGGAGACTCCAGGACCATACAAGCGGCTGCCCTGCTGCCGGATGTTCAACGGCGTCGCCGCCGGAAACACCGTATCGATATGCGCGCTGAGCGCCACGAAACGGTCTCCGCCGCCGGGACGAACGCCGAACACGTTGCCCACCGCATCCACTTGCACGTCGGTGAGCCCGAGCTCGCGAAAACGGTCGGCCAGCCAGGCGCCGCGTGCCGCCTCGCCGAATGGAGGAGCGGCAACTTTCGTCGCCTCTATCTGCCAGAGCGCAAACTGCGATTCCTGCGAGCGGAACTGGTCGAATGCGGCGCGCACCTGCGACGAGCCGGCGAGCCGCGCCACTTCCTCCTGCACCGGGGGATACGAATCAGAAGCTGCCACTTGCGGAGTTGACTCCATCCTTTGCGCCTATCTTATAACGTAAGGGCGTAACGCCGGGGCGCGGAGCGATTCTGGCGACCCCGGCGCCTGGAACTAAGCCGCTTGGACCTCCCACGCTTCAGCGAATGCCGCGGAGGGCGGTCTCGACAGGATGAGCTGCGAACGTCTGCATGCTGTTCAGAATCGCGGCGATTACGTTCTCGTCTCCGACTGCCGTGTTGATCATCAGGTGATAGAGACTGCGCGTCGGCCATTCGTTATTGAAGTAGTGTTTGATGTAGGCCATCCGTTCCTTGTCCACGTTCTCCACCAGATCTTCGGCCTCTTCCCGGGTCCTGCCCGCCGCTACCAGGCGACGAATTTTTTCGTCGTGCGGAGCATAGATGAAGACGCCAAAAGTATCCTCGCGTTCGCGCAGCAGAAACGGGGAACCACGGCCGACAATCACCGCGTTGCCTTCTGCCGCAATCGTGCGCATGATCTCTCCCGCCATGGCCATCATGCGATCCGTATCAAACGCCTGAGAGGCGTCCAGCGGCATGCTGCGTTCGTAACTGCCCCGCCAGAAGGCTTTCGCGAAACGGTAGAGGCGGCTGTCGACCCGCTCATCGCANNCTCCGCCCCCGCAGCCAAATTCGCGTTCCAGAGTAACGATGCGAAACATCGCGAACCTCCTTTCCGTGGACGGCAATCAGTGAGCGACGATCTCGCCGCCCGGCTTCGTCTTCTTGATCAGGAACACAAAGGGGATTAAACAAAAGATCGCGATTCCGAGCACCCAGAAATTATCAATGTACGCCAGCATGGTCGCCTGCCGGATCACATTCGCCTGCATCATCGCGTAGGCATGCTGCTGCGCGGAACCACCTCCGGAACCGGACCCGAAGCCGCCACCCGAAAAAGTTCTCGTCATCCCGTGCAGCCAGGATTGAAACTGCGGATTGGCGGCGCTCAGGTTCTCCACCAGTTGCCCCTGATGAAACTGCGCGCGGCGAGCCAGTCCGGTAGTGACAAAAGAAATTCCGACGCTGCCGCCGATGTTTCTGGCAAGGTTCATCAAACCGGACGCGGCGTTGTTCTTGTCGCGCGGTAGAAACGCATACGCGGCGGTGTTAATAGGCACGAACAGGAAAGCCATTCCCACCGCCTGATAGACGCGCGCCACCATCAGCGTGTGGAAATCCACGCCCAGGTCGAACTTCGTCATATGAAACAGCGAAAACGAGAGCATCGACAAACCAAACAGCAACAGATACCGCGGGCTATAACGGGAAAGCAGAAACCCCACCAAAGGCATGGCCAGCATAATCGCGAAACCGCCCGGCATCAGTGCCAGCCCGGACCGCTCGGCAGTGTAGCCGAGCATTGTTTGCATGAACAGCGGCAGCAGCAGTGTGCTGCCCAGCAGGGCAAACCCGAGCATGAACATCAGAAAGTTCGCGGTGGCGAAGCTGCGCACGCGAAACAAATGCAGGTCGATGATGGGGTCTTTGGTGTTCCACTCCCAGAAGACTACGAAGATCAGCGACACGGCGGAGATCACACTCAACACTACGATGAAGTGCGATTCAAACCAGTCTTCGCGTTGTCCTTTGTCGAGGACCACTTGCAGCGTTCCGAGGCCGAGCGCGACGAAACCCAGGCCGGTATAGTCGATCCGGGTTTCTCTCAGCTTGCGGCGCTTGAAGTACGGAGGATCCTGGATAAGCCGTGACGTCAGCAAAAGCGAAATAATGCCGACTGGGATATTGATAAAGAAAATCCAGCGCCAGGTGAAGTTGTCGGTGATATAACCGCCGAGCGTAGGACCGATGGCCGGAGCCATCACCACCGCGATGCCATAGACGGCGAATGCCATGCCGCGCTTGGCGGGAGCAAAGGTGTCGGCGAGGATGGCCTGCTCGCTCGGCTGCAAGCCGCCGCCGCCCACACCCTGAAGGACACGGAAGAAGATGAGCATGGCGAGATTGGGCGCGAGCCCGCACAGAAACGAACTGATCGTGAAGAGCGCGACACAACCCATGTAAAAATTCTTGCGTCCGACGATGGAAGACAGCCAGCCGCTCAGCGGCAGCACGATGGCGTTGGAGACGAGATAAGACGTAAGCACCCACGTGCTCTCGTCCTGGCCGGCGGAAAGACTGCCGGCGATATGCGGCAACGCCACGTTGGCGATGCTGGTATCCAGCACCTCCATGAACGTGGCCAGCGTCACCGTGAGAGCGATGATCCACGGATTGACTGCCGGACGCCACTCGGCGGCGTCATTCATGGTAATCGCAGCAGCGCCCATTAGTACCTTAAGTGTCTCAAAGCTAAATTATTGAGTCATTGAAATCATTGAGACATTGAATCATTTAGTCATTGAATCATTGAGAGATTTGAATCCTCAGGGGTCGCCAGACTAGATGACTGAACGACCCGGTTCAAATGATTCAATGACTCAATGAGTCAATGTCTCTATTTAATCCAGACCTTCGGCACCACCGACATCCCCGGACGAAGTTCATGGCTCTTGATCTCGTTCTTGTCGAATATGATCTTCACCGGAATGCGTTGCACGACTTTGACGTAATTGCCGGTGGCGTTTTCGGGGGGCAGCAGGCTGAAGCGCGCACCGCTGGCGCCCGCGATGGAATCGACATGCCCCTTGTAGGTCTTGCCGTTCGCATCCACCGCGATGTCAGCCGGCAAACCGGGCTTCATCTTCTTAAGCTGCGTCTCCTTGAAGTTCGCCGTGACCCAGAGGTCGCCTTCACCGAGCGGAATGACCTTCATCATCTCCTGGCCGGGCTGCACGTTTTGCCCGACCTCCACGGTGCGGTTGCTGACGACTCCGCTGACCGGCGCCATAATTTTCGTGTACGAAAGATTCAGTTCGGCCTGCTCTAACACAACCTTCTTCTGCTGGGCAACGGCCTGCGCCGACTGGGAGCGGGCGTTGATCATTCGCATCATGTGCGTCCGGTTGCCGGCGGTGCGAAGATCGGCGTCGGCCTGCTCCAGTTTGCTCTGCGCCTGTTTGATCTGTGCCGCGTAAGCGTCGGCATTGGCGCGCGCCGCATGCAGGGTTGCCGCGGCGGCTTGAGAGCTGCTGACGGCTTGATCGTACTGCTGTTGCGAGATTTCCTGCTTGTCGATCAGCAGCTTGTAGCGGAGAAGATCATTCTGCGCTTTGGTGTTATTGGCGTCCGCTTCCGCGACCTGTGACTTGGCTTTTTCAAACTGCTCGCGGGCAGCCGAGATTCCAGCCTGCGCACCCGAGACACCGCCCTGGGCGCCGCTGACCTGGCTTGACGTGCTCACGTCGGTGATCGGGACGTTGATGCCGGCAGCGGAAGCCTGCGCTTGGGCGTCGGCGTACTGAGCGCGCGCCTCCGCCACCGCTCCTTCGAGGTCGGCAGGGTCGATTTCCACCAGCACCGTTCCCTTTTCCACGTACTGGTTGTCTTCCACATTGAGCTTCAGCACATAGCCGCTGATGCGCGCGCTCACCGAGTTCACGTGCCCGTCAATCTGCGCGTCATCGGTGGATTCGTAGCTTGCGAGATAACGCCACAGGACGATAACGGCGATCAGAATCACGAGGCCGGCGAGAATGAACCCCCACTTCGTGCGCGGACTGCTCAAGAACTCGGCTCGCCGCTGGTATCGGGCTTCGCTGTCAAGCGAGGGCGGGGACTGCGGCGCGCGCGTTTCCGCTTGCGGTTTGGGCTCGGCTACAACGCTGCTGGGTGGTTCCATAGGTTACTTCCCTTTCAAGTATTCGCGAACGCCCTCTTCGGCGCGTCCGAGGGCGCGGGCAAAGGAAACCTTGGCCAGGTTGTGAAGGTAGAGGCTGGAGATGAAACTCTCGTGCGCAGACGCCACCGCTTCCTGCGCCTGCACCACTTCGAGGTTGTCGGTGATTCCGGCGGAGAAACGGTCCCGCGATTGGGTGAGCGCCTGCTCGGCAAGATTCACCGAACTCTGGGCGACTTCCACCTGATCGGCGGACGACTTGAGGTCGAGCAGCGCGTTGCGGATATCTTGGTCAATTTGCCCGCGCACGTCCGCCATCTGCGCCTGCGCCTGCCGCAGGCTGGCTTCGGCCTTCAGAAGATCGCCATGGACTTTGCCACCCTGGAAAATCGGAATGTTCAACGTACCGACGACCGCGTACGTAGGCAGCACATCGCCGGGAACCGCGCCGATCTCGCCATAATTCGCCGCCAGATCGATGGTCGGAAAATATCCCGCGGTGGCGGCGCTGCGCTCCAGTTGCGCGGCGACCAGACGGTCTCGCGCCGCTTTGTAATCGGAGCGCAGAGAATACGCGCGCTGCAAGCTCGTTTCAAGATCGGGAATAGGAAAAGCCTGGTAAGGAGCTTTGTCGGCCAATTCGAATTCCTGGCCGGGCGCGAGTCCAATCACACGTGCCAGCGAGATCTTCTGCTTGGCGAAATCGTTCGCGGCTGCGATCAGTTGCTGTTGGCGCGTCTGGTATTCGACCTGGGCCCGGAGCGTGTCGATCGCCGGAGCGACGCCGGCCTGCTGTTGCGCGACCGCCTTGTCGTAGAGCGCATGCGCGGTTTCCACCTGGGCTTGCGCGGTTTCCACGCGCGCGGCTCCGGCAATCGCCTGTAGGTAGGCGTTGCCGGTCGCGAGCACGACCAGATCGCGCGCGTCCTTCAGGTTGAACCGGGCCACGCTTTCGCCGATTACGGAAGAACGGTATTTCTGGATTGCCTTCCAGTCGAACACGCGCTCGGTCGCCGAGGCGCGCATATCAAAATAGGAGAACGGCCCGATGACGCGAGGAAGAGTAAGACCAGGAAACAGATGGCCGCGAAGTCCTTGCGCTTCCAGGCTCGTTTTCTCCGCGACTTCCTGCACATCCGCGCTGACGTTCGGAAGCAGGTCGCTGAGTTGTTGCCATTTCTGTCCCCGGGCCTCGATGGTGTTGTATTCCGATAAAAGACCAGCCAGGTTCTGGCGCAAAGCCCGCTCAATCGCCTCGCTGAAGGTCAGCGGCAGGACGCCCGGGGTGGGCTTGGCCTCCGGCACACTGCCAAAAACCGGATTCTGTGCCGAGGTTTGAACTTGCGAGGCTTGAACCTGCGAGGCTTGAGCCGGCATGGCCCCGCCCGCCGAACTCGCGGTCGCACGGGAAGTCGAACTTTGGGCAAAAAGCGCCGGTGGGAAGACGACGATTGACACCATCAGAAAAACGTCCAGCAAAAAGAATGCACGATAACACCGCAATTGGCGGATGGGACGATGTGCGGAAGCCATGGAACCTAGGTTTCTCCTACGAAACGAAAATGATAGTCTTTTCAACTCTTTTTTTGGTGGAGATCCGGTACATATTGTTGAAACGCCTCGCGATGGAGCACGAACCCGCAACCTTTTGCAGGCGCTCTCGCACTGGCGACAGTGACCTTGGTCATCTTGTGGGAACGCGACCCAAAGCTCAGTCTATGAGAGTCAAGCACTTCCTGCGACGGAAAGCTGCGTGGAAGTCCTGCGTATGAGCGAAAACAAGAAACTGTCACCCAAAGGATCAGACTGGACGCGCCTGCTCACCGACCCCGACCTGGTCAGCCATCTCGGGAAACTGCTTCAGACCTACCGCGAGGTACGTCCGGAACAGCGTGAAGCGGCGCTGCTGCGGTCGATGCGCGAGATCAAAGACGCGGCCGTCAAAGCCCGCGAGGCACAGATGGATACAGCCGTAGCCGTTGCTGCTGCTCCGGCGCCACCCGTCGTGCTTCCCCATCCCGAACCAGTGGATGAAGCGCCCCCGTTCGAACCGGCTTTATTCACGTCGCAATTGGAATCGGATCGCCGCCATTTTCAGCGGATCAAGTGCTATGTGGCGGTGGAAATTCGCGTGGAGGGCATAGAAGAGCCGGTCTGGGGCAATCTGGCGAATGTGAGCCGCGGAGGCTGCCTGGTCGAGACCGCCAGCGTCGTGCCCGCGGGCAAGGCGCTGGAGATCGGGCTGTGGGTGGCGAGCGGCAAGATCTGGGTGAAAGGCGTCATCATCAGCGGCGTCGCGACGCGCACCGCGCCGGCGTTTGGCGTGCGGGTGAAATTCTCCGAGGCGGAACTGTCGGAAAAGGAACACCTGCGGGAATTTCTTAAATTCGTCGAAGGCACTGCCCGCAAGGCGCACAGCGGAAAAGACTACGTGGCGCAACTAAAGCGCTAGGCCGCTCCCCTTCCAACTGGCCAGAACTGAGTTCTGCTTCCGTTCGACATTAAGCGCGCGAAACCCTGGAATATTGCTATGCAGATCCCGAGACAATTGCGACTGACGATGAACAGCCGAGGCGATCTGCCCCGGCTTCCACCATGGCGCGCGCGGACTCGAAATCTCGGATCCCACCCGCAGCTTTAATAGCCATTCTGCCACCCACGAGCCCCTTCATTAGCCGTACATCTTCGACTGTCGCTCCCCCGCCGGCGAAACCTGTGGACGTCTTTACGAATGCGGCACCGGCGCGTTCAGCTAACAGGCATCCAATCACCTTTTGGTATTCATCGAGTAGGGCCATCTCCAAAATTACCTTCACTGGAATGTGTCCGGCGGCCTCTACGACAGCTCGAATGTCCTCGAATGCCCGTTTGTAGTCTCCTGATTTCAAGATGCCAATGGGTATCACCATATCGACTTCATCAGCCCCGGCCTCTACTACAGCCTTCGCCTCTTGTGCCTTCGTTGAGCTGAGATTCGCACCCAGCGGGAACCCAACAACTGTCACTAGCAGGCAGTTTGTCCCCAAAAGTTGGGCCTTAGCATCTCTCACAAATGCCGGATTCACACAAACCCCGCGAAAATTGTTCTCGGTCGCCTCCGTGCACAATTTGATCACGGACTGGTAGGTCGCCTCGGGTCTTAGCTGGGTGTGTTCAAAGAAGGGAGCGAGGTCCCGAGGCCGCTCAATTGTGGGGCGCTTGGAGGTAATCGCCAATTGGGTGTGTCGTCGCACCGAGGGAATCCCAACGCTCTCGATTTCGTTGATTGCTCTCGTTGTTAGCTCATCCAATCCCGTTACGACTCTCATAGGCGCACTCTACAACTCGATCAGCAGATCCCCGCCCTCAATCTTTACCGGATAGACGGCCACCTTCGCCCCCGGCGGACCGGCTTCTCCCGTCTTCGGATCACACTCCCAGCCATGCCAGGGGCAAACAACCTTTCCTCCTGAGATCACGCCCTGGCCGAGCGGGCCTCCTCGATGCAGGCAGATATTATCCATGGCGCTGATTTCGCCGTTCACGTTGGCGACGCAGATGGTCTTGTCTCCGCAGGGGAATTCTTTGGCTTCGTTGTTGCGGGGAACATCCGATTGCGAAGCGATCTTGATGAACATAGCGTTTAGCCGTCAGCCATCAGCCGTCAGGCAAAATCGATCTGAACTTCAGCAGCCTCGCGGAGGCAAATAACTACAGATCCCTCGCTCGGGATGACAAGAGTATATAGGGTTTAACTGATGGCTGACGGCTGATGGCTGAGAGCTGACTGCTATTTCGGCTGCATCGTCTGCGCCACCATCACCTGGCGCTTGAAATCCTCCATCATGCGCTCTTCGAGCCGCACTTCGGTGGGCCGCTTGGCGAGCGTCATGGTGTCGATCTTGTCCTGTAGCTTGAGCAGCGCGTAAAACAGATTCTCCGGACGCGGCGGGCATCCGATCACGTAAACATCCACCGGCACGATGCGATCCACGCCCTGCAGCACGGCATAGGTATTGAACGGTCCGCCCACCGACGAGCACGCGCCCATCGAAATCACCCACTTCGGCTCGGCCATCTGTTCGTAAATTCTCTTCACCACCGGCGCCATCTTCAGCGTGACCGTGCCGGAGACGATCATCAGATCCGCCTGCCGCGGGCTGGGCCGAAACACCTCCGCGCCAAAACGCGCGATATCGAAGCGCGCGGTTGAAGCCGCGATCATCTCGATGGCGCAGCACGCCAGCCCAAATGTCATCGGCCAGAGCGCCGACTTGCGCGCCCAGTTGAAGACGTAGTCCACCGTCGTGATCATGAAGTTCTTTTCGAATTTATTCTGGAGCCAGCTCATGAGGCCTCTTTCGGTACAGGATAACCCAATGATGATACGCCCAGGTGTGATCCCGGTCACGCCCCGGCTGCGAGCTACGAGCCACGACCGTGCGGTATTAACTCATCCGAGGACTGAGAGCTGAGAGCTGACTTTCGTGTAAGATTCTCTAGGCGAGTACAGTGCACTGCTTCCGCGCGGGTTGATTCCGCCGGGCTGATTCAAGATGGGCTGGCGTTCGTTGATCATCTAGCGACGATACTCCCCAATTACCAGGTAGAACCGCGGCCTTTGGGCTGGCGGCACATTCCTGTCAGGAGAGACTGAATGGCGAAAATTGCAAAGACAGCTGACCGTAAAAAGGTCATGGATACCACGAAATCGACCGCATGTCCCAAGTGCGGCAAGGAAACCCGCATCGTCAAACGCATGAAAGATCGAGAGCGCGGCGTGCCCGGCGGAATCTACATTTCGTGCTCGGGCTGCGAGTTTTTTGAAAAGCTATAGAGGACGTTGTCAGTTTACAGTTGTCAGTTTTCAGTCAAAACCAGCCACACAACAGCGGAAGAGGCGCGGCTCAATGGTCGCGCCTTTTTGCTTTTTCTGAAAACTGAGAACCGGGAACTGAGAACCGCCCTACCCGATCTGTCCCAGAATCGCCCGCGCCTCAGCCGCTGGATCCACGGCTTCCGTGATCGGGCGCCCTACCACAATGTGCGAGGACCCGGCGGCAAACGCTTCCGCGGGAGTGACGACGCGCGCCTGATCGTCGGGTCCAGTGCCAGCCAGGCGCACTCCGGGCGTCACAATGGCGAAACCGTGGCCAAACTCCGCGCGCAGGGCGCCCGCTTCCCGCGCTGAAGCCACCACGCCTTTGCAACCGTTTGAAAGCGCCAGGGCGGCTAGCCTTAGGACTTGATCGAGCACTCCGCCGCGCAGGCCAATCTTGCCCAGGTCGTCGTCGTTCAAGCTGGTCAGCACCGTGACCGCCAGGACAAGCAAGTCGGGGTTGGCCGCTTGCGCGGCATCGACGGCAGCTCGCAACATCTTGCCGCCTCCAGAGGCGTGCACCGTCAACATGCTCACGCCCAGTCGAGCCGCCTCCCGGACGGCCGCTCCTACGGTGTTCGGAATGTCGTGGTACTTGAGGTCGAGGAAGACGCGGTGGCCCGAAGCCACCAGTTCGCGGACAACGGAAGGGCCCTCAGCAGTGTAGAGCTGCATGCCCACCTTGTAGGCATGGGCGGAGTCGCCGACGGCCGCCACGATCTTCCGGGCGGCCGCGGCGGTAGGTACATCCAGGGCAACGATGAGACGCTGGCGCGGATCCATACTCTCAACTATATTTCCAACGAATCGCTTCCCGAGTTTATCGGGTTTAGTTGAGCTTGGCTACGGGTAGTCTTATCCAATACAAGATGA
>PLHP01000268.1 GCA_003138955.1 Acidobacteriaceae bacterium | reverse complement strand
GCCAGTTCACGCCCGCCGATACCGGGCATGACGACGTCGGTGATAAGGATAGCGATGGGTTCTTTGCAGGTCTCGGCGATGCGCAGGCCGCCCTCGCCATTTTCGGCTTCGAGGACGTTGTAGCCGCGAGAGGCGAGGGTTAGACGCACGAGTTCGCGCACGGATTCCTCGTCTTCCACCAGCAAAACGGTTTCGCAGCCGCCGGCTTCGTGCTGCTGGGATTTGGCCGGGCTCACCTCTTCGGCGGGATCCTCCACGCGCGGCAAGTAAACGTGAAACGTTGTGCCGGCTCCGATTGCGCTTTGGGCGAACACGTATCCATTGCTCTGCTTGACGATGCCGTAGACGGTGGAGAGGCCGAGGCCGGTGCCTTTTCCTTTTTCCTTGGTGGTAAAGAACGGCTCGAAGATGCGGGACAGGGTTTCCTTGTCCATGCCCTGGCCGGTATCGGTAACCGAGATCACGGCATAGCGCCCGGGCTGGATAAACCGTTGTTCGCTGAAGTTTTGCCGCACGGTAACGTCGGAACTCTGCAAAATGAGCTTGCCGCCTTCGGGCATGGCATCTTTGGCATTGACGACCAGGTTCATGATGACCTGCTCCAGCTGGCTGGTGTCGGCGCGGGTGTGTCCGGTTTGGGTAGAGAGGCGGGTCACCAATTGGATGTTTTCGCCGATCAAGGGCCGCAGCAGGCGCTCCATGTCGCCGACGACGGTATTGACGTCGACCACCTTGAGCTCGAGGAGCTGCTTGCGGCTGAAGGCCAGCAACTGGCGGGTGAGGGTGGCGGCGCGGTCGGCTGCCTGCTGGATGGACTGAACCTTCTGGTGCATGGCGCTGCCCTTTTCCAACTGCTCCAGCAACACCTCGGTGTATCCGTTAATCACCATCAGAAGGTTGTTGAAGTCGTGGGCGACGCCGCCGGCGAGGCGGCCGACGGCATCCATTTTTTGCGCCTGGCGAAGCTGCTCTTCGAGCTGACGCCGGTCGGTGATATCTTCGGCGATCAATTCCAATACTTCCTCGGGTTCATCGCTGATGGTGGCGGCGCAGCCGCTGAGCCGCACGACGATGATGCGCCCGTCTTTGCGTTTCCACTGCACTTCCACCCCATTCCGGCTTCCGGTGCAGCGATAGTCCTCGGCCAGCCGGTCCAACTCCTCCGGATTGACGAAGACTTCGC
This sequence comes from Acidobacteriaceae bacterium, assembly GCA_003138955.1. GTDB lineage: Bacteria > Acidobacteriota > Terriglobia > Terriglobales > Acidobacteriaceae > Acidiflorens. Next base: position 5,631 of record PLHP01000268.1, on the reverse strand, counting down.
GGCGCGCATTCAGTTGGAGAAGATGTTCGACCGATTCATACCCGAGCATGGCGATGAGCGCAGGATTCACGTCCAGGAATCTGCCGCCGAGTGTGCAGCGGCAAATGCCGATGGCTGCACTCAAGATCAGAGAACGGGAACGGGCCTCGGAGCGGCGGAGCGCTTCTTCATAGCGCTTGTGCTCGATGGCCGCGGCCAACTGCTGGGAAACAAATTTCAGAATCTCACGGTCGCGCTCTCCGAATCGGGTTTTTTCGCTGTAGTTCTGGACGACCAGGGCTCCAAAGCAGGCGGTGCCGCTCTTCAGGGGAACGCCCAGCCAGTCCACCGACGGAGCACCGATCAATTCCGCTTCACCGCGCCGTATCAGTTCCTCGAAGACTTCCGGTGTCGCCAGGAGGGGTTCGCCGGTTCGCAGGACGTACTCCGTCAGGCCGCGACCCAGAGGCTTGGGGGCGGGGATCTCGTCTTGTTCGTCGACGAAGTAGGGAAAGCTCAACAACTGGGACTGCGGATCGTAGAGCGCGATGTAAAGGTTGCGCGCGTTCATCAACTGGCCGACGATGTTGTGAAGGGCGGCGAAAAATTGTTGCAGATCCTCGGCCGACTGGCTGCGCGCCGCGATGGCGTACAAGGCCGCATTCAAGTCCTCGGCGCGCTTCTGCTCGGTGATGTCGCGGTAGGAGGCGTAGGATCCAACTCTTATGCCGTTCACCGTCACGGGCGAGGTGGAGAGCAGCACCTCGACCAGGGAGCCGTCTTTTCGCTGGCGGCGAGTCTCCAGGGAGAGTTTGTTTTGAGTCTTGATGGTCTCTGTGATCCAGGCGGTTTCGGCATAGCGATCGGGGGGCACGATGAGCAGGTCGAGCCGTTTTCCGGCAGCCTCAGCTGCGGTAAAGCCGAACAGGCAGGTGAACTCCGCGTTGACGCGCAAAATGTGCAGTTCCTGGTTGACAATGCTGATGGCTTCCGGCGCGTTCTCGATGATCTGTTCGAGGTGGGCTTTCTCCACGGTGAAGGGGACTTCGGCGGCATTGCGCTTCGTGGGAGAAGTGGCGGGGGCGGGATCGGAGGTCGGAGTGGAGATCGGCGGCCCACTGTGCTCAAGAACATCCTGTGGCGCCATCGCCAGCGGCAGCTCGATCGAAGCGTCCGCCGGGACGATTTTCTCACCCATACAGTCCTTTCCCAGTGTGCACTTGAGGGATGGTTAGATGGTAAGCGGGCTGGGTTATCCGCTGATAGTTACGCCAGTAATGAAGGTCAATGGGCCAGCGCGGAAAGACTCAGGAGGCGTTCGCCAACATGACGCAGATCTGGTGGAGCATCAGCTTCTGCTCGCCGGTCACGACCAGAAACTCGAATCCGCAGTGTAGTCCTTCGCTGTAGCGCACCGCGGCTCGCACCTTCATGACGTGAGGCGCGATTGGGATGGGAAACTCCAGGGAAACAACTTCGCCCATCTGCAACTCCGCGCAAAGGGTCGCCCCGATGCCCTCCTCGCCGAGTTCGCTGGTTCGGCCCCAGCAAGTGGTCGTCCGGCCTTCGCGAAACACCGACACCTGAACGCGCGCGTCGAAACCATAGCGGGAGAAACGCCGTAGCTGCCGGTGAGCTTTGGCGGCCGCTTGTGCGTCGTCGCTCAATCCAGCTTCTCCATTGCAGATCCCCTTCGCAAATCTTGCCTTTTGGATTGTGCTTCAGTGCAGGCGTGTGCTCAACGGCATCAAAGTGCATGTACCTAGGGAAGTGGGCGTTCGGGCGATGGGAGCGGGCGCCGCGTCGTTGCATCGCATCTTTTCTCGGTAGAGAAAAGTCAAACGCCCGGCAACTAGGACTGGGCATAGCGCTGCCGAGCCCCTCTGGGGTATTCTGAATTCTCATGTCTTACCGCTCAAATGCCGCTGAAGCCTGGGTTCCCGACCCGCAGTCCACGGCGGCGCGGCCGGATATTCCACTGGACTTGCTGCCGCCGTCGAGCCTGACGCAGCCGCTGTGGAGGTCGTTGGCCGGCAATCTTCGCGATACTTTCGCGCCGGCGAAATTAGCGCCGCTCGAACTCACTTCGCGCCCGGTGGACGTCGGCCTGCTGCTCGGGGAGCGTCTGCGCCTGCCTTGGTTTCGCACCGTGTTCACCAACATTGGAGACGTGATTTCGCCCGACACCCTGCCGCCGCTCGAACTTGAATCGCGGCCGGTCGATGTCGGTGAACTCATTACCGATCAACTGAGCCACTTCTGGTGGGGCTCGTTGCTGCGGAATTTGGCGGATCGCGTCGCGCCGGAAACGCAGCCGGCCCTTCAACTGACTGCCAAACCGATTCTGGACATCATTCCGAAATCTTGGATGCTGCTGCCGTTGTGGTCGGAAGTGGTGGACACTCCGAAGGTGTTTTATCCCGACAAGCCGAAGCCAGCCGATGCGGTGAGGCCAGTCAATCTGCAACCGGTGGCATTGCCGGTGGAGCGGGAAGCTCCGTCCACGCAAGTCACCAGCGCCGATCTGCTGCGCGACATACGGCGCTCGCGCATTCGGCAGCGCATCTGGATCGGGCTGGCGGCCGCACAGGTTCTCTACATGGTTCTTGCTGCGGCAGGGAAACTCTGAGGGTGAGGTTAGAGGTCAGATTGCAGAGGTTAAATCTGTTCACTTCTGCAATCTGACCTCTAACCTCTGACCTTTCCGCAGCCGCTTACTGCCGTAGCCCCATCCAGCCTTCGGCAATTACCATGGAATTTCCGGGATTGCGAGAATCGTATTTCACTGAGGTTGGCAGGCCGAGGCGGCAGGAATGTAGATTGATCCACTGGCGCAGATAGGTGACATCCTGTGAGGCCTCATAGGAAACGCCCGCTACGTCATACTGGTAAATCAGCATGGTGGCCGGGCGGTCGGCGGCGGTCGTGATTTCCTGGACGTCAATCACCGTGCCATCGGTGATGCGTCCAACCGTATTCAGCCAGGTGCGGCGTTCGAGTTCGACTTCGTTCGCGGGTTTGGGTTTGCGGCGCAGCAGGGCATAGCTGGCGGCGGCCACGCCAATCGTGCCCAGCGCCAGGGTATAGAGGCGAAGCGAAATCATTGGCAAACGAAACCTGAGCCTTTCGAATCTACTTTCAGCATAAGCGCGAACCTCGCTTGCCGCCAAGGGCACGAACGGGGGTAACGGGGCCCGGAGGGACGACCCAGTTCTTACTTTGTGGCTTGGGCCACCCCGACGTTCTTCCCCGACTCGGCCTCCTCCACTGCTGCTCTGTCAGCTTCACGATCGACGATTGCCTGAAACTTTCGCAGCACGTCTTCGGAAAGAGATGGCTTGCGATATTTGCTCACCAGTTCGTCGACACGGGTCCGAGCCCGCGTTAAAACGTCGCTCGCCGGCTCCGAGCCGCGCGCGCTGCGATCGATGACCGGGGAGGGGAGATGCTGCTCCTGCCGAAAAAGCGCGCGCGTTTCCTTGAGCTTGAGAAATTCTCCGGAAAGGCCGATTTGCGCGAACATGGCGGTGGCCAGGGTTTCGCTGGGAACTTTGTCGCTGCCTATTTCAATGCCTCGCGCCAGCCGGTACGCCGAGGCAATCGACTCGGCATCAATGACCAGCTTTTCGACGCTGAAACGGGCGAGAGATTCGAGCATACCTGCTCCCGAGATCATGTTGATGCCGGCGAGGGCTCCAAGCATCGCGGAGCGGGCACTCTCGGCGCCGGCCTGGGCATCCACCAACTTCGAATCGGTCGCGACCAAGTACCCGTGGGTCGGGAGGCCTAGATGCTTGCCGACTTCGGCGCATGCCATGTTCAGCATGGCAGTTTCAACCGCTCCCATGGGTGCGCCTCCGGTGCGCATGTCGAAGATGGCAGGAGCACCGCCCCACACTATGGGTGCGCCCGGCGCCGCGAGTTGATGCAGCGTGATGCCGGCCAGAACCTCGGCAGCATGCTGCGTTACGGAACCTGCCAGCGTCACGGGAGCGGTGCCGCCAGCCAGTGGCATGGAGACGATTTCCGCGGGCACACCGGCGCGGGCCAGGTCGATCAAATTGTGCGATCCGAACTCCGACCAGTTCAACGGCGGGGAGGGACACACATCAAAAACCGCCCGCGGCTGCTGGCGCAACCTGTCTGGACTGCCGCTGTCGGCGGCGAGCAGGTCGATCATGCCTTCGAGGCCGGCGGCGGAGAACGATCCTGTCACGACGGGCTTGTCGGAATGCTGCAGGACTACTAACAGGCGGTAGAGGTCGGCGATCGCGCCAGGCGCATGCTTACCGTTGCAGGCGTCGTTGTACAACAGGGAATTGGACAACAGGGCATCGCTGCAAACTACGGCGGTGGATTGCGCGGCGAACTGCGGCAGCGTCTCCGTGACCTGGACGATGCGCACCAGGTCGCGGGTCTCGGACGGCCGCGCTTCCAGCGTCTCGGGATCGAGCATCTGCACGCAGCANNTAATGAACGGCTTTCTCTCCCTGGCGGTTGTACAGGTAGAAGTCGTGCGGAGCCGATGCGAGGCACTGCTGCACCAGGCGCTCAGGGATACGCGCCACTCCGTGGTTGTTCGCAACTCCGGCCGCAACTTCTACCTCAACTCCCGCCGACCGCAATAGCTCGACCGCCGCCGAGCCCACGCGCACTCCGGGGTTTATGAGCAGTTCGAACGCTTCGCGCAGAATGCGGCCGATAAGATCGGGACTTAAGAGTTGAATTCTGGGTCTCATGCCAGGGCTGTTCTCTTGTTCATATCTTTGCTGTCGACTTTGCCCATCAGATTCTTCGCCAGTTCCAGGGCATCAATAGCATTGCGAGAGTAGCCGTCAGCGCCGATTTCAGCAGCCCACTTCGAGGTGACGGCGGCGCCGCCAATGATCGCTTTTACCCGTGGCCGCAAACCATTCCGATCGAGCGCTTCGATCACGGCTTTCTGGCCGGCCATGGTCGTCGTCAGCAAAGCGGAGACGCCGACGATATCGGCATCGACTTCTTTGGCCTTGGCGACGAACTGCTCGGGGGTCACGCTGGTACCCAGATCGAAGATCTGGAATCCGCCGGCGGAAAGAATGGTGGCGACCAGGTTCTTGCCAATGTCGTGAATATCGCCTCTGGCGGTGCCGAGGACGATCTTGCCCAGAGCCTTACGCTCGGAGCCGCGCTTCAGCATCTCCGGTTCAAGGGTCTTGATGGCGGCCTGCATTGCCTCGGCTGACGCGAGCAGATCGGGCAGAAACATCTCGCCGCATCCGAATTGTTCGCCGGCAAACGTGATCCCCACCGCAAATCCGAGGTTCACGGCTTGGAGCGGATCGAGGCCCTGGGCCAGTGCCTGCTGCGCCAATTCCACGGCCTTATCTGGCGCGCCGTCGATGATGCTTTGGCGCATTGCCTCGAAGAGTGGATCCGACACAGAGCCTCCCGCTGAGATCGGCCTTGGGATCGCGCCGGTCAAGAACGCGATTCTACTCCGTTGGGGAGCCGGAAAACTGTGATCCGCCGCACATTCCCGCGGGCGCGGACAGTGCCCCATGGGGGCAGACGCACTGGCATTCGTACCGGCAGGGCTTCAGTGTGTGCGTGAGAACAACATTTTCGATTCGATTGACAACAATATATTGGGCTTAAGGAGTTCGTTGATCC
>PLHP01000028.1 GCA_003138955.1 Acidobacteriaceae bacterium | reverse complement strand
CAATCGGCGGAGAGTTCGCAGAACTTACGAATGAACTGCGTCGGCATTTGGGCATTACAGTAAAGTTTTTCGCGTCCGGAAGAAAAGCGCGCCAACTGGACGTCCCGGGCGCGAACCACGCGCTCAAGAATGCTCGCCGAGCTTTCCGACTCCTTCGTGCTGCGCATCTCTTTGTAGTTCACGGCCGGGACATCAATGTGAATGTCGATTCGGTCGAGCAGCGGCCCCGAGATTTTAGAAATGTAGCGTTGGATCATGGGCGGGGTACAGTGGCATTCGCGGCTGCGGTCGTTGTGAAATCCGCAAGGGCAGGGGTTCATGGCGGCGGCCAGCATGAAGCGCGCGGGGAAAGTCAGCGACATGGCGGCGCGCGCGATGCAGACGGTACCGTCTTCGAGCGGCTGGCGCATGACGTCAAGAACGTTGCGCGGGAATTCGGGAAATTCGTCGAGGAACAGCACCCCATTGTGAGCGAGCGAAACCTCGCCCGGCCGCGGAATAGCACCGCCGCCGATCAGACCCGCGTCGGAGATGGTGTGGTGAGGCGCGCGGAAAGGCCGCAGGCCGACGAGTCCGGCATGTGCATCGAGCACACCAGCGACACTGTGAATCTTGGTGGTCTCGAGCGCTTCTTCGAAAGTAAAGGGCGGCAGGATCGTCGGCATGCGTTTCGCCAGCATCGTTTTTCCAGATCCTGGAGGCCCGATCATCAGAATGTTGTGGCCGCCGGCGCACGCGACTTCAAGGGCGCGCTTGGCGGTTTGCTGGCCGCGGACGTCTTTGAAATCCACCGGGAAATGCTGCGCCTGGCAGAGCAGTTGATCGGTGTCCACCTGCAAGCGGGAGACGCCGTTGCCGGAGTTAATGAGATGAATGACTTCCAGCAGCGATTTAGCCGGGTACACCTCAACGTCACCGACCATGGCGGCTTCGCGAGCGTTGACTTCGGGCACGACCAGGCGCTTAACTTTCGTTCGACGAGCCTCGATCGCGATCGGCAAAGCGCCGCGCACTCCGCGCACCCTTCCGTCGAGAGAAAGCTCGCCGACAAACAGCGCGTCAGGCACCTCCTTCTTATTCAGCCCCCCGTATGCGCCGAGGATGCCGAGCGCCATGGGCAGGTCGAAGCCGGAACCTTCCTTGCGGATATCGGCCGGCGCCAGATTAATGGTGATCTGGGTAGGAGGGATGTCGTAGCCGCAGTTTTTCAGTGCCGAGCGGACCCGGTCGCGGCTTTCGCGGACGGCAGCATCGGGCAGTCCGACGGTGTGAAAGTGGTCTTCCTGCGTTTTGATGCCCGAGACATCCACTTCCACTTCGATGATGTTGGCGTCAATGCCGTAAACGGCGGCACTCAGAGTTTTATAGAGCATAGGGAACACCAGTAAGCACACGAAGAGGACAGCGCGGATGGGAGATCCTTACCGCCATCCTAGTCAGTGCCAAACCGGTCCGCTGTGATGGTCATCACCCCTTTACCGTGATGGAACGTTCTGGAACCTTCTGTCGTGAACCGCCGCTTTCGGTGCTAGGCTAGGGGCAATATGGCGGATAACGTTCCTGCGCCAGGGGAGTCCCTCAATGCTCGACGAAGATGCCACTTCAGCCCGGTCCGGTCCGGCGAACCGACTGGAACGCGAGGAGAGCCAGTTGTGGCGATGGGCGCTTGGCCTGCTCGTTTTGTTTGCGGCGGCAGTAGCAGCTTTGTCGTGGCAACAACTGAAAGACCTTCCTTACCGGCTGTGGGCAATTCCCGCCGGACTCTTCGCGCTCGCCGTCTTGTTTGCCGCCTATGCGTTCGGGCGCAAACGCGAGGTCGCGGAGCTCAAGCAGATTCTAAGGGACTTTCAGGGTCAGGCGGGCGTCACACCCTCCGAAGAGCAACTCGATCAGTTGGGCCAATTGATTATGCGCTCGCAGCGCAACTTCAAGGAGCTGATCGATTCTCTGGATGACGCCGCGCTCGCCATCTCGCTCGATGGAACCCTGCGCACGGTAAACCGGCGAATTACAGAAATTCTCGGCGTTCCTTACTCTCATCTGGTTGGTCACAAACTTGAGGAATTCCTGGGCGCGCCGCTGCATGCGGGGGCGACCGGAGGGCTGGCACGGTTTCTGGAGAAGCGGACTTGGTCGGGAGTGGTCGAGGTCCGCCTTAAGAACGATTCCCGGCGGCTTTACTACGACTGCGTAGTCAACGCGATCGTCAAGGGCGGCGAGGTGACTGGGGCCAGTGTGCTGGCGCGCGACGTCACCGCACATCGCGAGAAGGAACAGCGCTTCACGCAGCTCTTCGAATCTCTACAGGAAGGCGTGTACATCAGCAATCCGGAAGGCAAGCTGCTCGAGGTGAACCCGGCGCTCGTCTCCATCCTGGGATATGACAGCAAAGAAGATTTGCTAAACCTTCCCCCGGAACAGCTGAATGTCGATGCTGGTGGCGATCCGGTTCTGGGACGCGGAGGAAGTCAGAGCGGCCGCACCCGCACTCGCGAGGTTCGCCTGCGAAGAAAAGATGGCGGAGTCGCGGTGTGCGTGGACACCTCGACCGGCGTGACGGAGGCAGGACGGATTGTCCGCTACCAGGGCACGCTGGTGGATGTCACCGAGAAGCGTGCGCTGGAGCAACAGTTGCGGAGGCAGGAAGAGTTCCGCCGGCACCTGCTGGAAAGTTTTCCGGATCTGATTCTGGTGCTCGATCTGAAGGGGCAGTACACGTTCGTGAGCGCGCGCATCGGCGAGCTCCTCGGGTACGGACCGGAACATCTCATGGGTAAGAACGTCGCGGAGACGGAGAATGCTCCACCGGAACTAGCCGAGATCTACCGCACCGTCGCGACCGGCGAGAGTTCGCTGACCTCACGCGAGTACGGTTCCAGGCATCGCGACGGCAGCTGGCGCACCATGCTGGGCATGGCAAGTCCTCTGCTGGATGCCGAGGGCAAGCCGGCGGGCGTGATCATCTCCGTCCGCGATGTGACGATGGAGAAAAAACTGGAGCAGCAGATTATTCAGAGCGAGCGTCAAGCGGCCATGGGTCAGATGATCGGCGGATTCGCCCACGAGCTCAACAACCCGCTGACCAGCATTCTCGGCATGGCGGAACTGTTGCAGGAAGGCGATATGAGCGAAAACGCCCGCAAACAGATTGCGATTCTGCACCAGCAGGCGAGGCGCGCCGCCGAAATCGTCCAAAACCTGCAATACTTCGCCCGCCCCCCGGCTCCGGGACGCGGCCCCGTCAATCTGAACGAACTGGTACAACGCACCGTGCAGATGCAGGCGTATCCGCTGCGCAAGAGCAACATCACGGTGGATTTTTTTCCCGAACCGGCGATCCCCGCGATCATGGCCGATCCCAATCAACTGATGCAGGTCTTCTTGAATCTTCTGCTGAATGCCGAACAGGCCATCCGCGAAAGCCGCGAGAAAGGCACGATTCGCATACGCATCGGACGCAACCCCGACTCTGTCTGGGTCGTGTTTCAGGACGACGGCCCGGGAATCGCACCCGAAAACCTGGCGCACATTTTTGATCCGTTCTTCACCACTAAGCGCCCCGGCCGAGGAACCGGCCTGGGGCTGAGCATCTGCAAGACCGTACTGCGCGAGCATGGAGGAAACATCGAAGCAGCAACGTCCCCGGATGGAGGCGCGCTGTTCACGATCACGCTGCCAGTGGCGGCGGCAGAATCGGGAACGGCCGCGAAGTAAGGCGGGGTTGCTCCGGCACGGTTCTGAGGTGAAGTCGAGGGGTGGCGCG
>PLHP01000223.1 GCA_003138955.1 Acidobacteriaceae bacterium | reverse complement strand
GAATTCTTAACCGGACACTACTGACCTCCAACAACGGCCAAGGGCATTCCAGTTTTGTGCTGCAGTTTGACTTGTCGGAGAGTCTTGATGGAGCTGCCACTGACGTTCAAGCAGCCATCACGCGGGCACAGGGACAACTCCCCCTCGACCTGCCTAGCCCTCCCACCTTCACCAAAACGAACCCGAATGATCAGCCGATCATGTATCTCGCGCTCGCCAGTGACACTGTGACGGAAGGGCAACTCTACGACTATGCCAACACGCAAGTTGGCGAGCGAATTACCATTCTGCCGGGAGTCAGCCAAATTGCGATTTACGGCGCGCAGTCCGCAGTGCGGATCAAAGCGGATCCGTCACTGATGGAGGCGCGCAATATTTCGCTCGACGATCTAACGACGGCGGTCAAGAACGGCACCGCTTACACCGGCGCCGGACAATTCGACGGAGGCCATCGCACCTTCCTGCTGCAACCCCAGGGGCAACTTGTCACAGCAGATCAATACAACAACCTCATCGTGGGACAAACCAACGGAGCGCCGGTTTACCTGAAAGACGTTGCTTCAGCCAAGGACGGAGTAAAAGACGAGCGAATCAATATCCGCTTCTGGTCACGTGAACTTCAGCAGCCGGGTGCAGCGATAGTGATCGCCGTATTTCGGCGAGCGGGATCAAATGCCGTCGAAGTGTCTCAAGCAGTCCGCAACGTTTTACCGGGCATCAAATCAGAACTTCCCAGCTCGGTGAACATCGTCCCCGTTTACGACCGTTCGCTGACGATTGTGGACAGCATTCATGATGTCGAGACTACGTTGATCATTGCGTTCGTTCTGGTGGTCATGGTCATCTTCATCTTCCTTGGACGCGTAACCGACACGCTGATTCCGGCCATCGCTTTACCACTTTCGTTGCTCTTGACCTTTGTAGCCATGCACATGCTCGGCTACAGCCTCGACAATCTTTCCCTGATGGCCCTGACGCTTGCCATCGGGTTTCTGGTTGACGACGCGATTGTGTTTCTGGAAAACACAGTCCGGCTCATGGAACAGGGCATGAGCGCATTTGATGCGTCCATCGAGTCGGCCAAAGAGATCAGCTTCACGATTTTGGCAATGACGCTCTCGCTGGCGGCTGTATTCATCCCGCTGGTGTTGATGAACGGACTAATGGGACGCATCTTCCGCGAGTTCTCCATCACCATCGTGATTTCGATTCTTGCCAGCGGCCTGGTTTCGCTCACGCTCACCCCACTGATGACCTCCAGAATGCTGAGTGATCGCGGAAAGGGTGCAAAGAAAACCTGGATGGAACGGGCTTTCGGCGCTGTAGAGCGTCGAGTGCTGGATACTTACGGAAGATCGCTGTGGCCCTTCCTTCGGCATCGTTGGATTTCGGCCGTAGCCTGGGTCATTTGTCTGGCAGGAACCGGCTACCTCTTCTACAGAGTGCCTAAAGCATTTCTACCTGTGGGCGACAGCTCCTTTATTCGCGGAGTGCTGGTGGCGCAGGAAGGATCGTCGCCCCAGCAAATGCACGCCTACCAGGCGAAGGCAGAGGAAATCATCAAGGCGAACCCCGCAGTGCGCCACATGGTCAACGTGAGTGGGGCTACATCGTTCTTTCCTGCGAATCAGGCATTCTTCGTAGTGTTTTTGAAGGACCCATCGCAGCGTCCACCGATTAATCAGGTGACCGGACAGTTGATGGGCGCAATTGACAGTTCAATCCCCGGCACCATAGCGTTTCTGCAACCCAACCCTGTCCTGGAAATCAGCACTGGCGCAACCGCCAACACGCAAGGCCAGTTCGCGTACGCCATTTCCGGAATCAACTCGGATGAGGTTTACGGAACCGCCGATAAGCTCATGGCCAAGATGCGTCAGTATCCTGGCTTTCTGTTCGTGAATTCCGATCTTTACAACCACACACCGAATCTTCAAGTGGATATTCTTCGGGACCAAACGAAACTCTACGGTGTCTCCGAGGCTCGCATTCTCACGCTTCTCCATGATGCCTACTCTCAGAATTACAGCTATCTGATCAAGAAGGCCACTGACCAGTACCAGGTGATCGTCGAAGTCGCCGATAATGAACGCTCAGCCCCCGAAGATCTCAGCAAGCTCTATATAAAGAGCGACGACGGCCTGCGGATGATACCGCTGAGTGCGGTTACGAGTTGGCATTCGGTGATTGGTCCTCAGGCGGTGAACCATATCAATCAGTTCACCAGCGTGACCATCTTCTTCAACCTGAAGCCGGGATACTCAATTGGTCCTGCAACTCAGTTCGTAGAAAGAACCGCGAAACAGATTCTGCCGCCAGGAGTAGACGGAGCGCTGCAAGGTGAAGCGCTAATCTTCCAAAACACGGTTTCTGATCTCGCAATCCTCATGCTCGTTGCCGTGTTCGTCATGTATGTAATTCTGGCCATTCTCTACGAGAGTTATCTGCACCCGCTGACCGTGCTCTCCTCACTACCGGTTGGGCTGCTCGGTGGACTTCTGACACTTTGGTTGTTTGGCGAAGAAGCCTCGCTATATGCATACATCGGAATGTTCATGCTCATGGGCATTGTCAAGAAGAACGGAATCATGATCGTGGATTTCGCGGAAGCTAGAGTGCGGCAAGGAATTCCAGATGATAAGGCGATCCATGACGCCAGCATGGAACGCTTCCGGCCGATCATGATGACGACTGCGGCAGCCCTGCTGGGAGCCTTGCCGATCGCCATGGGTTACGGCGCGGACGGATCCTCGCGTCAACCATTAGGCCTGGTCGTGGTCGGCGGACTTATTGTCTCGCAGTTCATCACCTTGTACGTGACGCCTGCGATTTATCTTTCGCTGCAGGAATTCCAGGAAAAGGTACTGGACCGCATTCCGTTCTTCCGGTCAGAGAGGAAGCAATCGCCGGCGCCGCGTCCCGATATGGTCCCGGCGCAAAGTGGAGATTGATCATGTCTTACTCAAGGCAACATAGATTTCAATTCTTGATTCCGCTTCTCGGGGTGGTTCCGCTGATGATCGGGTGCGCGGTTTGCCCGAACTATAAGAGACCTTCAATCGATGTACCAGGAATGTACCGTGGCACCACAGCCGACATGATGTCGATTGATCAGGCCCAACAGCAGTCGTCCGTCGCTCCAGCCAAACCGATACCATCGCCCGCGTCCCTGGGCGACGAGAAGTGGTGGGAGGTGTTTCAGGATAAGGAACTCCAGAATCTGATCCGCACGGCGCTCAAGAACAACTATGACGTGCGCATCGCAGCTTCGCGAGTGTTGCAAGCTCAGGCGCAACTCGGCATTACCCGCGCAGATCAACTGCCTTCCCTCTCGGTTGGCGGTAGTGAAACGAATCAGAACAGCCCTGCCGCCGGTCCCCTCCCGGCGTACGAAACAACTTTGGGACAAGTTGCCGCGTCCGCAGCGTGGAACCTGGACTTCTGGGGCAGGTATCGGCGCGCCACCGAAGCGGCACGTGCAACCCTTCTCGCAGACGAATGGGCGCGCAAGCAAGTTGTCACCACTCTCGTCGCGAATGTTGCCACTGATTATTTCCAGCTGCGCGCGTTGGATCTCCAGTTGGATATTTCCAAACGAACGCTAGCCTCGCGGCAGGATTCTCTTCAACTGACGCAAACCAAGGAGCAACACGGACTCAGCACTCTGCTCGACGTTCGCCAGGCAGAACAACTGGTGGATACCGCCCAAACCACAATCACAGATCTGGAGCGGCAAATCACGCAGCAGGAAAACAATCTCAGCATCCTCTTGGGAAATAACCCCGCAGACATTCCGCGATGCTTGCTCCTGACTGAGCAGCCACATGCTCCGGAAGTTCCCGTCGGGATTCCTTCGTCCTTGTTGGAGCGGCGGCCTGATGTCCGCGAAGCAGAAGAGAACCTGATTGCGGCTAACGCCCAGATCGGTGTCGCCCGGGCACAGTATTTTCCGCAAATCTCATTGACTGCTGACGCTGGGTTTTCAGAGCTCTGCACTCAACAGCCTCTTCACGGGGCCAACTGGGTTGTGGAGCATGGCGGGGTCGTTGACTCAGCCCATCTTCCAGGGCGGAAGACTCAAGAACAACGTGAGGTTAGCAGAAGCTCAGAAAGAGCAGTTGGTTCTCACCTACCAACAAACGATTCAAGGCGCATTTCGCGATGTCTCGAACGCGCTAGTGGGCTACCACAAAGACCGCGATTTCAGGATCGAGCAGGAGCAACTGGTGGCGGCTGCAAAGGATGCCGCGCAGCTATCCGAGGTACGGTTCCGAGCCGGGAAGACAGACTATCTTGAAGTACTAACCAACGAGACCAACGCGTTCTCGGCCGAACTCAACTTGGCTCAAGCGAATGGGAATGAACTGTTGTCCCTCGTGCAACTTTACCAATCGTTAGGCGGTGGCTGGCAAGAGTAGCTCCTCCGCATTGTGGATAAACAGGATCGATGCTGAACTGTGATCGACCAAATAAAACCAGGGAAGAACCCGCAGAATCTCAGGTACTGGCTGTGATCGCCTACCTGGATCGCGATCTGACGCTTCGCATCAAGGTCAAATAATTGTGCCGGAACGTCGGTCCACTGTTGAAGGAGTCATTTGTTGAAGGAGTCATTGATCACGATCGCGGCGGTCAGACACCAAGCCGTGCATGCGCGGAAAGCATGATGGATGTGGTTTTATACGCAAATCAGTGTCGCTAGGAAAGCGGTAGAACCTTCCTTTTGTAAACTGCGTTCGCCAACGTCGCCATGGCGATATACCAGGCGATCAGTCCGACGATGAAGATCTCCCACCCCGCCACCGGCGCCGGGACCTTACCGATAACCACGCCGTCCAGCAAAAGGAAGGCCAGCAAAAGCAGCCAAAACAGGATCGCCAGAAACTTCCCGACACCTTGAACCGCAACGCAAAAAGCGAATGTAAACAGCGTCCACATGAGGAAGAATCCGAGTTCCTCGGGATGACCGGCCGGAATGCCCGTCTTCGGCTGCACATACAGCAGCACGAATAGTGACCACCAAAAGGCACCGTAGGACATAAAAGCAGACCCGCCGAAGATGCTTCCTTTTCTAAGGTCCACGATGCCCGCAATGAATTGGGCCGTGCCCCCGAAGCAGATTGCCAGCGCGAGGGTCGGTCCGGCACTCCAGAATCCCACGTTGTGCAAGCCTGTCGCCATAGTCGTCAAGCCGAAACCCATTAGCCCCACTACGGCCGGGTTCGCCCACCACTCCTTGCAGATACCACTGTCAGCTAATTCCGCCATATTTTGTTCTCCTTCAATGCGCCTCTCCTGGCAGGTCGGACACATTTTGCGCGAAACTTCTGACAATATCTGTGAAACCTTTCACAAATCGCTGCGGAAGATAACCTTCCGACCCGAGTTCCCGGCCGCACTTCCACAAATCGCGTGACGATAAATTTCCTTCAACCTGTGAAACCTCTCACGGAACCGGTGTTCGACCTGACCTAAGGTTCTGACGGGGGGGAATCGCCATGGCAGACCCCGAGAAAGAGCCGCTCTGTACGGTCAAGGAGTTGCTGGTGTTTGGGGTGATCTGTGTCGTTTACAGTTCGATCCTTTTTTCGCTGGACCCGGAATGGGTCGGCTGGGCCGCGCCGCTGGTCTTCGGAGGCGCGCTCTATGCCGCCGATCCGCCTCCTGCTTCCGCCCACCTCAGTTCACCCCAACATGTCTTTCCGGCCGCCTACTTATGCTACGTCCTGAGCCTCTTCGGCATAGTCCTCCTCACCTTGGTCCGGGACAGGCGGCACCTCAGCTGGCTGTGGTGGTTCAAGGCCAAGTCAGAGAGTGGGAGCATTGCAAAGGTACGACGTTGCCTGAGATCTAGGTTCACCCTTATGGCCAGGCGTTGAACCATCGAGCAGTCTGGTGCTAGCATCCTCGGTGCTACCACCAGTTATCGCGGAGAGCGTGTGGCCACACTTCGTTACCGCTCTGGACCTGTTTCAAGGGGTCGCGCAGCGGGATGTGCGAAAGATTGCCAGCCTCTGCACTGAGAAGTGGTTCTCCCGCAGGGTAACGATATTCCGGGAAGGAGAGTCTGCCGATTCTCTTTACGTTCTGAAAAAAGGCATGGTGAGGCTAATTTCCCTCTCGGACCAAGGGAGGGAAACCATTCTGCACATCCTCAAGCCCGATGAGGTTTTCGGCGAACTTCTCCTCTCCGAGGAGAAAAGAGCCTTCACGGCCATTGCCGCTGAGGATTCTCTGGTGACCATTATTTCCCAGGAGTCTTTTGTGGAACTCTTGTCCTCGGTCCCCACCGTCGCGCTGAACTTCATTCGGCTGCTTTCGAAGCGATTGGCCACAGTGGAGAGGGGACTGGCGGAATTCAGCCATACCTGGTCCTATCACCGATTGGCTAAAGTGCTCCTCCAGCTAAGCGACAAATACGGACAGGAGGTTCCCGGTGGTACGGTTATCAACGTCCGCCTGACCCATGAAGATCTGGCCAACTTAATTGGGACGAGCCGGGAAACGGTGACAACACAACTCAGTAAGTTCACACGCATGGGCTTCCTGAAACGCGAGTCCAGGCATTTCATTGTGGCCAGATCCAAGCTCAGCGACTTTATTCGCACCGAGGAGCTTCGACTGAAGAATCTCACCTTTTCTCAGACAACAATTCCTCCCGGCGAGCTATAGCCGACGCTGTAGGCATGTTTAGTCAGCGGGCGCTAAGGATTTGAAACTCCGCTTCCGCACGCCGCGTAGATCAAGTCTGAAGTATTGCCTCCGGGCTGGTGCGGCTTCTCTGCGCGAGGAGGGCGTTCAATTTCGCCAGCACTTCAAAGGCATCGGCCACGTAAAGCACGTCCGCTTTTCCTCGTGCCCATCCGCAGTTCGGGTCGAGATTGACCGCACGGCGCTCGTTGATGAACCGCCAGCCCACGACATGGGGCTCCTCGCCATGGCAACACGTGGACAGGCCCTTGGGATGGCGCGGCGTCGATCCGGTCTGGCCGACCTGGTTCAGATGGGTCATGAAACCGAGCACCGCCTGACTTTCTCCGGTTTGGTCGACCAGCGATTTGCTGCCGCCCAGTGATGCGCCCGAGGCGCGAAGGAATTCAAGAATCAGCGTTTCAGCTTGATCGATGTGGGTCTTTCCGTCGGCCTGCTTCTTGGTCCAGCCCGCGCCCGCGACAAATAGCAAGTTGGCGTCGGGGCGGATGGTTTGTGCGTCGCTCTTTGGAGCGCGTACGCCGCTGACCACCGTTCTTGTGGCGGCTTGCGCGAGTGTTACCGGAATCTCTTCGACCTTGGCCGCGCCGGATTGTCCCGTCCAAGCCGCTTCGCAGCCCGACTCAAGCAACACGATCCAGGGGCGGGCGTCACGCGTAATCACTGCTTCGATGCGCTGGCGATAGTGCCAGCGCGTGGCGCGCACTTCGCCGCTGACGGATTCCAGCGAGGTCACATGCGTGTCCACACATCCGTTCAGCCGATGCGCCACTCCCGCCAGAACGCGCATGAACCGTGAAGTTGCGGGCGCGAGAATCAGTTCGGCTCCCGCTGCCCGGCAGAGCGCTTCCGCCGCCGCCGCATCGCTCCCGTAGCGCGCGCTGGCGAAGTCAGGCCCTGCGACCGCAAGAATTCGTTCGGCTCCGGCCGCGGCAACCGTCTCCGCCGCAGCCGTTACGTCCGCACCGATCAAACCGATGGTCAAACGCGCGCCGAGCTGCTTCGTCAGCTTCAAAGCAGCGCCCAGAACTTCATACGACACTTTGGGGAGCGAGTTGCCAGCTTCCGAAACGTGCGCCAGAAATAAAATGCTTTGTGACATCAGAGTTTTGGTCTCCGGATTTTGTTGTCTACTTCCCCACCCATTCCGCAATCTCGCGCGCAATCTGCTCGGCCGGCAGGTCTTTGACCACGCGGGTCTGGCGCTGTTGTTTTGGCGGGCTCGCGCCCAGGAAGTGCAATCCACCAGCCGGCAGCGGCACCGACTTCGCCCGCTGTAGCGCGGGCATCACCGTGCGCATATTCGCCATCCCCACCTGAGGATTGTTGCGCGGTTCCGGCAGATTGCCGGTCGCCCAGCCGAACAAAGCCGGCGGACCTGGGCACACCGAAACCTGATGACGCCCACCCTCTATCCGCTCCAAGACTTCAAACGAACCGTCGGCCTGAGCGTTGTCTAGAACTCTGATCTGGTCGACGCCTTGAAACTGATCGAGGATCTCCAGCCGCTCTCCGACCAACTGCATGGTGGCGCCTGCGCCTCGCGAAGCCGATTCCCAGCCGCCGAATACGAGCAGGCGCGAGCGATCTAGACCTGGGATGCTCTGGATGGCGTCCGCCAGGAGTGCGGCCGTGGCGTGCGCATCGGCAAAGCCGCTGGCGCTCGAATCGACCGGAACCAGTTCAAAGCTCACTTTCTGGGCAATCGTCATCATTACTTGCTGGAGTTTTGCTTTTGGTCCCACACTGACCAGCCAAACTTTGCTATTGCTGCCCGCGGCCTTGGATGCCAGGTTAGCGGCTTCATACAGGGCATGAGCCGCCCAGGGATCGAGCACGGCGGGAAGCATCATTTCGTTTTTCAGCGCAGGTCCGGTTGGGGACTGGACTGGCTCCAGCGTTTGCAGCGGGTCGGGAACGATGCTGCCGCAGACTACGATGTGATATCCGTTTGTCATTCGAGTCCTGTCAATTTAGTAATCTACGTTCGATCATTTTCACAATCAAGGATATAAGCGATGGAGAAACGGGCGTCTCGCCCGTTCCGCCGGGCGGGGACGCCCGGCTCTCCACTCGCCATCAGTTCAGCGCCGAGTGCAGCCCTCCGGCGCCGGCGTTAAATTCGATGTTTCCCTGTGCGCCGTCGCCTTCGGCCGCGCAATTCCACAGGCACGCGCCGCAGTAGACGCACTTCTCACGATCGAAAGCGGGCACTGCGTTTTCGCCGCGGGTGATTGCCTGCCCCGAGCACATCTCGACGCACAACTTGGTTTCACAGGCGCGGCAGAGTTCCGGACGACGAAAGACCACGTGATTTGCATAGCCCGCCGATGCCTGCACGCCTCCGCCCATGAGCAGAGCGTCCTGGTGCGAGATGAGCAGCTTGCCATCCATCGGAATCTGCGGCCAACCACAACGGTCCATGATCCGGTCGTGGAGCGAAGTGCCCTGGGCGGCGCATTCCTCCTGCATCTGCTTCAGTTCGACCGGTGAAATCCGCGATCCGTAAGCATCCTCAAGCGAGGGCAGTTGGCTGGTGACTGGGCGCGCGGCTGGCGTGATACGCCCGCCAGTCAACCCCGCGACGGCCATGCCGATCATTCCCGTGACGACGCCCGTCTGGAATCCGTTGCGCGACTCGGCCGCGATCTTCGATTCGTCATCGACCCAGCTCTCGCGGCGGCGGCGGACGTAGGTTGCTTCGAGATTTTCGCGAGTGAACGTGCGTTTTTGTTCCGTCAGTTCGATGACCGCTTCCGCCAGTTGCACCCCTGTGGTCCAGGCTTCATCCACTCCCGATCCCGCCAGCACATTCGTGCTTCCCGACCCCTCGCCGATGCGGGCATAGCCGTTGCCCGCGAGATAGGGCTCGCCGTGGCGGCCCGATTCCTGCAGCGACTTCGCTCCCCACGACTTCAGGGTTCCACCCTCGAGATAACGCCATAAATAAGGATGCAGCACGAAGTGCTGCAGGTAACGATAGGCCGTGCGCACAGGGCTGCGGAACCACGACGGAACNNTCGATCACCATCTTCATGCCGAGCGCCCATTCGCGGGACTCGTGGCCTTGTGGCATTCCAATATGCGCGTCGATCTTGCGCCCAACCGCTCCGACCGGACCGTCGCCCACCACCGTCAGCGCCGCGCGCAGGTCCATGCCCGGAGCGAAGCCTGCCTCGGGACGCCCCTGCAAGTCAGTCCCTTGATCGGCAAGGCGCACACCCGCAACCGCGTCTCCTTCAATTAGCGGTTCAGCGACCGGCATGCCCGGCCATATCTGCACCACGCCGGACGCTGCCACCTGATCGCTAACCCACTGGTTGAACTGGCCAAGTGACAGCACGAGGCCCTCGTGTTTCCGCATGAACGGTGGTGTAAAAGGCAGTTCGAACGCCTCATGCTTCAGCCCGAACCGCTTCCGTCCGAACACGAAGCCAAGTGAGCGCAGCACGCGGTCGGCCGCCTTGAATGCGAGAGGTCGGAGACTCGTTCGTCGGCTCGCCCGCGCGGGATCGAGCAGGTATACGACTTTCTCCGTCTTCACGGCCGCCGCCATGGGAATCTCGGTCAGATCCACGCCGGGAAAACTGCCGCGTATCCCACGGCCCCGCGTGACGGCGCCCGAGACTCCGAACCCGAGCCCGTCGGCGCGCTCGTAGCAGATTACCTGCAAAGGCAAGCCGGGAGATGTTGTACTCTGCAGCCGCACCGACCCATCCGCATTCAGCAAGCTGCGGCTCAACGTCGTCAGGAATCCGCCCATCGCGGGGCCGAAGCCCACGCAGGCGATGTCGATGGCCATCTGCTGCCGCTCGATCTTTTGTTGTTCGAGCGCAGGAGCCTGTTCTTGGGAATCGGCGCTCATGCGGGGTAGTCCAGCGCCTCCGGAATCATGAGCTTCGAAATCGCCTCGGCNNTCCTTCGATAGCCGGCAGCCCGTGAGGCAAGTGGAGAGCTTCGTTTGCAACGAGAGAAACTGCTCGGCTCCATTGCACTTCGCGCAGGGACCGGCTTTCTTCGGATGCGAGCCGTCGCTTCCGATGACATCCAGCCCGTAGGAGCCAATGCCCGGAATGATGCCCTCAAGAGAATCCAACTCGTCCTGCTGGTAGCAGCCCCGGTATCCCGCTTCGTCCCACGCCGGGTGGCGGTTGTATCCGAAGACCAACTCAGCGCAGATACGCGCCACTTCTCCGCTGGCCCGCGCCGACTGCACGTGGCACAGGTCGGTCATAAAATTCACCAGGCCAGCCAGCCCTTCAGCAACGGCAGGGTCGCTCGCTCCACGCCGCTCCAGTTCGAGCACATCGAGAATCTGGCAGCGCGCCGCCAGCAACCAGCAGAGCGCGTCGGCCAGCGGGAACGTCACACCCTGGCGCGCGCTCTGGTACAGACGCCCGCCGTCGGCATCGGTGCTGCCCTGCAAACGTCCCAGCGTCCACAGCCACATTCCCATGGCCGTTGCCAGGGCGCATGCGCCGGTGCCCGGACGCTCGCTCGCGATCCCGCGCATCTCCGCAATCCACACCTTAAACTGCGCCAGGAACAGCGGGTTGGTCATGGTGATGGAGAGCTGCCGCCGTTGCACAGCTTCGGGTCCCTCGTAGGTCGCTTCCAGTTGCGCATCCATCCACTTGTTGCCGAGGAAGCCCGGGCAGTCTTCCGTGATGCCGTACCCGCCCATCAAGCTGACCGCCTCGCGCATCATCTGCGCGCCCCAACCCGTGTTCCACAGCTTGGTTGCCGGGCAAAGGACGTCGGCCAGCGAGTCTAAAAGAACGAAGCGCAGCAGCGGATCCGAATCCAGTTGTGCGCGCTTGGCGTCGTTGGCAGGCGAGCCGGCAGGCAAGCGGACGAGATCCGCCGCCCGGTTCGAGGCTTCGCGTTGCAGCTTCGCGCGCGCTCTGGCCGTCGTGACTCCCTGTGCCGCCAGCAGTTTGTCAGCCTCGCGCTCCAGCGGATCCAGTTCATCAAA
>PLHP01000188.1 GCA_003138955.1 Acidobacteriaceae bacterium | reverse complement strand
AGGCTGATCAAGGCGTTGCTCGACGGGAAACCCGGGCCCTATTCCGACGACGAACTCGCCGGCATCGCCACGAACTGCACCCAGAAAGGCGATGCGGCGCGAAAAGTGGAGCGGGAAATGTCGAAGCGGCTGGCCGCCGTGGCCATGAGCCATCGGGTGGGTGAAACCTTCGACGCCATCGTCACCGGAGTTACTCCGAGGGGAACGTTTGTTCGTGTTCTCCAGCCGCACATCGAAGGGTTGCTGGCTCAGGGAGCGCAGGGGTTACACGTGGGCGACAGAGTGCGGGCGCGGCTTACGCGGACTGATGCGCAGCGCGGGTTTATTGATTTTGTTCGAGCTTAGGACATCAGCCATCGGACGGACGGCGGTCTCTCCATCGGTGGATTTCGTGGCCCTATGGGCCCTTCCTCTCTGGCCGTATTTTGAGCCGAGTCCGTGGAGTATCATGGGCGGAAAATGAAGAACACCGCCGTCTTGCTCCTGAGTACCCCTATGCCCCTCGCTTGCAAAGGTGTGGTGGCGGCAATCTCCCAGTTCCTGATTGCGCACAACGGCAGCGTCTTGCACAGCGACGACCACCTGGACAGTGGCCGCGACTTGTTCCTATCAAGGCTGGAGTGGGATCTGGACGGGTTCGATATTCCCATCTCCGATTTCGAGCACCACTTCAAACCGGTGGCTGAACGTTTCCTGATCAACTACCACCTGGCATTGACGGACTACCGCCCCAAGATAGCCATCCTGGTCTCCGCCTATGACCACTGTCTTGCTGACCTGCTGTACCGGAACGGCACCGGCGAACTGGCGTGCGACATCGTCATCATCATCAGCAATCACCCGAACGCCAAGCCGCTGGCCGACTTTCATCACGTTCCCTTCCATCTGCTGACCAACCCCAAAGACAAGCGCGAGTCCGAGCGGGAAATGCTTGAACTACTCGGGCAGGACGTGGACCTGATCGTGCTGGCGCGCTACATGCAGATCCTGGGACCAGATTTTGTCGCCCAGTACCTGTTGCGCATGATCAATATCCACCATTCTTTTCTTCCCGCCTTCATCGGGGCAAAACCTTATCATCAAGCCTTCGAGCGCGGCGTGAAGCTGATCGGGGTCACCAGCCATTACGTCACCTCCACTCTGGACGAAGGACCGATCATCGAGCAAGACGTGGTGCGCGTTTCCCATCGTGACACTGTCGAGGACATGGTGGGCAAAGGCCGCGACTTGGAGAAGGTTGTGCTCTCGCGCGCCGTACGGTGGCATTTGGAAAACCGCGTTCTGGTCTACCAGAACAAAACAATCGTGTTCGTTTAGAAACTGAACTAAGCTGTAACTGTCGAGATATCACGATTACACCAGTAACTCATGCTTGCTGGGGGTCTCAGCCGTTCTTTTTTTCCAACTCGGCCCAGCGTGCGTAGAGTGCATCGAGCGCCTGCTGCGCTGCGTCTAGCGCCGCCTGCGCGCTTACAAGACGCGGAGCATCGGACGCATTGGCTGGATCTTCGAGTTCTGCACGCTTGGTTTTCACGAAACGCTCGGCTTCCTCCACTCGCTGCTCGATCACGGCGTACTCTCGCGCTTCGAGATAGGAAAGTTTCTTTTTCGTTGGCGCTGTCGGCGTCGTCGCCCCTCGTAGCGTCTGCGAACTCGTTGTTGCTGCCACGTCTGGCTTGGAGCGCAGCGCTTGCCATGCCTCCCATTGCGCGTAGTCGGCGAAGGTGTTGGCTTCGCCTTTTCCGTTCAGTCCTAGCACGATGCTGGATACGCGATCGAGCATGTAGCGGTCGTGGGTTACGAGCACGAGCGAGCCGGGGAAATCGATCAGGCTTTCTTCCAGAATTTCGAGGGTTGGAATGTCGAGGTCGTTGGTGGGTTCATCGAGCAGCAAAATGTCGGCGGGCTGGAGCATGAGCTGCGCGATCAGGACGCGCGCTCGTTCGCCTCCGGAGAGCCGCCCGACTGGCTGGCTGAGTTGCTCGCCAGTAAACAGGAATCTTGCCGCCCATCCGGCCACGTGAATTATGCGATCGCGATAGACGACAGAATCGCCCTCCGGTGCTAGCGCGCGGCGCAGAGTTACGTCGGGATCGAGGGTGCGGGTCTGGTCGAAGTAGACGATGCGCAGCCAATCGGCGCGGCGAATTTCACCGTGGGTTGGAACGAGGTCTCCCTGCAACAGGCGGAGCAGGGTTGTCTTACCGCTGCCATTCGGGCCGACGAGGCCCACGCGCATTCCGGCGGTGAGGATAAAGTTGAGGCCTTCGAATAATGTTCGGGTAGCCAATATTCCGCTACCGATGGTGCAGGTGACGCCCTGCAGTTCGATCAGGCGCTTGGTCTTGCGGTCGGTTGCGGAAAAATCGATTTGCGCGGCGGTGCTGCGGGTTCTGGCGTTCAAGTCGGCGAGCTCGCCCATAAGTTCGCCGGCTTTGCTGATGCGGGCTTTGGATTTGCGGGTGCGGGCTTTCGCGCCGCGGCGGAGCCACTCGATTTCTCCGTGGACCAGATTCTCCAGCGCTTCCTGACGGCGGGATTGCGCGTGCAGGAATTCTTCTTTCTTCTCCAAGAAGGCGCTGTAGTTGCCGTGGACTCGGAGCGAGCCGTCGGGATAAATGCGATTGAGCTCGACCATGTCGGTGGTGACATTTTCCAGAAAGTAGCGGTCGTGGCTCACGATTACGCTGGCGAAGGGCGCTGCCTCAAGCAGATCTTCGAGCCAGGTGATTCCGGGGAGATCGAGATGGTTGGTGGGCTCGTCGAGCAGCAGGATATCGGGATGCTGCACCAAGGCTTCGACAATGGAGAGGCGCTTCTGCCAGCCGCCGGATAACTCGGTGGTGGGCGCTGCGAGGTCCTCAAAACCGGCGCGGCCTAGGGTCTCGGCAAAGCGGGCGCCGCGCTCGGACCCGGAGGCGCCGCTGCGATCCAGCGCGCTCTCGATCACCGAGCGCACCGTGGCTCCGGGCTGGAATCTTGAGTCCTGCTCGACAGAGGCGAGACGGGTTCGTTTGCGCAGCGATACTTCGCCGCTATCGGCAGCAACCTCGCCCGCGAGAATTCGGAGAAGCGTGGTTTTGCCGGATCCGTTCGGGCCAATCAGGCCGATGCGATCTCCTTCAGAAATGGTGAAAGAAACATTCTGGAAGAGCGGGTTGGCTCCGAAGGCCTTCGTAATTTCCTGTGCGTTGACAATGGGTGGCAATGAGGTGCGGTCTCCGGGATGTTGGCGTCCTGCTTGAGAGTATCAGTTGCGAGGGTTAGAACGCTGAGCCTACTGCGCGATGACTTTTTGCCTTAGATCCTGCGCGGCTTGCGCCAAGTTCTCAGGGTTGCCGAGATCGCGCCAGTAATATTCATCGGCGCGGAAAGCGAGGATTTTTTCTCCTTGGGCAGCGAGGCGCGAATAAGAAGCGACGATGGAGAACGCGCCGTCTTCATTCATCATCGTCAGAAGACGGGGAGAAATCACGTGGATACCGGAGAAGGCCAGCACGTGCGCTTGCTGGCGACCGCCAACGAACTCCGGTTCATCGGCGCCGGATCGTCGGCCACAAAGATGAAGGCGATCGTCGAACAGCAAGTAGCGAGAGGTCTTGCGGTCCCGCACCGCCAGAGTCGCTAGAGCCTGATTTTCAGTATGAAATTGCACCATGCGCCGGAGGTCAATCGTGCTGAGGACATCGACATTGTGCAGGATGAAGGGTTCTTCAGAGTGGACGGAGTCTTTGACAGAATCCCCGACAAAAAAATGCGCGGCCTTCTTCAGGCCGCCGCCGGTATCGAGCAACGCCTCTTCGCGCGAGACTTCAATCCGCATGCAGAAATTGTCGTTCGTTTTCAGGTACTCCACAATCAGGTCGGCGAAGTGATGGACGTTGATTATCACCTCGCGAACGCCGAAGCTGCGCAAGCGGGAGAGCGTGATCTCCAGCAGCGTGCGGCCATTGATTTCGACCAGCGCTTTGGGGCGATCGTCGGTGAGCGGACGCAAGCGTGTGCCGAGGCCGGCGGCGAGGATCATCGCTTTCATGGATTCAGTTGCTCCTGCTCGCGATGATGTACCACCACCTCCACTCCATCCTTGCTGCGCAAATGTTTCGCCAATTGCTCCGCCAGATAGACCGATCGGTGCTGGCCGCCGGTGCAGCCGAACGATACCATCAAGTGCTTGAAGCCGCGGCGCTGATACGTGCTAACGCTTGCGTCCACCAGCGACTTGACGCTGGCGAGAAATTGGTGCACGCTCTCCTGCTGATTGAGATAGTCGATTACCGGCGTGTCTTTGCCGGTTAGGGTTTTGANNCCGGTCTCGTCTTGCGGCAGGCCCCGGTGAAATGAAAAACTGAAAACCTGCACCGTCAATTTTTCCGGTTCAGAAGTGAGGCCTTGCAACTTATCCGAGGCCACCATGCTTTTGAAGGCTTCCATCAGCGTGGGTAACGCGACGGGCAACTCCACATTGTGCAGCAGCCAGCGCAGGTTTTTCAGCGCGTAGGGCACGCTTTGCAGGAAATGCTCTTTGCGCTCGTAAAAACCGCGAAAGCCATA
>PLHP01000277.1 GCA_003138955.1 Acidobacteriaceae bacterium | reverse complement strand
CTCGTTCCAATTCCCGCTCCAGCATGGCGAGAATTTCTCCGCGATTGGTCAACCCGGTGAGGCTGTCGTGGGTGGCGGCGTGGCGCATGGACTCGCGAGCGGAAACCAGTTGCTCCTGCAGGTCGAGGATCCGCTTACCGACCAGCAGGCGCGCCTTCAATTCCAGTTCGTCAAAGGGCTTGACCAGATAGTCGTCGGCCCCGGCTCGCATGGCCTGGAGCATGTTCTGGCGGCCCTCATTGCTGGTCAGCAAGATGACGTAAATGTAGGGACTGGACGATCCGGTTTGGCGGATGCGCTGGCAAAGCTCAATGCCATCCAGATCGGGCAGCACCCAATCGAGCAGAACGAGCTTGGGAGCATTCGGCTCCTCCAGGATTCGCCAAGCCTCGGAGCCGCTCTCCGCGAGGGTGACGCCAAAACCCCAACTTCGCAAATGATCGCCGATCAATTTGCGGTAGACAGCGGAATCATCGACCACCAACGCTTGCATCAGTCTTGAACCTCCGACCTCTGCTGCGCCAAACCACGAGCCGCCGCCCATTCATCCCCCTTGGCAGATCAATACACGATCTCACCATCATAAAACCAAGAGGTGCTTGAGGAGCGGCTGGCAAAGGGCTAGCCCGTGTATACAGAGATACGTCTTGAAGAATCGGCGAACCGAGCCAGATGCTTTAGTCAGTAGGCTCGGGCCGCGGTTGGAAGCCCGCTGTCAAGCGCCGAACGCAACGCTGGGCCTTGCATCTCGCCTGAGGGTTGACCTAAGCTTCTCCAGCGGCCTAACATACCGCCGACGGCACTGAGGCCCTCGGAATGATCGGCCAGACAGTCTCCCACTATCACATCGTTGGAAAGCTCGGTGGTGGAGGCATGGGCGTGGTGTATGAGGCGGAGGACACGCGCCTGTCCCGTCACGTCGCCCTCAAGTTCATTCCCGCGGAGATGGTTCACGACCGCAAGTCGCTCGACCGCTTCGTGCGCGAAGCCCGCGCCGCTTCCCAGTTGAACCATCCCGGCATCTGCACCATCCACGATATCGACGACAACGGCGGACATCCCTTCATTGTCATGGAGAAGCTGGAAGGGATGAGCCTGAAGGAGCGGATACGGGGGAAGGCGATGGAGGTTGACGAGATTCTCGACATCGGCATCCAGGTGGCGGATGCTTTGGCGGCATCGCACGCCAAGGGAATCATTCATCGCGACATCAAGCCGGCCAATATTTTTGTGGCACAGAACGGTCAAACCAAGATCCTCGATTTCGGATTGGCCAAGTCGGCGCGTGAACCGGGGTCGGACGAGGCAGCGATGGAGGACTCGCTGACGGCTGTAGGCGTGATTCCGGGAACGGCGGTTTACATGTCTCCGGAGCAGGCGCGCAGCGAAGAACTGGATCCGCGGAGCGATTTGTTCTCGCTCGGAGTCGTGCTCTACGAAATGGCGACGCGCAAGAAGCCTTTTGCCACCGGCAACGTGATTACCACGCTGGACGCGGTCCTGAATCAGAAGCCGGTCTCTCCCCGTCAGCTCAACCCCGCGCTCCCGCCGGATCTCGAAGGTATCATCGGCCGGGCGATGGAGAAAGACCGGGGACACCGCTACCCAAACGCGCTGGCGATGAAGGGCGATCTCCAGTCGTTGAGGAGGGAAACGGAATCGGGGTTGACCAAGAGCGGGGCGCGGCGGCCAGCCTTGCCTTATCGCATTGCCACGACGACGTTTCAGGCCTCGAGCAAGTTTCCCACGTATCTGCTGCTGGGAGTCAGCGCGCTATTGCTCACGGTTTTGGTCGCGGTAGGAGCGTGGTGGTTCAGAGAGCGTCAGATGGTGGGCGGTGGCGCGCCCAAGAACACCATTGCGGTACTGCCGTTGCAAAACATGAATGGCGACATCAGCGTGGAGTTTCTTCGTTTCGCGCTGGCGGATGAAATTGCCAACACGCTCACCTATACCCGGACGCTTGACGTTCGCCCATCCGCGATCACGCGAAAGTTTGTAAGCAATGACGTCGATCCGCAGAAGGCGGGCCGCGCCGTGCACGTGGCCAACGTTCTGACCGGACACTTCCTGAAGCAAGGCGACCGCCTTCTGATTACTCTCGAAGCGATCCAGGTAGATGGCAACCGGCTTTTGTGGCAGACCAACATGACCGCGCCCGCTCAGGACCTGATCGCATTGCAAGCGCAGATGGCTGCCCAGATACGTCAAGGTTTGTTGCCCACGCTCGGTGCGGCCGGTGGTTTTCTCGATACCGGCACGCGCCCGAAAAACGCGGAGGCCTACGATCTCTACCTGCATAGCCTGGCGCTGACTCACGATGCCGGGCCGAACAAGGATGCCATCGCGGTTCTGGAGCATGTGGTCGAAGTGGACCCAACCTATGCACCGGCATGGGAACAGCTCGGAGTGCGTTGCTACTATGACGAGGCCTATTCGAGTGGTGGCGAGCCGATGTTCCAGCGCTCCAACCAAGCCTGCGAACGCGCCGTAGAGCTTGATCCGAATCGGGTCCTTGCCGCTAGTCAGCTGATCGAGAACCGGGTTGAGCGAGGCGAACTCGGCAAGGCATATCAGGCGGCGCAGGCGATGGTCAAGCGTCGTCCGGAGAGTGCNNCTTTTCGCTCTTGCGCCTGGGCGTTCATGGAGTTGGGTAAGACCGAACGGGCTGCGGATTTTGTCCGTCTGGATGCGGGTTCGGAATGGGCCGCGTATATCATGCCATCCATCCTTCTGCGCGAGGGGAAGATTGCGGAAGCGCGCGAGGCCGTGAAGCGCATGCCGACCGCGCCGCGCTATCAGCGCGAGCTGCTGGAGGCTTGTCTACAGTTGCGGCCAGCCGCGGATCTGGACCGGATCGCGCGCGAAGCGGAAGCCGGCCAGCCCAGCGAGCCCGACCCTGAGACGTGGTATTACCAGGGAGCGCTCTTAGCCTACTGTGGCAAGAAACAAGCGGCTCTCCATCTGCTCCAGAGCGCGGTCGAACAGAACTATTGCGCGCACGAGAATCTGCTTTCCGATCCTTTGCTGGCAAAACTTCGCACAGATACGGAGTTTGACAAAGTGTTGACCGCCGCGGGCGCTTGCCAGGAGGCGGTGAAAGCGGCTGTGAACACGCAGGGTCAGTAAACGCAATCGGACTTTCGCGGCTATTTACTAGTTGGGATCCTAAATAGTAGAAGTGGTACCTCCCTAATCTATTGGAATCATAGGGCTAGGCGATCCGCGGCGCGTCTCGGGCTTGTGTCCGGATCACGGCCTCACCCGAAAACTCACCCGCCGCCAGCCTGACTTTCCGCTTGCAGGCAGGCGGGAGCTTCGGTACTATCACGTCAACTCTTTGGTGCGACTGTGACGAATGGACGGAGCCTCCGACGACTTAGTTTTAGAATTCCCGGGGTACGGGTATGCCTGTCGGTCGCGGTGCGGGGGGAAGAGTGAGCTGAGAAATTAGAAATCGTAAGTGCTCCCGAATCCCACCCGCCAGAAACGCTGGCAAGGTGGGTTTTGTTTTTTCCGAGGAGCGGCTTTTCGACATTCAGGCCCTACAGGGGCGTCTGATGGAGATGTCATGACGGATCCGAGAACAACGCAAACCACTGGCAAGAACAAGACGACCATGACCGGCGCCAGTATTCTTTGGGAATGTCTGGAACGTAAAGGCGTGAAGCACGTCTTTGGCTATCCCGGCGGCGCCATTCTGCCCGCTTATGACGCGCTGAAGCACAGCAAGATTCATCACGTTTTGGTGCGCCACGAACAAGGCGCAACCCACATGGCCGACGGCTTCGCGCGCGCCAGTGGAGAGGTGGGAGTTGCGGTTGCAACCTCGGGCCCGGGAGCCACCAACATGGTCACCGGAATCGCCACCGCCATGCTCGATTCCTCACCGATCGTCTGCATCACCGGGCAGGTAGGCAGCAAGCTGATTGGGTCGGACGCGTTTCAGGAAACCGACATCACCGGCGTGACCCTTCCGATCACCAAGCACAACTATCTGGTTACGCGCGCCAGCGAAGTGGCGCGGACGATCCGCGAAGCTTTTTATGTGGCGCGGTCGGGGCGGCCTGGTCCGGTGCTGGTCGATATCACCAAAGATGCGCAGCAGGGTACGTGCGAGTTCGACTGGGAAGCGGCCAAGCCGCAACTGCCGGGTTACCGGCCAGACCTTTCGCCCGCTCCGCAGGAGTATGAACAGGCGCTGGATTTGATCCACAATTCGAAGCGACCGGTGATCCTCGCCGGTCATGGCATCATCATTTCTGGAGCCATGCGCGAGGTGCGCGATTTTGCCGAGCGCGCCGGGATTCCCGTCGCACTTACACTGCTCGGCATCGGTGCGCTCCCCGCATCGCACCCGCTCAATCTGGGCATGATGGGTATGCACGGGGAAGCGTGGGTGAACCATACAATTCAAGAAGCGGATCTGCTGCTGGCCTTCGGCATGCGCTTTGACGACCGCGTCACCGGCGCGCTGAAAACCTACGCGCCCAATGCCAAGAAGATCCACATCGAGATCGATCCCGCGGAGATTAACAAGAACGTCAAGGTCGACGTTCCCCTCGTCGGCGACTTGCGGGAAGTTTTGCTGGAGTTGTTGCCGCACATCGAATCCATCGACCGCAGCGAGTGGCTGGATTCCATCGACCGGCTGAAGGGCGATTCCGCCGTGCGCGACATCCAGAACCTGCCCGACAGCGGCCATCTTTATGCCGCCCATGTCATTAATGATTTGTGGCACCAGACGCGCGACGGCAATACCATCGTGGTAACCGACGTCGGGCAGCACCAGATGTGGGAGGCGCAGTACTACAAGCATGAGCGTCCGCGCTCGCTGATTACTTCCGGCGGATTAGGCACGATGGGTTTCGCGCTGCCGGCCGCCATCGGCGCCAAAGTCGCCTGCCCGGAGGCCGAGGTCTGGGTGGTGGTGGGCGATGGCGGATTCCAGATGACTATGTGCGAACTGGCGACGATGGTGCAGGAAAACCTGAAGATCCATATCGCCATCATCAACAACGGCTATCTCGGCATGGTGCGGCAGTGGCAGGAATTTTTCTACGACCGCAATTACGCGGCGACGCCGTTGCTCAATCCGGATTTCGCGAAGTTGGCGGAGGCTTACGGCATACGGAGCGCGACGGTCTCGAGGCGTTCCGAGGTCGTGCCTGCGGTTGAAGCGGCGCGCCAGCACGAGGGGCCGATGCTGATCAATTTTAAGGTGGAACAGGAAGACACGGTCTATCCGATGGTCGCGGCCGGGGCGGCATTGCACGACATGATCCGGCGGCCCAGCCCGATCGTCGAGACGGCCGAGGACTAATAAAGACGCTGCTCGCAGCCGATAGCTCGAGCCCAGCAACAGGGAATTGGACTTCGACTCTCAATAAAAGACGAATAACAATATGCTGAATACATTCATGGTGTATGTCGAAAACAAACCGGGTGTGCTCACCCGCGTGGCTTCGCTATTTCGCCGCCGCGCCTTCAATATCGATTCGCTGACGGTGGGGCGGACGGAAAAACCGGAGGTGTCGCGCATGACCATTACCGTCGACGCCGACCGCGACCAGGCACGCCGCATCGAGGCCAATTTATACAATCTCGTAAACGTGTTACTGGTCGAGAACATCACCAATCAACCGGCCATCGTCCGGGACTTGGCCATGATCCGGGTGGCGGCCACTCACAATGCGCGCTCCCACGTGCTGGAACTCGCCAGCGTGTTTCGTGCCCGTGTGGTTGATGTCGCTACCGAATCACTGACCATCGAAATCACTGGTGGAGAAGACAAAATCGATGGACTGCTCGAAGTGCTGCGTCCATACGGTGTATTGGAGATGGTGCGCACCGGAATCGTTGCCATGCGACGCGGCAGCAAGTCTGCCGACGCGGCTGCGACGACGGAAAGTGTGGCGCAAGGCGCCGCAAGTGACGATGTCTCCTACTCTGTGTAAAACAGCCGAATTGGCGAAAGCGCACCTGATTCGCTGCGCTTAGGCGTAGTCATTTCGAAAGCACCCGAATCCTCTCGGGAATGAAGTAGAGATCCCGTCCTCTCTTTGGGCGATGGATTCTTCGCCCCCCTGAAGTTCGCACAAATTTGCGCACAGAAGTGCGTAGCACACGTAGAGACGCAGTACTGCCGATCCGTCCATTGGAGACTGTCGAAGGTGCCTGTTGCGCGACCGTTTGGGGCACGAGAATGCTCCATCTCAGGAATGATCGGGGCGCTGCGTGAGAGCTTTCTAATTGGAGCGGGGCTTTCCGTGCGAGCGAGGGGTCGATGAAGGCGCTCGACATCGACGGCGCCATCGACCAGATCGTAGCCACGGTGAATTCCGTTATTGGCGCCAAGAGGATCGCCGCTCCCGCCACGACCTAAGAGCTTGGGAGAAAGTTTTTTGTCGTTGAATTGTTAAGGGTAATAAAAAGCGCCCTGAGCGTCGAAGCTCAGGGCGTCTTCGGCAGCCCTCCCCCCGGACCGCCAAACCACGTGCCCATCCTATGTTCGTTTGACCCTACTGTAAATATCACTTCCGTAATACTAAGCTTGCAAATGAGTAACGCGAGTCCTGTGCGGAGGTAATGTTACTTTGCGGAGTTAATAGATGCTTCTGTTTGAAAGAAAGGGGATAACCTGTCAAGAGTTTTGCGAAATACTTCCAAAACTGGAGAGAAAAAACCACTAAGGCAGAACATCAGAAGCGACTGGATCACTTCTTTTCCCAGGTTTTCCCGCCGTCCGCGCTGCTCCAGATTTCGTTGTTACCGGTGGAAAGTACAATCTCCACCGGGCCGTGGACATCGCCGTGCACATCCCCACGCACATCAATGTGAGTTATGTCGGAGCTAAGTTGCAGGACTTTGATGGAAGGTTGTACCTGCACCCACGTTACGCCGCCGTCGGCGGAGTGGAAAAGCGTACCCGCCAGCCCGCCAGCCCATACATTCTCACCGTGGCTTGCGTAGCACAGCAATGGATGATCCGCGCGCAAAGCGTTTTGCCAGCTCTGGCCGCCGTCCAGTGACCGTTGCAGGACGCCCCCGGTAATTACCCAGGTGACATGGTGTGCCAAAGGTTGGCTCGCAGCGGATGCCAGTCTCGCGGATGACATCATCGCCCTGGCCTGTGACCTGCCTAGTCCGGGGACAACGGCTGCCTGGGTGTTCTGCTGCGCATTCACTTCCATCTCTTTCTCTTGGGGCGCTGGCTCTTGCAGCGCTGGCTTTGCCTTTTCAATCGCTGGCGTCTCGTTTCGCGCCATCAGGGTGTCGTCCGCGGAGGGTGCAACCTCTACTGCAGCGGCGGCTCCAGAAACCTCAACCGCTTCAGTCGCCCGTCGACTGGTCGGCGCATCGAGCGCCATGGCTCCGGCCGATGGCGCTGCCCACAACTTGTCTGCCTGGCCTGAACCCTGCTTGTTCTCACCAAGAAGCATTCCGCGCTCCGCCTGGTGCGGCGGTGCTGCCGCCCCAGCGTTGAGTTTCTTGGACAGCCGTAATTCCGACTTTGGTCGTGCTTCGTTAGTTCTAGACGAGATTGCCGATTGGTCCATCGGCGACGGTGTGATTGACGACGCTGCGATTGACGATGCTGGGACTGACGACGGTGCGATCTGCGGGGCGGAGGCTGGCGGCGCAGTAGTCGCGACCTGCCGGTTTACGGAGGGCGGCGTCGCCTGGTTCAACTTGCCCGGATGCATCAGAAGTACCGAGGCCGCCACCGCAACGCCCGCTGCCAGCGCGGCCCAGCGTAGACTTGGCCAGGCAAATGCGTTCAGGAAGTTCCTCTCGGACTTCGCCGGAATCGGCGTTGCCCGAACAGCTTCAGTCTCGGTCGCAATCGGAGCGGCCAGAATGTCCGCAGGCGGGAGCGCCAGAGTGATCACCTCGCGGCAATCTCCGCAGAGCGCCAGATGCTCAAGCACGCTGTCGCGCTCGGTCGCCGAAAGCGCCTGCTCGGCAAAAGCCGTCAGCAGATCCGCATCCGGATGCGATCGCTCGGGCGCGCTCTGCTCCGCCAAAGGTCGGTCCGGCAAAGCACGCACGGGCCGCGCAACCCGCAGGCGGTCATATACGATTTTAGGTACTTCAGCCATTGCTTCCTTTGCCTGCGTCTTGAGCCGGAACCTTTCCCTCAGGGAACGTCTTCGGCTCGGAATCTTGCGCTAAACGCGAGCGCAAATTCAGCTCTATGTCCCGCACGTCGGTTTCCAGCGCTTCCGTAGCCTGGGCATGGCTCATTCCCTGCATTCGCAGCCCCGCCAGAATACGCTTCCGGAGCCCCGTCGCGAGCCGATCGAGCCGCCGGCTCACGCTTGATTCGTGCAGCCCCAGCGTGCGCGCAATTTCGGCCAGCGTCCGCCCATCCAGATAATAAGACGCCAGAGTAAACCGGTCCTCNNGGACCGCCGCTCGAAACTGTACACCTTCTTCCGTCTGCTCTTCCAGACTGACCGTGCGTTTCTGCTTGCGATAGCGATTGATGAACTCCTGCGCCATCACCGTGCGCAGCCAGCCTTCGAGCGAACCGCGACCGGTGTAGAACACGAGTTTCGAACTGCGTACTCCATCGCGTGCGTTCACGCCGTAGAGATCCGCGAAGAGCGAATCGGCCAACTCGGCGGCATGTGCGCCGTCGCGCGTAATGTGCAGCGCCATGCCGTGCAGCTTCTGCCGGTAGCGGGCGATGAAGTCCTGCCACGCCCGCTCGTTTCCCGCGGCACATGCGCGCGCCAGCGCCAATTCTTCCAGACGCAGCCCGGCGCAGAAGTCAGCCTTTTGTTCTGCCGAATCGCGGGCCGAATCGTGGGCCGATTTTTGGGAAAGATACTTGCGCAGAATTTCATCGAGGATTGCCGCGAACTGCTCAACGCTCACACCGTAAGCCGCAGCCCCGCTGCGCTCATAGAGAGCCGGAGCGGCGTTTGCCTGGTGGGCGGATTGGGCGGACTTTGACATGTAGCCCCTGGGGCGTGTACCCCCTGGCGTGTCACTCTGGCGTGTCCAAGATGATGCTAGCAATTTTTTAGATGCAAGGACGAATAAATCGTGCGTTCTTCGATCAGCGAGTAGAGAAAGACACTCCTGGAAGACTCGCGGTTGAGTCCCCCGGCACGCTCTATCTTAGGCGTGCCGGGGCATGGGTCGGCGGCGCACGCAGAGGATCGCGCGGACGCGGAAGGATTAGTGTCTTCGCTGGAATTGGTCTCATAAATGGTTCTAAGTAGGTTTTCGGGAAGGACACGGCTTCACAGGCTGCGGAACAAGTGTGACTTCGCGCCCCAACACCTAAAGGGGCGTCGGATTGCGAAGGACTTACGGCATCGCTAAAGCGATGCTCCGATACGAAACGTTATCAGCGGTGTCTTTACTACGAGGAGGCCGATTATGCGGCTGGTTATTGGTTCTGCAGGTGCTGGAATCGTTGTAATGGCGATAGTAGCAGCGGCGGTTGTGGTTCCGTGCATGGTGCGAGCGGGCGAAGTGGCGCCAGCGTCTGGTTATTCGCTGCTGAGCCCGATTCGCAGCGGCAATCTGACCGTCTTTCCCGTAGTCGCCAGTAAGTCGTACGACACGGCAGAGTTTCTCACCCTCGATGAAGGCCTGCGCACCGGCGACGTTGTCGTGACTGAAGCGGGCCAGGCGCGTGGCCTCATCCGCCACCGCCCCGGCGAACCGGCAATCATCCATCCCGTGCGCGACGCGGAGGTGAATCGGCTGGTCCTGGTCAATAACTCGAAGCGACCGTTGTTACTCCTCGCCGGTGAGATCGTTACTGGCGGCAAGCAGGACCGCGTCATCGGAAAAGATCGCATTGTGCCCGCGGAGAGCGATCCGGTCGACCTCAGTGTTTTCTGCGTCGAGCCCGGACGTTGGGTGGCGGCGAACGGTAAGAACGAGTTCAGCAACGCACCGGGCGTCACGAACGGTCTTCTCGCCGCTCCCGCCGTGCGCAGCAAGGCGATGGCCGCGAAAGATCAGCAACAAGTGTGGGACAGCGTCCGTACTTCGCAGAGCTCCATGGCAGTGACCGTGGAAGCAACAGGCGCCGCTCCCGCAGTGAACGCGACTACCTCTTATGCGCGCGTTATGGACAATAAGGAAGTGCAAAAACAGGTTGATGCCGTCGCCGCGCCGGTGCAGCGCAACTACGAAAGCGTTATCCGCCAACTGCGCGACAAGAATGCGGTGGGCGTGGTGGTCGCGGTGAATGGAGAAATTGTGTGGGCTGATATTTTCGCGAGCACGCAGCTGCTGCAAAAGTATTGGCCGAAACTTGTGCGCTCCTACGCCACCGAGGCTGTGGTGACACGTGCCAAAGGCGGGGAAGCCAGCCTCAAAGACGCGCAGAAGTTTCTCGACGATCTGCAAGGCCGCCACGAAACGGCCGAAACCGAGCCCGGCATTTATCGCCAGACCGAAATTACCGGTGACGGCTTCAAGGTGTTCGAGTTAACGTCACTGCTGCCCAAGACGGGCTTCGCGGTGCATGTGGCCAAGATGGCCAATTAGATTGCTAGTGTGGGGACGGGCGCCCTCGCCCGTCCAGGCCGGGCGCCAGCTCGGCAGCCAACTGTGCTGCCTGTGGTTACGGGGACTACTAAGTCCGCGACAATCCCTTGAGCACGACGTCATTCGCGTCATAGGCCAGTTTGAGCGCGGGCAGTTCGTCACGCGTGAACCAACGAACATCCGCCGCGTCGCTGCCCGCTTTCAAATCACCGCCGACCGGACGACACAAGAAATCAATCAACACATAGTGATACCGCACCCGTCCGTCGTCGCCTCGGATCACACGCTCATACACGCCCAGCAGTTCACCTGTCTCGACCAGCAATCCCGTTTCTTCGCAGGCTTCACGGACCGCCGCTTCGCGGAGAGCTTCACCGCATTCGAGGACGCCACCCGGCAACGACCACTCGCCCAGCAGCGGCGGTGTTCCTCGCTGGATCAGCAGGACGCGGTTCTCCCGCACGATCACTGCGCCGACGCCCACCAGAGGGGACTCAGGGTATTCACGTTTCATGCGACGGGTTCTCCGGGTCGTGGCAGCCGATTCATGCACTCCTCAGAAACCGGAACAGTATACGGCCTTGGGGAAATATTTATGACTGGCGACGGCCCGCTATCGCGAATCAGAGTTGCCGTGGCCACAGGCAACTGCCGAGCTGCTCCACCTTGTCAAGCCAACACCGGGCTTGACGGGGGCCCCGGTGCGCTCGGCTTGGACGGGCGAGGGCGTCCGTCCCCACACGACCGTCCCCACACTACGTGGAATTACAATAGCCACCATGTCGCTTGACGAATACAAACGAAAGCGGCGCTTTGAGGAAACGCCCGAGCCTCCGCCCAAGCTGGAAAAACAATCGCGGCACCGCTTTGTGGTCCAGCGGCATCATGCGTCACGGCTGCACTACGATTTCCGCCTGGAGATGGAAGGCGTGCTCAAGTCCTGGGCAGTTCCCAAAGGCCCGTCGCTCGACCCTGCCGACAAGCGCCTGGCCATGCAGGTCGAGGATCATCCCGTTTCGTACTTCGATTTTGAAGGCACCATTCCCAAAGGCAACTACGGCGGCGGCACCGTGATGGTTTGGGACGAAGGGACCTGGGTACCGCTATCGCCGGTGCCAGTTAACGGCGAGTACGTTCCGGGAACGGAAAGAGAAGCTGCCGCCATGCTGGCGAAGGGCGACCTGAAGTTTCGTCTGAAAGGGAAGCGGCTCAACGGCGATTTCGCGCTCGTGCACATCAAAGGCCGCGCTGGAAGCAAAGGAAATGAATGGCTGCTGATCAAGAAGAAAGATGATCGCGTCGTCGCGGGCTTCGACATCGACGCGTATGACACCTCCATTCTCAGCGGTCGCACCATGGCACAGATCGCTGGCGATGAAGGCTCGGCGGAATGGAAGAGCAGCCGTCCTGCGTCGCGCGGGAGGGTGAAGGCCGCGTGGCTGGCGGACGCAATCGCACGCGCCGACTCAAAGCGAAAGGCTTTGAACGCAGAGGACGCTGAGAAAAAAGCTCTAACCGCGGAGAACGCGGAGAAAAATGATGGTAAAAGCCCTCGACAAGCGGCGCGACGTGTAGCTCACGCGAATACTTCGGATACAGCGTCCAAGGAAGCCGGAGCTAAAGATTCCGCATCCAAACCACGAAGCAAGAAATCCTCTGCTAACTCGGCGTCCTCTGCGGTTAGCGCTCTGGCCGGAGCTGAGGAGAAGCCCATGCCCACAGTCGTCCACCCGATGCTGGCTACTCCCGCCGGCAAGGCCTTCGACGATCCCGACTGGCTGTTCGAGATTAAATGGGACGGCTACCGGGCCATCGCCTTCATTGAAGACGGGCGCGTGCGCTTGGTGTCGCGCAACCAGAATGACCTCACGGCACAGTTTCCCGAGCTTGGGAGCCTGCCGCAATTCGTAAAGGCCCAACGCGCCATCCTTGACGGCGAGATCGTCGCACTCGATGAAGAAGGGCGCCCTTCCTTTAGTCTGATGCAGCAGCGGACCGGATTCCAGCCGGGTAAACGGCGACTGCCGCGGCGCGAAGGCGTTCGGGTCGTTTACTATGCGTTCGATCTGTTGTACCTCGATGGCGTGGACCTGCGCCACGTCGCGCTCGAACAACGCAAGCAGTTGCTGCAAGACCGAATTGAAAACAGCGAAGTCGTTCATTTTTCCGACCACTATGCCGAGAAAGGTCTTGAGCTTTTCGAAGCGGCGAGGCGGCGCGAACTGGAAGGCATTGTCGCCAAGAAACGTAGCAGCTCCTACGAAGAAAAGCGCTCGCGAAACTGGCTCAAAATAAAAATCACGCAGCGCCAGGAGTGCGTCATCGGAGGCTATACACCTCCCGAAGGCAGCCGCGAATATTTCGGCGCGCTCGTGCTTGGGTTGTATGACCCGCAAGGGCGCCTCATTCACGTCGGGCAGGTGGGCACGGGCTTCGATCAGAAGGCGCTTAGAAAGATGTTTGATCTTCTGCAGCCGCTCAAGACGAAACAGAATCCGTTTTACGGCGAGATTGGCGGATTGCGGAAAGTTTACTTCGTGCGCCCGGAACTTGTCGCCGAAATCAAGTTTGCCGAGTGGACTCATGAAACGGCGGAGGGCGGCGTGAAGCTGCGAGCGCCTGTATTCATGGGACTCAGAGCTGATAAGTCGGCGGAAGAGTGCCGACTGGAGGAAGCGGTGGCAAGCTAAGGCGCGCTGGGCGGCTAAAGCCGCTGCCAATTTTGAGCCGGTTACGGCGCGGCTGAAGCCGCGCCCCTTCAAAACAAAGTCAAGACCCGCTAGAAGGCGCCGCCGCCGCCGCCGCCGAATCCGCCTCCGGAAAAGCCTCCGCCTGAGAATCCGCCTCCTCCTCTGAAGCCGGATCCGCTGGAACTGGCCCTGGGAGCGGAGACGAAGACCTGGTGCATGTCCGACGCCATGCTGTGCATGGAGCTGGAAAAGAAAAGCGGACTGAAGCCGACGTAGCCGTTCGGCGAAGCGTACCAGCTCGGTGGATCCTTCACGATTCCGTCGAACGCTTTTGCCCAGTTGTGCTCGACGCCGAGCGCCATGGCGTAGGGAAGAAATTTTTCGAACGTGTCGGGCGACATGCTCTTGATGCGGTCGGCGTCGACGCGGTTCAAGAACTCCTGGAATCCGAGGACGGCGATTCTGATGCGCGCACCGGCCACGGTTTTCGCCGTCATCTGGCGCGCGAAGAGCCACCAGATCAGCACGGAAACTAGAACGCTGCCGATCACGAGCGGAATGGAATAGAACAGATTCATCCAACCCATGATTTGCACGGCGACGACGAGGATTGCGATGGCAACGCCGGCGACGATGCTGTAGCCATTGGCCGATTCCGGGTCAAGAGTATAGATGCCTTTGCTCTTCAGCGAGGACATGATGTCCTCGCGCACGATGGGAATCACGGTGTAAAAACGATTCTTGAGATCGGAAAGGCGTACTCCGGTCCCGCTCAGAAAAATGTTATCCAGCATCACGCGTTCGTGCGGTGTAACGTCTGAGCCCCACTGCTCGCGTGGCTTTAACAAATGGAATAGGTAATCTTTGTGGTGAAAGAGCAGGAAGGTGTCGACTTTTTCTTCGAGCTTGATGTAGCCGCGCACGGCCAGATCGACGATGGTGCTGGTGATGTCGCGGGGATGGATGGTGTCGTCGAGTAACGTTCCGGCTTCGGCGGGACAGAAGCCTTTGGGAGGCTCGTACTGCGGGGCGACGGAGACGCCGGGATCAGGATCGCGGCCCACGGAATACCAGAGGGCGAACATCACGGCCAGAGTTAGTAAGGGCAGAAATACGATGGGATTGCTGCTTAGAAACCAGCCAAACTTGGTGAGCGCGGAGGGAGGTTTGAGCACTCCCTGCGGAATGTAGATGTCGATGGTGACGCCGCCGCGCATGGGAAGCGGGCTGGTGGTTTCGAAAAGGACATCGGCGCCTTTGACTTCGGCGGTCGCTTCGTTTTGCCTGGAACCGTAGGCGCCGGTGAAGGCCTGGGCGCGCAGTCCTCCGGCAGCATTTTCGGGCAGGGTCACGAAGGCCGAGGCGTGGGCAATAGGCACCGGCCAATCGTTGCCGGTCACATTCCAGTAGAACTCGGCGTAACTATCAAAGAAGCGTACGCCGTTGCGCACGGAGTAATCGATGTTGACGATGCGCGTCGTATCGACTGCATCGGGAATGTAGATCTTGAGATCGCGGTAGGCTCCGGACTTGCTTGAATCGTACTTCAGTTTGTTTCCGTTTTCGTCGGCGACACTCAGGACATTGAGAAAGAGCGTGTAGTTGGCCCCCTGCGCTCCGGGATACTCGACCGGAATGGTGCGGTGAATGCCGTGCCACTCGCCCACGAAAACGAGGGTGATTTTCTCGCTGACCAGGGCCGTGCCATCGGCGGCGATGGAGATGGTGTCCTTGAAATCGGCTACGCGCCAATTGCGGGCCTGGGCAGAGGCGGAACTTGGAATTAGTAGCAGCCCCAGCAGCAGAGAAAGCAAAAGCTTTACCACAGGGGGCACAGGGTGGCACAGGGGAAAGGCGGGCGACCCGCACGACGGTTGGCTGTGGCGCAATCGCTGATGCAACATGTCTAGAACTTTACCGTGACTGGTTCGCGATCGGCGGCGGCTGCCTCGAAGAACTGCTTCTGCTGGAAGCCGAACATCCCGGCCAGAATGTTGGTCGGGAAAGATTGAATCTTGGTGTTCAGGTCGCGCACCACGGCGTTGTAGTAGCGGCGGGCGTTTTGAATTGCGTCCTCGATTTGGTTGAGAGAATTTTGCAGCTGCGTGAATTCCTGCGAGGCCTGGAGCTGGGGATAATTTTCGGCCACCGCAAACAGGCTTTTGAGCGCGCCGGTCAGTTGATTCTCGGCGGCAGCCTTGTCGACTGGGCCGGTGGCCTGCATGGCCATGGAGCGGAATTTGGCGATGTTCTCGAAGGTATCCTTTTCGTGGGTGGCGTAGCCTTTGACGGTTTCAACCAGATTTGGAATCAGGTCGTGGCGGCGCTTGAGCTGAACATCGATGTCGGACCAGGCCGATTCGGAGCGCACTCGCAACTGCACCAGGCTGTTGTACATCCCGATCAGGAAGACGCCCAACAGAACTACGACTGCAAGAACGAGCAAAATCACGTGGACCCTCCTCGATGTGGATTCAAGGGGACGGTAGCACAGGGAGGGCAAAGTTTCAAAGTTTCAATGTTGCTGCGAGGCTTTGCAACCTTGCAACTTTGCAACCTTGAACTTTAGCTTATTGCTTTGGAGCGAAGTATCCGCGGCGGGCGCGGACTTGCAGATCTTTTTTCAGGGTAGTGATCTCGATCGAGCGGTAGCGTCCGTCGGCGTCGAAGTCGGATGGCTTGTAGGAAACAGCGTACTGGCTGCGCAGTTCGTCTTCAATGGCAGCGAACGAGCGGGTGATGTCTTTCATCTTGTAGGGGAAGAAAGCGCGGCCGCCAGTGGCGGAAGCGAGTTCTTCGAGAACTTTGTCGCCGCGCAGAATCAGGCCGCTGTCGTCGGTAGAGATGGCATAAATGATAACTTCGGCGCGCTGCGCCATTTCAATGGACTGGGCGGCCGTATGTTCGCTCTGATTGTCCTCGCCGTCGCTGAGGATGACGATGGCTTTGCGAATGGGACGATCGGACTGTTCGCGCAGCAGCTTTTCCTTGCACGCCTTGTAAACTGCGTCATAGAGCGCGGTGCCGCCGCCATTNNAAATCCTGGGTGAGGCGGCTCTCTTTGTTGAAGCCTACGACGAACGCGCGGTCGTAGCCGGGACGGATGATGTGCTGGAGAAATCCGGTGGCTGCTTCTTTTTCAAATCCAAAGCGGCCCTGCACGGAGCCGCTCACGTCCATGAGCAGGCCCAATTCGATGGGCAGGTCGGTCTCGCGCCGGAAGTCGAGGATGGACTGCACGGGCTTGTGGTCGTCGAAAATAGAGAAATCGTTCTGGTTCAGATTGCGGACGAACTTGCCGTGGCGATCGGTAGCAATGAACAGTACGTTGACTTCATCGACGCGTTTCTTGATGGTTAGGATAGGTTCGTCCGCCTCGTCGCTGGTGGCGGGCAGAGCAGTGGGGTTGCTGGAAGCGGCGATGACGTAGGGACTGCCTTGGGCGTATCCCGATACGGACATACTGAGAACTGCGGCGATCGCGAATACTACGATGATTGCCGATCCGCTTAGTGCCAACCCGAATTTGACGCGCTTCTTCATTCCTTCTTCGTCATTTCTTCGCCTAGTGCGTAAACCTTAGTTTCGGAACCCCGGTGAATCTCGGAACCTTCAACTACTTCGATGCACGCCGAGGACCGAAAACTCAACAAACGCGACTCCATTGACTGTAGGCCTTGATTGGGCGCAAGTCCAAGTTACAAAAGGAGTACGCAGATGGTGCATCGTTTAACCATAAGCCGATCAATAGCTTGGAAAACACTCTCAGATACTTTTTGCCCCGGTTGCGGGGACTTCGTGCAAAAACTTCTGCACTCCATACTGACCTGTAGTCTTGAATGCAGCTGCGATATCGACCCCGGCAGGCGACAGTGATAAGCTGCAAAACGACAATCTGAAAATCGCGGAAAAACTGTATCCGTCCGGAGTCGCGATATGTATTTTGAACAGTTTTATCTCACGTGTCTAGCTCATGCTTCGTACATGATCGGATCGGAGGGCGAAGCGGCGGTGGTGGATCCGCAACGCGATGTGGACATTTATCTGAACGCGGCCGACGAGCAGAATCTCAAAATCCGCCACATATTCGAAACTCATCTGCACGCCGACTTTGTTTCGGGACACAAAGAACTCGCGGCACGCACGGGCGCCAGGATTTACATCGGAGCGCAAGCCAACGCCGGATTCCAGCATGTGCCGCTGACCGACGGTTTTGAAGTCAGGATGGGAGCCGTGCGGATTCGCGCGTTGGAGACGCCTGGCCATACGCCCGAGAGCGTCTGCCTGGTGGTCACCGATGAAAACAAATCGCCTGAAAGTAAATCGTCCGAAGGCAAATCAGCGCAGCCCTGCGCGGTACTGACAGGCGATACGCTGTTTATTGGCGATGTCGGACGCCCGGATCTTTCGCGCACGCACACCCCGCAGCAACTTGCGGGGTTGCTCTACGACAGTCTGCACCAGAAATTGCTGGCGCTTCCGGATGC
>PLHP01000280.1 GCA_003138955.1 Acidobacteriaceae bacterium | reverse complement strand
TCTGGGGAGGCTTTTGGGGGCTTCTGTTCGGCTCCGCTTTTTTCATGATTCCGGGCATCGGCCCAATCTTAGTGGCTGGGCCGCTGGTGGCGTGGATCGTGGGAGCGTTGGAAGGTGCGGTGGTGGTAGGCGGTTTGAGTGCTCTGGGAGCTGGCCTCTACAGCATAGGTATTCCTAAGGACAGCATTGTGAAGTACGAAGCAGCACTCAAGACGGATCAATTCCTGGTGATCGCCCACGGCACGGCTGCAGAAGTGGCCAAGGCGAAGGAAATCATCGAAACCACACATCCTGCCTACTTCACGCTGCACACACCCGAAGCGGCAGCAGCATAGCGCTGAGAGTCCTCGGCAATTATTGAAAGAGTGCCGATCGATTATTGATCAGAATCAGTTGTTGATTCGTGAGGCCGCGCGATAGGTTATCTTCAACGCTAGCTTGTGCAGCCGAGTTGGCAGCGATAAGCGACGTCCGCTGCCCCGGAGGTGGAGGTTCCATGTCTGCGACCGTGCTCAATTCCCGGTCGATCGTGGACTTGAGCCCGAATCTGGCGCTCCGTGCGTATCGTTGAGGTGTATGCGAGACAGCCATGAATGTGGTCCGCTATAGAGAAATTCAAGGGAGATGTTCGCGCCTACATACCCCAGCAAGCTGTAGTTGCCCATACGGAATGCATCCTTGTAATCGTAGCGGCCGGGATACCAGCCATAAACGGCCGTCATGGTGCCGGCATACGGAGCAACCAGATCAGGAAAAGAAAAGACGCGATGGCCATCGTCGCCGCGGCGTGCGACAAAGGTCGAAATCACGGCATGGCGCAGCCGCCCAAACACGCCCTTGCACTCACAGCGGTAATACAAC
The DNA here is from genome assembly GCA_003138955.1 of Acidobacteriaceae bacterium. Lineage (GTDB taxonomy): Bacteria > Acidobacteriota > Terriglobia > Terriglobales > Acidobacteriaceae > Acidiflorens. Next base: position 14,094 of record PLHP01000280.1, on the reverse strand, counting down.
GTGTCTTCGTGGAAGGCTTCCGAAAGCGCGTAGCGCGTCGTCGTAGTTACCGCCGCAATGCTGAAGTCGGACCCAAAGCGCTTGCTGTAGCCATCCACTCCTTGCTTCCATTCCGGTGGAGTGTTCTGGACTTGATTAATGCCCGCAAACATTCCAGCCCCGACGATGGGATAAAGGCCGAACGCGTCAAAAAGATAGTTGTGGAGCTTCGTTGCCTGCGGCGGACGCATATACGTCAGATCCGGCAGCGGGGTTGCCGCACTTCCTGACAGGTCAACAGTGCTGCTGGAGGAATCTCCCACATCGACCAGTGATTGCGCCTTTACCAGCACTGGTAGGGCTGCGAAGTCCGCGATTACCAACAACAAGAGCATAGTTCGGCATGTCTTCATATCGAGATTCTCCCCGGCTCAATCTAAAGAGCCAGCCCGCACGCCAGAAGTTACTGCTCCTCAGACGGTGAGCGGGCAAGTTCCGTGGTCGCACTGGCACGCAATCTCCAGTTCTTTGGAGCCCGCTTCTTTGCATGCTTGACTGCAGTATTTGTCCCCAGCTTGCACCAGACATCGGCATGGCAGGTGCGCACATTTGTTTTGCTCATTTGTCGTCATCATCATTAGTTCTCCTTTTTCCGCAAGCTCATGCAAGAGCCTTGCGCTAGATCGTTGTAGGTTGAATTTGCCTGATCTACCTTCGTTTCAGCGTCCAGCCAATCAATGTCCCGGCGGCGACGCCTACCGCAAAAGTCGTCGCAACCGTTAGCAATGGGTGTCGCTGGAGGCGCTGAGTTGTGTCATTCAGGATCTCTTCGGCAGCATCGCCGCCCTGCTTTGCGGCCCGCCTCACCACTCCTACGCCATCCTCGATCGCATCGGCAATCGCACTGGTTGCGCATGAGGCCCGGCGAGCTGATTCGCCAATATGGTCAGCTGCTCTCTCCACTACGGTTTGTGACATTGGTCCCCTCCTGTGTGTTTTGCGAGCAAGGTTGATGCGTTTTTATTCACCGACAGCTTTTTCCGCGCGGCCAATCCACTTTTGAACTTTGCCGGCGTTCTGTTCCGCTTCCCCTGAGACTTCCAGATCGGGGTCGTTCGTCGCCTTTCCGACCTTCTCCTTCACTTTCCCCTTCACTTCGTGGAGTTTGCCCTCGGTCCGGTCTTGCGTGCTGGGTTTCATGTTTTTCTCCTGTCTTCTTGAAATCAGCTTCGATTGTGCCTCCACTCCGTTGCCAGAGCGTAGTTGCCACGGGCCATTACGCCACTTCTTTTCTTTCAACACTCACTGGCACCTGCACCAGCTCTTCAAACAGAGAGCGGTAGTGAATCATTGCCGTTCTCAGCTCTTCGGTAGTTGCTTCGTTTTTCCCCACCCGCAGCGCAATCTCATGCGCAGACCGGTAGTTCTCCACCATTCGGGGATGGTCGACAGAAATGTCGGCGGCGCGCTGTTCGAAATCGGATACGGGATAGCCACGAGCTTTCATTAAAGAGGCTACCAAGTCATCGGCCTCTGTGACCGCCCCTTTAGGGGAATCGACAAAACGAGACTGCACGGACTCCCACCGTTTCGAAAAACGTTCGTGTTCGAGCGGATCAAGATCGCGGATGTTGAGCTTTTCAACCCGCTTCTCGCGATCCTCTAATTTCGATTCCGCTTTTCGTCCTGCCCCATGCACCAGCACCGCCCGATCGTACTCGGGCCCAAATTTCTTGCGCAGGACTGCGGTCGTATTCCTGCGTTTTCGCGCGTACACCCAAGCAAGCACTGCGACGATCAGAATCGCTACGGCGGCGAGCACAATCAGATTCGTATCCAGCAGATGTAGATTCATCGAAACCTCCCATGCATCAAATCTCCACAAGGGCCGACCTTGAGTTCCCCTCCGGCGTCAGAACCTTGTGAGTTACCAGTATCGAACTTTAGGCCTCGGAAGAATGGTCAGAATTGATCGCTTTGTAACTCAGTGCCACGGCGTTCAAAGCCGCTCGAACTCGGAAGGTGCAGCCACAAACTTATTCGTGCAACGACCGCGGCGTTCTTGAAGTGAAGCAGTCGCGCTCCGAAATCAGTGGGCAGCGTTGCCCGCCACCGTCGGCACAGGCGCCATGGACTTCAACTGGTCCAGCGCAGTCAGCACGCCTTGCCAGCGAACTGGGTCCTTCTTCGTCTCGATCGGTACCGAGAGGTCGGAATAAAACTGCAGGATGTTGCCGCGCAGCTCTGGAGTCGTCCCATCGAACTTGCGGCTCGATAACTGTCCCAGCAGCTTTGCATAAGTGTCGTCGGCGAGCGAGTATTCCGCTGCTTTGGTAGGTTGGCCACTATCAAGATCACAATTGGAAAGCAGGACCGAGCCAGTGCCCACTGAGTGGAGGAAGGCCCGGTATTGATCGACGGTCAGATTGATGCTCTTGAAATACAGGTCCTCGGTCTGCGGAGTCGGGTTCTTGAAGCCCAGCCCCTTAAAGGGACCAATCCTCGGCATGTAGCGCAAGAGGATTGAGAGGAGCCGGGTTCCGACTCCCGGCTTGGTGTAGTCCTTCCCCCACTCCTTTTCATAGTCGGAGCGCGAAAGCCGGTACAGGAACTTTTCCTTCGCGAAGTCGGGGCGCTCGCGCATCAGGTCTTTCTTGTGGGTCTGGAGCGCGACCTGGGTCATCTCCGGAATCAGCCGGCTGACGGAGAAACGATAGGAGCCGATGGCGAGGTCCTCATGAGCGAGCACGTCTTTCAACTCCACTCCGTATACCACGGGGAAGACTCGCTCGAGCAGGGGCTTTGACACTTGAAACCCAATGAAATCGTGGTACTGCTGCGATGGGTAACGATTCTTCGCCACCTGCAGCATGTCGAAACCGAACTCTGTTTTTAAGTGTGCCGTCCTGTCCTGCGCATACATCACCGACTTGCCAAACTTCGCGCGTAACTTTGGGTACTCGATGGCCACCGCCTCATTGACTGCCATCCGGTGCCCGGTAATGTCCGACGCATAGTGCGCCAGCGCGCCCAGAGCGAAGGCATATTCGTTGGCATTCTGGCTTTCGAGCAGCAGCTCGCGAACAAAATCTCCGCTGCGAACGTAATGCACCAGGTTGCTGAATTCTTTGCTGCCGAATGGGTAATAACCCATATCCTGGATGACGGCGCCTCCGTAAGCGTAGGCATGCGCCTCCTTGATCTGATCTTCCGACAGTCCCGGGTATCGTTTGAGCAACAGGGGCCGGATCTCGTCGGACCAGAGCAGGTCCACGATTTCCTCGTGCGTCAGAACGGAGTAAGCGAACGAACCGCCGCGGCACATGAGCGCGACGAGAAGAAGCGCCAACGCGCGAACAGAAAGCAGGCGCCAACCCTTGGCGATGGCGCCTGACCATGTTGGCTGGTGGTGCATGATTCAGATCCGACCAAGAACCAGCAGAATTACCACGACGCAAAGGATAAGTCCCAGTCCTCCGGTCGGAGCATAACCCCACTCCCGGCTATATCCCCACCGTGGCAGGGCACCGAAAAGCGCTAAGATCAAAATCACAATCAATATAGTTCCAAGCATAGTTCACTCCTTTTTCCGGCACATAAGACGACGTTCAAACGTCACTCCCCGAAAGGGGTGGCTTTGATTCTGTCTTATTCCAGCGCGGCACCCCGATCCTGAAGTTCCGCAACGGGAACTCAACATTGACGGAGAGCCACGATGGAGAGCCACTTTCCTTATAGACGTTCCGCTGGTTTCTTACTGGTCAAAACTGCTCATATGAAAAAAGGGTCGAAAGCGCGGGATTAGTTCTCTCGTAGGAGCTGCGGGAGATGACAGCGGGCTCCACGACGTGGGACATCACTTCGAATCGCTGCCTACCGCCAGAAAGGAAATGGCGCGAGTCCACGAAGTGAACCCGCACCAATGTAAGAGTTAATCGACCTTCTTATCCCTCGAGCGGCCTGACGCAATACAAGGCTTCTCTTACCTCTCTTTACCTCCGGGGGCTTTTGTCTCCGGACGAGGAGCGCTCGCAGGGCGGGGTGCAGCCTGGGGACGAGCGGCAGGCTGTGCATGAGCTGCGGTCGTCGGACGTGGAGCACTCTGTTGATGGGCTGCAGGCTGCACATGGGCTGCAGGTTGCGCATGGGCTGCAGGCTGTGCATGAGCTGCAGGTTGCGCATGAGCTGCAGGCTGCGCATGAGCTGCAGGTTGCGCATGAGCTGCAGGCTGCGCATGAGCTGCAGGTTGCGCATGAGCTGCCTTGTTCTCACTCGTGCGCGTAGCAGTTGCCTTCTTCTCGGCCGCCTTATTCTCAGTCGCGCGAGTTGCCGCTGCCTTACTCGCGGCCGCCTTATTCTCACTCGTGCGAGTCGCTGTTGCCTTATTCTCGGCTGCCTTGTTCTCGGTCGAGCGAGTTGCTGCCGCCTTTTTCTCGGTCGCGTTATTCTCACTCGAACGAGTTGCCGCTGCCTTGTTCTCGGCCGCCTTATTCTTGGTCGAACGAGCTGCCGCTGCCTTCTTTTCGGTCGCCTTATTCTCAGTAGTCTTAGTCTCGGCTGCTTTGTTCTCAGTAGCCTTAGTCTCCGCTGCTTTATTCTCGGTAGCCTTAGTCTCGGCTGCCTTGTTCTCGGTGGCCTTAGTCTCCGCTGCCTCGTTCTCGGTGGCCTTAGTCTCAGCTGCCTTGTTCTCAGTGGCCTTAGTCTCGGCAGCCTTGTTCTCAGTGGCCTTAGTCTCGGCAGCCTTGTTCTCAGTGGCCTTCGTCTCCGCTGCCTTGTTCTCAGTAGCCTTAGTCTCAGCTGCGGCGCCATTGGCCGCTACCACCCCTTTGCCGCTAAACTCTCCCGGTTTGGAGGTTGCAGCGATTGGCGGCTTGCCATGATTCACGGACGCCAATAGTTCGTGGTTCTTGCTGGCGGCCTGTTGATGCCCTGTTTGTGTGGCCGTTGCCGGACGATGACTCTCATGTGCCGCGGTCTCTTCCGCAGCGGTCGGTCGAGCGGTTGTTCCACCGGTCCCGCCGTTGTAGCTAACGTTGTTTCCCGCTCTCTCGTTGCTTACGGTCTTTTCGTAAGTGTTGTGAAAGTTCGCCACATCCACGTTATTCACCGAGCGGTTGTAACTGAAGGCTCCGTTATTCCAATATCCGCCCTCATAGCCGAAGCCTCCATAGCCGAAGCCATAGTTGACTCCACCGTAGAAGCCGATAGTGGGACCCCAGTAGCCGTCATTCCAAGCGAAGGCATTGCCGCCCCAACCCCAATAACCTGGAGTCCATAGCAGGCCAACGGCGGGCGGCTCGGCCCATGTGCCCGGCACCCAGAAATAGCCTTCATCACCATAAGCCCAGTAGCCGGGTGTCCACAAATAGCCGCTCTGCGGACATATAGGTTGCGAGTAAGCTACCAGTTCGGGCGGAGCGATCGTGATAGACAAGCCGACCTGCGCGAACGCGGCGGCCGACATGGCCAGTAGCAGAACGGCTAGCGACAGCAAACGGATCTTGCGCATTTTCAACCACCTTGCCAGATCATCCTTCGGGTGCCCGGTTGTACGTTGCTGCTGCGGGCTGCGCGGATTGAACGGCGACGCGTCGAGGTAAGCATTCCACGAAGACACTGCCGAGTCTGTGCACTACTGCTCACTTCCGGATGTTTCCCCTTCGAGCGTTTCGAGCGCGGGGGCCGCGCCATTTGTTCGCTGAACCGTCCCAATATCTGCACTCTTATTTGCACTCTACGATGTCGGCCACGAGGGCGGAGTCGATTGTGAGGGCTACGGAATTGAAAGAGAACTACGGTTCGCTGCCGCCGCCGCTGGGTGATCAGTGCATCCTGATGTTATGTTCGCCGATAACCGTGAACACCGAAAAAAGATTGGTAACGCCCAGAAGCTGCCGAATCCGTTTGCCAAGGTTGATCAGTTCTAAACTGTAGCCTGCCGACTTGGCGGAAACGTACAGTCGTACTACCGTGCCGAGGCCCGTGCTGTCCATGTGGGTGAGATCCGTCAAGTCCAGGACGATTCGTTTGGAGCCCGGAATCAGTTGGCTGACCTCGAGGTAGAGAAGATGGTTGACACCCGCCACCAACTTGCCGCTGCATCGCACAACCGCGGCATTGCCGGTACGGTCAACGTCAAGCGTCAGGTGGTTCGCGGTTGCTTCGTCAGACATCAGAACTTACCTTGTCGAAACATAACGAACGGTTTGAGATCGGTGTCGAGCGATTGTCACATATCGAGGTAGGGAATGAAACAGCGTATCGGGTTGCAATGCTGGTGAAATGGCCATTCCATTGACGCGCGATGGGCTGCTCCGTAAGATGAAACGACCTGAAAGGCGGACCGTTCGATGATTGGCCAAACCATCTCGCACTACCGCGTCGTCGAGAAGCTGGGCGGCGGCGGCATGGGTGTGGTGTATAAGGCCGAGGACATCGAACTGGGACGCTTCGTGGCCCTGAAATTTCTGCCCGATGAACTGTCGCGAGACGCACAAGCGCTTGAGCGCTTTCGCCGGGAGGCGCGCGCCGCGTCTGCCCTGAATCATCCCAATATTTGCACGATCTACGAAATCGGCAAGCACGGCGAACAGACTTTCATTGCAATGGAGTTTCTGGACGGCCTGACGCTGAAGCATCTGATTGCGGGAAAGCCGTTGGATAACGAAACTGTGCTCTCGCTGGCCATGGAGATGGCCGACGGATTGGACGCGGCGCATTCCCAGGGCATTGTCCACCGCGACATCAAGCCCGCCAACGTCTTTGTCACCAAGCGCGGCCACGCCAAGATTCTGGATTTCGGGCTGGCCAAAGCGCTGCCCACCACCAGTTCTTCCAGTCCGGCTGCATCGGTCAACGCGATGACAGCCACTTTCGATGAACAGCACCTCACCAGTCCCGGGTCGACGCTTGGCACAGTTGCCTACATGTCTCCTGAGCAGGCGCGAGCCAAGGAGGTGGACGCGCGCAGCGACCTGTTCTCCTTCGGCGCGGTGCTCTATGAGATGGCAACCGGCACGCTCCCGTTTCGTGGCGGCAGTTCGGCGGAGATCTTCAAAGCGATTTTGGATGCGGCGCCAGCCCCGGCCCTGCGGCTCAATCCCGATCTGCCTGTGGAGTTGGAGCGCATCATCGGTAAAGCCCTGGAGAAGGATCGCAACCTGCGCTATCAGAGCGCGGCCGATCTGCGAACCGACCTGGCGCGTTTGAAACGGGACTCCGACTCCGGGCGTTCGTCGAGCTCTTCGATCGGCGCGAGCGCTGTAGCACCGGCAAGTTCCTCGTCTATCCCGGTGGCCGTCGAGCCCCGCCGCGGACGCACGTACCTGGCTGCTGGCGTCGCTGTAATCGTGCTGATTGCCGCGGCGGCGGGCGTGTACTTCCTGCGCGGAAAATCTCAGACGGGCAAGGTCGACTCCATTGCCGTGCTCCCCTTCGTTAACGCGACCGCTGACGCCAACAATGAGTACCTCAGCGACGGCTTGACCGAAAGCCTGATCAGCAGTCTTTCGCAACTGCCCAACCTTAAGGTGATGGCGCGCAGCACCGTGTTCCGCTACAAGGGGAAGGAGGATGATCCACAAAAAATCGGCCAGGCGCTGCAGGTGAGCGCAGTTTTGATGGGGCGCATCATGCAGCACGGCGACCATGTCGCGGTCGAGGCAGATCTTGTTAGTACCGCCGACGGAAGCGAGCTTTGGGGCTCTCACTATGATCGCAACCAGTCCGACATCACTCAGGTCCAGAGGGACATTACACGCGATATTTCCAGCAAGCTCCGCATTCAGCTCAGCGGAAACGAACAGCAGCGTCTGGGGCGAGCCGGCACCACCAACCCGGAAGCCTACCGCCTCTACCTGGAAGGACGGCAACTCTGGTACGGGCGTACGCCGGAGGGCCTCAAGAAGAGTATTGATTTGTTTCAGCAGGCGATCGCCGCCGACCCTGGTTATGCTCTCGCCTATGCGGGCCTGGCGAACACCTATAACATTGGCCCCAGCTACGATATTGGGATAACGTCGAAGCAGGGAGAACTACTGGCCGACGAGGCGGCGCGCAAAGCGATTGAACTGGATGGTTCCCTGTCCGAGGCCCATGCTGCGCTCGCGCTGGCCCTGGCGGATGAAAAAAGGTGGAACGAGGCGGAATCCGAATTTCGACGCGCCATCGAATTGAACCCCAACAACGCGGCCGCCCGTTATTTCTATGCTTTCGGCTGCCTCATTCCGATGAAGCGCACTGACGACGCGCTCGAACAATACCAGACTGCCTTATCGCTCGATCCTCTTTCTTCGATTGTCAACACCAACTACGCAGTGGCCCTGATGGAGGCCCGTCGCTACCCGGAGTCGCTCGTCCAGTTCCAGAAAGTACTCGAACGGGATCCCAATTTTCCGCCTGCCCACTACAAGCTCTCGCAGCTATACGCTACGACCGGCCACTTCGCGGAGGCGGTAAGCGAGATCCAGAAAATTGTTTCCAAGCCGGGCTCCTGGAGCGCAGACGCGAAAAGCTATCGCGAACTGATTCTGGCTCTCCGGGGTACAGATCGCTCGGCCGCTGTGGCCGTAGCGTCTGCGATCAGCGGAGACCGCGACCAGGCATTCGAATATCTGGAGAAGGCCTACTCCGATGGAAACGACGAACTGCTGATCGTCATTCGTTATCCCGCCCTGGACCCGATTCGTTCCGACCCGCGCTACGCCGATCTCATGCGCCGGCTCGGACTGCCCGAGTAGTGCGTGAACGAAGAAAACAGAATGCGAGTTGCCAGCCGCTTCGGTGGCCGTTTCTGCGGTCGATTAGCGTTTAGCGCTCATTCAGCAATTTTGTCCAGCGTGGCAGCGGTTGCGGTGCGCTCTCCCTCAACCGCAGAGAGCGTGATGGGCGAGGGCGTGATCGTCGGCATGGGTTCCTCTTTGTGCATCGACGGGAACTTGCCGTAAGTCATGCCGCGCCACAACCACTCCATGGGGCCAAAGCGATATCGGTTCAACCACCAATTGCTGAACACAACCTGTGCCCCATACAGAACGAACGTGGGCACCAGCCCGAGCGCTGGTCCGACGCGTCCATAGAAACCGGTCGTGTAGCGGTAGAAGAACAACGTGCAAACCACGGATTGCATCAAGTAGTCGGTCAATGCCATGCGCCCCACCGCGGCAAATGGGAGCAGGCGGCGGCGCCAATCCTCGTGCATGAAGAGAAGCGCCAGGCCCGAAACATAACCTGCGCTCAAGATATGGGATCCAGGCAGAAAGAGAACTCCAGCCGACCAATTCCACACGGAAACTTTGTCGGGAGGAATAAATATTTTCATGCCCGCCGTGTAAATATTGATGGTTAGGCCTATCGGGAAGCACCACGCGCACACGCGCTGCAACACGGGACGGTATTCATCGAGGCGTTGTACGATGCCGGCTCGCCACACCCACATGCCGAGCAGAAACAGCGCCGTCGCATAGATCGCGAACAACTCGAATGGCAGCTGTTGCTTCCATTCCACCCAGTTCTGCGCCATGATCTGCCGCACCGTTCCGTGCGCGTAGATATTAATGATCCCGTACATCTTCTTCAAGTCCGTCGGCTTGGGTACCATCCAAGGTCGACGGAAGCGGCTGAAGTAGATGGCCAGGAAAATTGAGCTGATTACGATGGGCAGCGAGAACAAACCTCCGGCCCACCACAGCAATGTTTTCTGTTGGCGTTTGCGGAAGAGCAACAAAATTGCCCCCGACAACGCATAGGTCAGCAGGATGTCTCCCGCCCAGATCAACAGCCCGTGGATCAGGCCGAACAGCGCGAGAGCTAGAAGTCGCCGGGGATAGAAGCCCAGGAAACGCACGCCGCGCGCTTCCGCCCGGCTCATCTGCATGGCAAAGCCCAACCCGAACAGGAAAGAAAAAATCGTGATGAATTTCCCCTGGATCAGGGCATCGATGAAGAACTGGGCCGCGACGTCGGCATGGCCGTGAAAGAGGACCCCTATGTTTCCGTAAATATCGAGGGGCGCGAAGAAAGCGCGCATGTTCGCGGCCAGAATTCCGAACAGCGCCATGCCTCGCAGAACATCGATAAAAAGGATGCGCTCTGAAAGGCTGACCGGGCCCACCCGCTGCGCTTCACGCTGCATGCGCCACCCCCCGCCGGCAATAATGACATGAGCAACCGGAATGAAGTCAATTACAAATTAGTTTTGTGGTCCTCTGTTATGTTAAGAATCAAGTAATTTTGGACATCGCGCCATCCTCCGCAATCGGCGTACCGCAGAATAACTGGACGGTATTTTCGAGGAGGCATGAAATGACGATCGAAGCACGCGTGAAGGACCGGATTCTGAAACCACCCGCCGAAGTTTTTGCCGCCATTGTTGATTCAGATCAGCTCGTAAACTTCTTCCCATCGAGTGCGAGCGGGCCGCTCCGCGCCGGCGAAACGGTGACCTGGAATTTCGCGGACGTGGGAGGGGGTAGCATTTCCGTCCGCGTCAAGGAGATCAGGCAGGATCGGCACATTATGTTCGAATGGTCCGCGAGTGGCGGCCAACCGGCTCGGGTAGATATCGACCTGCAACCCCAGGATGGGAACTCGACCCTGGTGACCATTGTCGAATCCGGGTGGCCGATGGACAAAGAGGGCGTCGAGCGCGCTCTGCGTCAGACCCAAGGTTGGACCGACTTTCTCTGCTGCATGAAGGCGTATCTCCAGTTCGGCGTTCACCTCAGAGAAGGTCGCACGAAGGACATTCACTGAGTCTCGATGCGAACCAATTCGCGTGATTAGGCGCGATTCGATCAAAGCTCCATGACCGGCTCTAGTCTAGCCACTTGCGATCGATCCCAGGTCTACTCGACCATTTCGATCATCTCCAGATCCATCTTTCTCGTGGAGCTTTGAAACACGGCCCTGGCCTTTGCCAGATCTTCTACTTTCCAATAAACGATGATGAAGTCCCCGTCCGGAGACCGGTCAAGAAAGATGTGCTGTGCAATGATTCCCTGGGCGCTCATGCAGATCTTAGCTTCCTCCATTCGATTCGGAACCTGCTTAGCCCATTCTAAGAATTTATTCGTCATCCCAGGCTTCAGGCGAACTTTTATGCATTCCGACTGCGGCATCTTAGTCTGCTCCTCCTTTCTTCATGCGGTACATGTGAAGGACATGCGCTTTCATTTTTTCCAGAGGATAATTCCTGGGTTCCATAACATATTCGGCGACTATGCCTGTAGTAAGCGAGCGAAAGTAGATCACTTCCGCCTCCGGATCAGTGACCCCGAGCTCGGAGAAGATTGCTCGATGAACTTCGAAAATCTTCTCCCACTGGCTTCGAATCTTCTCTGACGTTTTCCCGATGCGTCGAATCGCCTCCGGAGCGTCAGGCTGGAGAAAGACTGTCAGGTAGAACTTATAGAGCATGGTGTCTTTCTTCACCGCGTCGAGAAGGCGATCCAGAATGGCAGCGAGCTGGTTGAGAGCCCCGGATATTTCGTCGATCCCTTGGATTAAGGCTACGGCTTCATTGAAGCGTCGCTCCATGACCGCCGCAAGCAAGTGTTCCTTGCTCCTAAAGTAGTTGTAAGCGAGGCCCTTTGAAACCTCCGCTTGTTTTGCAATCTCTTCCATCGAGGCTCGGTGGAAGCCTTTTTGCTTGAAAACATCCAGGGCTGCCGAGATAATTTTCTCGGAAGCGTTCCATCGCATTTCTGCCCATTGTTGTTGAGTCCGCGGTGACATCAGTAAGCTCCGGGTTCGCGGCGATATTATCAATGACTGACCGAATAGTCAATAATAAGGTTTCCGTGAAAAATGTAATTTTCGGCGTCAGCGGAAATGGGTACAGTCGAAGTGTGATTACGTTCATCATCAGGACACCACCATAGTGCCGAATGAATTCAGGCTGAAGAAACCTCTGCACAGTTTTTCACCTTCCCCTTTTCGGCCCTCGGTAAGTGCTTGCAGCAGTAGGTACCAACTAGTATTCCTATTGGCCCCGCAATTGCACTTGTAGGTCGCGTCCTCCCTCCAGGACACTTGCCGGAAACTCGACTGTTCGAATTTTAATTTTATATTGGAGGATGTCCCATGTCGCGCCGCAGCTTTCCCTCGTTGCTGGTTGTAGCCCTGTTCCTCTCGACACTGGCCCTAGCCAATTCCATGCCAGTCAGTCTAACGTTTCTTCACTCCGGCACCAGCATTCATGGTGGTGCCTTCGCCAATTCCGGCCATTCCTCGATTAGCGGTGGAAGGGCCACGCCCATGAACTATGACGCGGTCAACATCCGCACGTCGAATGACTGGAATCACGTCAGCAGGCTGACTTCTGGAAGAGTCATGCTTGGCAACAGCATTGCAGACGTCCAAGGGGCGCGCTTCAATTATCGCTTCGAAACCGGCAACCACTTTGTCTGGCATCAAGGAACGACGCTGACCTCCCCGGAACCCGGTAGCCTGCTGCTGCTCTCGACGGGCCTGCTCGGGATCGCAGGAGCGATGCGGCGAAAGCTGCTGCGCGGCTAACGCGCGATCGGCTGTTCACGTTCTCGCAAGTTGAGTTTCCTCGTACTCCTTTGCTCGCCGCCATCGGCAAAAACCTGATGGCGGCTTTTTTCTGTCGCCTCGAGTTTCGCTGCTGTAGCCCCGTAACTTCGTTCCGCTCGCCGCAAGGAATCCGCACATCGCCGGCGAAATGCCACGCGCGCGCGCAAGATGAAACCCGCCGATTAGCGATGCCAGCCATCTCGACATAAACCTCGTGTCACGCCGGACACGCCCGAGTTTATGCACACACACAATCCCGCCTGCGCTCGATCTTAACTCCCGTTTTTTCAATCGATTAACTGCTGGCTTCCCGCTTGCCTTTTATTCTGGCAGTGAACAGGAGCAGTGCGATGAAGCTGGGGAACGGCAAAGCGAATCGGCAGAAAAAAGCGCTCTGGGTGCTGGGAAAAGTTCTCGGAGCAGTTCTCGGAGCGGTGCTCGCGTTGACGACCGTCAGCGCGGCCCTACAGACGCCTGTCTCCGCCGGGCCGCGTGTCCAGGCTCCTGAGTTCGCCAAAGCCGCGCTCGCCAGAATCACCGTGCACTGGGTTCTGGTCAGCATTCCCGACCGCAAGCTGGCGCTGTTTGAAAACGGACGGGTCGTCCGCATCTATCGCGTCGCGGTCGGCAAGACTTCGACCCCGAGTCCGGTTGGCGGATTCAAGATCGTCAACCGCGTCACCAACCCGACCTACTACCACAATGGGCAGGTCATCGGCGCCGGCAAGGGCAACCCGGTGGGCACGCGCTGGATGGGACTGAGCGCGAAGGGCTACGGAATCCACGGCACCAACCAGCCGAGCTCGATCGGCAAAGCGGCGTCGACGGGATGCATTCGCATGGGCAAGCAGGATCTCGAGCAACTCTTCGCCATCGTCGACGTAGGCGACACGGTCGAGATTCGCGCGGAACGCGACGAGCAAATCGCGGCAGTCTTCGGAACGGGAACGCGAATTGGAACGGGATCTGAATCTGGATCCGGAACGAAGACGGAGACGATCGCGCAGGTCGAGACCGAAAAGAGCTCGGGCAACGGGCAATAGGCGCCACATTTAAGTAGAGACGAGGCTCGCCTCGTCTCCGGGCGGTTAAGTCTCACGGAGGCAAGTCATGGAAACGATGCTGCAAGGTCTGGTAATCATCGGCGGTCTGACGTTCTCGCTAGCCGCGTCTCTGCTGATCGAAGAACTCATCTTCGGACGAATCGTCCGCGTCGCGTTCGCGCGCCGTCCAGAAACTCCTAAACATTTTTCGGAACACGAACAAAAGAATTGAAAGGAGCACCACCATGCTGTGGTTAAAGTATTTGCTGTTGAGCGCGGGGATCGCGATGTTCGCGATCGCCGCTGGAATTCTCACCTGCGACGCTTACCTGCTGATCGTCTGGCAGCGCAGACGTTCAAACCTAGATCCGGAGGCAGGCGCGCCCGGACTTAGCCCTAGTCCTGGTCCTAATCCCAAAGTCCGCTGGCGCACCTCGGTTGCGCTCGTAATGCTGGCCTGGGCACCGCTCTTGATCTCGGCGGGCATCGTGATCGTGCCCAGCGGAATGGCCGGCGTGCGCGTGAGCCAGACCAA
>PLHP01000372.1 GCA_003138955.1 Acidobacteriaceae bacterium | reverse complement strand
AGTGTGTAGACGGCTATCAAATCTCACCAGACTTTGTCATCCCGATCGAAGCTAGGGATCTGCAGTTCGCCGCAAGATGCAGATCCCTCGCTTCGCTCGGGATGACAATTCATAAAAAGGCGTCGCTACCACTCTCCCGCCTTCACCATTTTCTTGATCTTGCGCTTGATGAGGTCGCGCTTCAGCGCGCTGACGTGTGAGATGTACAGCTTGCCGTTCAAGTGATCGGTCTCATGCAAGAAGGCCCGCGCCAGCAGCTCTTCTCCTGTGTGCTCGAAAAACTTGCCGCTCAGGTCCTGCGCGCGCACCGTCACGATTTTGGCGCGCGTAACGTCCTCGCGAAATTCGGGGATGCTCAGGCAGCCTTCGCTGTTTCGCTGTCGGCCCTCTTTGCTGATGATTACCGGGTTGATCAGCACCAGCTTGGCGCCTGGGTCTTCCTTGAAGGTTACATCCACGACGGCGATTCGTTGCGAAATGCCGATCTGCGGAGCCGCCAGGCCGACGCCGCGAGCCGCATACATTGACTCAAACATATCTTCCACCAGTTTCTTGAGCCCGTCGTCAAAGCTGGTCACCTCTGCTGCAGATTTCTCCAGGACCGGATCGCCAAATTTTACAATTGGATAAATCATTTTCGGATCAATAGTTCTTCAGTTGTTCCAGATAACCTTGAAAATTGCGTTTCGTTTCTTTCATCGAGTCGCCGCCGAATTTCTCGAGCGCGCAGCGCGCCAAGGTAAGTGCGACCATGGCCTCGGCGGCAACACCGGCGGCGGGTACCACGCATACATCCGAGCGCTCATACGCCGCTTTCACGGGCTCGCGCGTCGCGAAATCCACCGACTGCAACGGACGCCGCAGCGTGGAAATCGGTTTCAGATAACCACGCACCCGGATCTCCTGCCCATTGGAAACGCCACCCTCCAGACCTCCGGCATTGTTGCGCGTGCGCGTGAAGCCCGAAAATCCCGCGTCGCTCCGATAACCGATCTCATCATGCACGGCTGACCCCGGCGAATGCGCTGCCTGAATCCCGCTTCCAATTTCGACCGCTTTCACCGCCTGCAACGACATGACCGCTGCGGCCAACAGCGCATCCAGGCGCTCGTCCCATTGCACGTAACTGCCAAGGCCGGGCGGAACATTGTGCGCCACCACCTCGAACACTCCACCGACAGAATCTCCCGTGCGCAGAACTTTATCCACTTCTTCCTTCATGCGCAGTTCGGCATCGGGGTCGGCGCACGAAAGCAGCACCTCGTTCTTACGCGACAGCGGCTCAATCTGCTCCCACGCGATTTCACGATCCGCAATTGAAACCGAGCCCACCGCAATCACGTGACTCAGAACTTCCACGCCCAATTCGCGCAGCAGCAGCTTGGCGAGCGCGCCAATCGAAACCCGCGCCGCCGATTCCCGCGCCGAAGCCCGCTCCAGAACATAGCGCGCTTCGGTGAAATCGTACTTCAATGCTCCCGCAAGATCGGCATGACCCGGGCGCGGTGACGCCACGCGCTTGTGTTTTGCCGGATCACCCGTTTCCACCGGCAGCGATTCTTTCCAATTTTGCCAGTCGCGATTCTCGAGCAGCACCGCGATCGGCGAGCCGATCGTCTTGCCGTGATGCACCCCCGAGAGAAAATGCGCCCGGTCGGTTTCGATCTTCATGCGGCCGCCGCGTCCCAAGCCCTGCTGCCGCCGCCACAGTTCGCGGTCCACAAATGCCTGATCCACGGCCAGTCCGGCCGGCAGCCCGGAAAGAAACGCAACCAGAGCCTCGCCGTGGGATTCACCGGAAGTGAAGTAGCGCAGCATGTGGAAGAGGCATTGTAAACGAATAAGAAAAGTTCAGCTCTGCTTGATTTTTCGCCAGCTGTTTTTGCGTCGAAGGCGTCCCAATGCAGGTACAATAAAGACTGGTGATTTGCGCCGGTAATTGCCGGACGACCCGGGGTCCACACTCATCGCGCCCACGACGTCAGAGTACGCGGGGATTTTTTCATGTTGACCACCAAGGCTGGTCCATTGCAAGCGGAAGTTGCTGAGCGCATCCGCTGTGTGATCGCCGACGACCACGAAATGCTACGCTACGGAGTGCGCCGCCTGCTGGAAGACGCTCCCGACTTTGCCGTCGTGGGCGAAGCGGGCGATGCCGCCGAAGCGCTCAAGCTGGTTCTGAAGCACCGCCCCGACCTGGTGCTGCTCGATATCAGCATGCCCGGCATGTCGTCGTTCGAAGCCGGAAAACTTATCGAAGAACACTGCAACGGCACCCGCATCGTGTATCTGACCATGCATGAGGATCAGGAGTATGTGCAGCAAGCTTTGCGCTCGGGCGCCAGCGGGTACCTGCTGAAAGATACTCCCGGGCCGCTTTTGTTGAGCGCGCTACGCGGAGTGCATCGCGGCGAACGGTCATTGAGTCCACAGATCGAGACCAAGTTGAAAGACGGCGCGAGCCAGCGGGAACAGTCGGCGCGGGTACCGCTGCGGAGAAGTGCCCTGACTGCTGCGCGAACGCGAAGTGATGAAGTTGCTCGCCGAGGGCAATACCGTGAAGAAAGCGGCGGCGGTTCTCGGAGTCAGCGCCAAGACGGTGGAAGCGCATAAGTTCAACTTGATGCGCAAACTCGACATTCACAACAAGGCCCAACTGGTCACGGTCGCCATACAGAAGAAGATTCTTGCGATGCCGATCCCGACGTAAGAGCGTCAGTCTCGCGCACGGGTCAATACTGCCGCGGCAAGGCCGGCAAGATCGGGAACCTCCAGGTCCGCTCGCTTCTCCGAGTCTGGAACCGCGGAGGCTCGCACCGCGCCAATCCCGGGACGAGCCGACTTCCGGTTCACCCACACCGTCGAGATCCCCAGCGACCGCGCCGGTACCACATCGTGATAGACGCTCTGCGCGGCGTGCAGCAGCCGATCCGGAGTAATCGCAAACGAGCGTAAGGCCATCTGGAAATTATTGACGGAAGGCTTGTAGCTTCTCGCCTGTTCCGCCGTGATCACGCCATCGAATTCCACGCCGAGGTGCTTGCGCGCCTCCGCAAATAGATCGTCGTCAATGTTTGAAATCACGACGAGCCGGTAGCGCTTCTGAAGCTCGCGCAGCGCAGGCACTGTATCCGGAAAAGGCGCCCACGCCCGGACCGATTCGTGCAGCGAGCGGATTTCGGCGGAACTGGCCTCGAAATTGAACCGATTGGCAAATCCCCGCACCACCGATTGCAGCACATCCCGGTAGTTTTGGTACGGGCCGCTTTCCGCCTGCGCCTCAAATTCTCCATAGAGTTCAAGAATGCCGGCGTCGGGCAGACTTTGGCCATGGTTCGCGAGCACGGTTCGCAGGGTGGGCAAAATCCCCGACTCCCAATCAATCAAAGTGCCGTAGCAGTCAAAGCTGATGGTGGTGAAGCGTGAGAAATCCATAGGCAACGCAACGGGACGATTCGGCTGTCCAGGGGCGGACTCCAGGTTTTACGTTTTCTGTTCGCTGAACAGGTCAAGCGTTGGCGTTGCGGAAGTCGGACGCTCCTGTGTTTCGGGCGAGACCGGCGGCGGGCCGGAATCATCCACGCTGGTTTTCGCCGCCGCCGCTTTCTCGCCTTGCATGAATTTCCTGGAATCGAGCAGGGGGCGCCCCAGCGACGCGTTATAGCTGGTCCACGGTCCTTCGAGTTCAGCCTCGCGCTCGAAGTGGGCGCGCATCGCTTCCATCTTGGAATCCAGATCGTCGAGATAGTGCAGCATGAGCGCCTCGGGAAACATCGGCAGCTTGGGCGATCCGAAGTCGTACTGTCCGTGATGGCTGATGATCAGATGTTCGAGCAGAGTTTTCAGTTCCGCGGGAAAGTCAGGCAGTTGTGCGAGCTTGGCCTGCAGCATCTCCAGTTCGATGATCATGTGCCCGAGCAACTGGCCGCGTGTGGTGTAGGAAAACGCACGGTTGTAGGTCAATTCCTGGACCTTGCCGATGTCGTGCAGGAACGCTCCCGTCAGCAGCAGGTCGCGATTGACTTGTGGATAGTTCTGGCACATGAGATCGCAGGAGCGGAACAGCGACACGACATGGTCCAGCAATCCGCCGATGTAGGCGTGATGAAGTGTCTTGGCCGCCGGAGCATTGCGGTACCGTTCGGCAATTTCCGCGTCCGCCATGAATAATTCCACCAGCGACTTGAGGTGCGGATTCTCGAACGTGGCCACAAACTCCGTGAGCGTTCGCCAGAGTTCGCCGATGTCCTTGGTGGTCTTGGGCAGGTAGTCAGTGAAGTCGATCTCAGCTTCTTCCATGCGCCGCAGCTTGTGAATGGTGAACTGAAAACGATTCTTATACTTGTTGATGAGCCCCTTGATCTTGAGAAAGTCGTCCTGCTCGAAGGCGTGGATGAATTCTTCGACGTTGTCCCACATTTTGGCTTCGATCTGGCCGGTGCGATCCGCCAGGGTCAACGCCAGATAAGGCTCGCCATTTTTTTTGGCCTTTACCTGCTTCGACGCCACCACGAAGCTGGAAGTGATGACCTTGTTTTCCTGTTGGGAACATTCGGAGATAAAAAACTCTTTCATGAGCGAAACCTGAGTTCTTCCGCAGCCTGTTGAAGTCGTGCTCTTCCCAACAACCTGCCCAAAGCCACTTATAAGACCAGTCCTACCCTAAAACACGCCGAGCTTCTTCTTCTTTTTCAGATTCTTCGCGCCCGCTTCTTTGTCCGCGGTCTCGACGGGCTTGGTTTGCTTTGCGCTCGCGCCCGTGTCGATATAACCGGGTTTGTAGTCAATAAAGGCTTGCTCGCGCAGCGTGGTCAGATAGGCGCGCAGTGCGGGCTGTAGTTTCTGCATGTACATCGCATCCTGAATGCGCGGCTCAGCTTCCTTCAGGGTGGGAATGCCCGCCATCTCATGCTCGGCCGCCAGCAGGATCACATATCCCTGCTTGGTGCGAATCACATCCGACACTTCTCCCGCCTTCAACGCGAAGACCTTATCGTCCAGTTCTTTTGGCATTGTGCCGCGCTTGAAATAACTGAGGTCGCCGCCATCTTTCGCCGACGGTCCGTCGGAATACTTTTTCGCCAGGTCTTCAAACTTTGCGCCCTTGTGAATCTGATCGAGCAGATCCTCCGCTTTGGCCTTGGCGGCAGCCAGCGCGGCCTCCGTTTCAGCCTCCGATGGCGGCTCGGGTTTCGCGTCGGGGCCGGCAGCGGGTTTGGCCGGCATTTTGGGCGCAATCAGAATTTCGCTCAGGCGAACCTGCTCCGGGTGCTCCATCTCCGCGCGGTGCTGCTCATAGAACTTCTTCTCGTCGTCCTTGTTCATGGCCAGTTTCGAGCCCACTTCCTGCCCAATCACCCGCTGCGTGATGATCTGGTTGCGCATGGTCTGCTTGAAGTCCTCATATGAAGCCCCCTGCGCCTCCGCCGCTTTTTCCAGGTCATCCATGGTTTCGAGGTTCATCTGCTTGCGCATTTCATCGAGGCGCTTGATGAGTTCGGTGTCGCCGGTGATGCCGAGGTCTTTGGCTTTTTGCAGCAGGAGTTGCTGGTCAATAAGATCGCGCAGAACGTCGCGTTGCTTTTCGGCGAAAATGCGCTCGGCGTTGGCCGGGTCCTGCTGCTGAATTTCCTGCTTGAGCTGATCGCGGCTGCGGTTGTATTCCGTGCGCGTAACGATTTCGTTGTTTACCCGCGCGACAATCTCTTCGACCACGGTATCGGCCGGCAAAAGGGATGGGAGCAACACCGCAAACCCAACCGCCAACAGCAAGGGAAGTCTGGTCTTCTTCATTAGGGCTCTCTCGAAACGTTTTCTCGAAACCTGGGTAGTACCCGAGGAATTTGTTTTTCTATTTTACGCCGCCAGCGGCATGGAGGCCAATTGAGCGGGCGGTCGCTTGGCTAAGCGGCTCGTGTGAGCGTCAGTGCGGTCACGTCGTTGTGCTTCGGAACCATGTGCATGAAGTCCTGCACGCGCTGCAGGATGCTCCGGGAAAGATCTCTGGCCGAAGAAGGTCCCGCCTGCATCACGCTCTTTACTCCCTCCAGACCGAATTCGGCATTCTTCGACTCGGCCTCCACCACTCCGCGCGAGACCACCGCCAGCAAACCCTTTGCTCCCAGGCCGACGATGCGCGCGTCGGTCGGGGCCAGCGCAAACAGCCCGAGCGGCAGGCCGGTCGCGGGCAGTTCGATGACGCGTGCGTCATCGCGCAGCAGGCCGGGAGTGTGGCCGGCATTCACGTAGCAAACCGTGCCCAGATCCTCGTTGTAGCAGCCGGCGAAGGCCGGGCAACTGCGCACCCCTCCGGCCGCGCGCATAATCTCGAGATTCAGACGGCGCGACAGTTCGATCATCGCGTCCGATTCATTCAGCTCGGTGGTCGCGAAGAGTTGCTCGCCCGACGAGCGGAAACAAGTCTGCGCGGCTTGCAGCACGGGGCCGCTGCTTTCGCGCTTGCCGGCGACGTCGAGCAATCCGAAAAGGAAGCGATGCGGCCCGACCCGCAGGAAATCGTGAAGATCGCCCCCGGCGCGCGAGGAAAAATATGCGACTGCGAGGTTAGCGCTCCGGAGCGCGGGGGTTTCCGCCTGGACGATTTCTGCAACCTCCCCCGTCGTTGAACCGAACCCCAGTTTTGAAAGGAGCGCCTTCATGAGGGGCGAAATTAGCACAAAGTTTGGGCCGGGGCAATGAGCGGAAAGTGCTAGGCGCGCACTCTTAACCCGAATTCAGGTCGCGAGAGACCGAACTCACGACCGCCGGACGGACTCAAAACTTTGGCCATTCGTACGGGAACAATTTCCCGGCTGCTTCCGGATCGAGTTTTCCGCCGACTGTCTCCACCGCGCGGGCTAGTACCGGATCGCGGCCATTGGCGAGGTCTTCGGCGGACGGCAACATAAGCTCGTCTGGCACCACGCCGTTGTGTTCGAGGCTCTTACCGTCGGTCATGACGATATCCGCGTCCGTAATCGATGCCCCGTAGAAAACCACGGTATCGATTCCAGCCTTGTAGCGGTAGTGCTTCGCTTCCATCACACTACCGGAGCTAAGGTCTCCCAGAACGGTTCCTCGCTTTTCGATCTGCACCACCCGGGCGAAGAGCTCTGCGGCCGAGGCGGACTTGCTGTCCACCAGCACCACGAGCTTGCCAGCGAATGGATGGCCATGGAGCTTGGCGATCATCGGTTTCTGCTCCGATCTGCCGATGCGGTCTCCGATCTTTATTTCCTTTTCGAAGCAGCCGCCGATCAGATACTTAAGGGTTTCGACGCTGCCACCGGGGTTCCCGCGCAGATCGACGATGAGCGCCTTGTGCTTGCGCGCCTTGCCGACCATGCCCTCGATCTCCGACTCCGTAAAGTCGAATTCCGGAAACTTCAAGATACCGACGTCGTTCACCTCTGCAAACCGGGCACGTCCAAGATGTTGGTCGCTCTCCTGTTGCCGGATCAGGTCCCACATATCATTGCCATTGCCCATACCGGTCAGGTCCATGACGCGCTTCCTTTCAATCAGGGCGGTGACCACCTCCACCTGGCGCTGCTTTCCGGCCGGATCGCGCAGGTCCAGTCTTAGGGCGGGTTGCGGCCGCAGCGTGTTAAAAACGTACTCCATCTTCCAGAGATTATTCCGATCCGGAGTGAAACCATTGAGCGCCACTAACTCATCACCGCGCTTCACCCCCTTCTTTTCCGCATCGCTGCCGGGCCGCACCCGAATCACAAAGCAGCGGTCTCCGATCACTTGTGCTTGCCAGCCATAGTCGTAACGGCTGTTGTGAACGGGCGGCAGGAAAAAAGTGTGGGAGTCATTGAGGGAATCCAACGCAGCTGCCACTTTCGAGAGGGCGAAGTTCATCGAGTCGGTTGCATCGATCTTCTGCCTCATCTCTTCGACCTTGGCGTCCCAATCCACTCCGTGAAGCTTGGGATCGTAATAATGCTTTTTGATGTCGGAGGATATCTCGCGGAGCATGGTCTGCGCCCGTTCCCGATCAATTTTCGTAATCTTCTGGCACCAGCCATTTGTTATAAGAAGTCCGGCGATCACTATCAACGCTATAGCACCGGTCCGTTCTAACTCGCGATTCATTACTTTCCTCCTGTTGGTACAACTCCGACGGGCATCCAAAAGCGCCATCTCAAAAGACACGGGCCATTAATCGACCGAAGAGTGTAACTCAAAAATACCGGTCGAAGCAGTGACGAACAACGCCTGGCCTTCCCGGAAGTCTTGGTGAATCGGAGTTATTAACCGCCCGCGCGGATAGGAGTGTCCGCGCCACACGACTTATTCGCCGTATCTTCCTTTTAGCTTGCTCGTCATTTCGTCGCGGAGTTGGCGGTAATCGGAGTGAACAGTAGCGCGCAAGGCGGCTTCAGTGGAGCTGCCTTGCGACAGGCGTTCCAGGATGCCCGCGATTTCACTCATGCCGTAGGCGTCGCGAATGTATTCGGTGGCGGCTAGAGATTCGGCATAGGCAAGGGTGGCTTCGGGAGCGGAGAAGCT
The DNA here is from genome assembly GCA_003138955.1 of Acidobacteriaceae bacterium. GTDB lineage: Bacteria > Acidobacteriota > Terriglobia > Terriglobales > Acidobacteriaceae > Acidiflorens. The sequence continues at coordinate 19,486 of PLHP01000372.1, read as the reverse complement.
CATGAAGCTGCCTTCGAGCACATTGAAGGGAATCTCATTTCCGGAGGCGAAGAGCTGAGCCAGTTGGCGTCCGCTGGAAGCGGACGACTTACCCTCCTCGATTTGTGCCACGCCTTCGTTCAGCCAGGTGGGGCAGCGGTTGCCGGACATCTGCGAGACGAAAGAGTGCGTCAGTTCATGTTTGAGGACGCGGGCCAGCTCGGGCGTGACGCTCTGGACGCCGCTGATCGGGATGCGCAGCTTGCCATCGTTGATGGCGCCGCTCCAGGAGGGCGCTCGGGTAACGTCGAAGAACGCCTGCTGCGTGTAAAGCGTGACGGCGATGTTGTTGCGGGGCGAGTAGCCAAGATCGCGCACCAGGTCGTCATACTCGGAGTCGAGGGTGGCCAGCAGGTCGCGGCGGAAGCTTTCGGAGGTGTCCTTGCCTTCGAAGTGAAGGTTGAAGTGGCTGCTTTCGCGCTGCAAAAAATCCGATTCGGCCGTCGATTCGCGCTCGGCGCGAGCGAGGTATTGGCTGACGGTCGCATCGGGACGCAGGGCCAGCGACTTCTTCCAGGAGCGAATGGCATCGGGCGTATGATCGCTGGCGAATTGAACGAACCCCAGCATGGCAATGGCATCGGGTGAGTCGGGAGCAATACTGGCGGCGTGTTGCGCGTAGGCGAGAGCTTCCGCGGCATAGCCGGTGCGCATCAGGGTGGCGGCGTAGTAGATCAGCAGAGTGGAGTTGTCCGGCTGGAAGCGGAGCGCGGATTCGTAATAGCGCCTGGCCTGCGGGAAGTTGCCGTGATCGGATTCGTGCTTGCCGGCGAGGAAGTAGGCGGTGGCAGCGAGTTCGGGATTGGATACTTGTCCGAGGCTCGAGAGTGCATCGGTATCGACTTTGCCGTCGCGAATGACTTTCTCGGCTACGTCGGCTTCGTGGTGGAATGAAGGCGCGGGTGGAGTGATGTCCGGGGCGTCGCTCGATGCTCCGGCGGATCCTCCCGAACCGGCGTGCACGGGGGCAACGCCTCCCGCCTCGATGCGCTCGACGGAGGATTTCGGGATGGCGTAGGTGTCTTCGCCGAGGTCATACTCGACGCGGTCTTTGCTCTCGCGGACCTGGTCGGCCCAGATAACGCGTCCATTCTTAAGATGGATGACATCGGCGGCCGCGGGCAGCGCCGCCAGAAGCACTAGAATAAGGACGAGGGCTCGCACTCGGCTGATTCTAGCAATGGCGCGCAGGGTCGGTAAGATGACCAAGGTGCTGGAACCGGGCGGCGGAAATGAGGCCAGATCTGCTTTGGTCGTGGCGCATGTTAGGGTTGGCGTGGTGTCTCGTGGCGGCTACGGCTTGGCCGCAGGCAGCGGCTCCGAGCCCCGACTGTCCCCAAACCACCAGCGTCCTCTACGCCCGGATTCGTTCCGTCGGACTCGATCCGCAACGCGTCTACCAAGTTCGGGGCGCCTCGATTGACCGGCCTAATCTTCATCTCGATTTCGACGACGGCACGCTGGCCTTTACGGAAGACATTTGCGGGCGGATCACAGGCGCATTCTTCGAGGGTGAGGGCGAGATAAGGCTGCGGCCGCCGAATCCGGTGGAGCGCGGATCGCTGGCGCTGTTCACGGGGATGGCGATTCTCGAAGAGCAGTTCACCTCGGGATATCTGCGCTTCAACGACGACACGGCGGCGCTCCTGCAACGCTTTCTAACGCCGGCGCCCGAGGGCGCGGAATTCATAAAAGAATGGAGCGACGCCAGCCGCAGTCTGGCGGAATTTGATGCCCTGCGCTTGCTGCTGGACTTCAGCCATTTTCTTCCCGCCCCCGGTGGCCGCGAGAGTCGAAGCGAATTGGCTCGAAAATTTCCGCCTTTGCTGCACGCGCATTTGCTGGGCAAGAAACTGGGCGGTTTCGAAGTGTTCTGGGACGCCGCCAGCCCAGAGCCGTTGTGGGCAGGGCAGCCGCGGGTGAAGGACGGCATCTCGTTTTTCGATATCTGGACTTCGTTTGCGCCCCGTGGGGGCAGTGCGCCGACAGTTCCCCCGCCTGGTGATGTCTCGATCACGAGCTTCCGCATTCGAGCGTCGGTGCTGCCTCCGACTATGTTGCGAGCATCCACGGAGCTGAAGCTTCGAATTCAGAGCGGAGGAGAAAGGATGCTGCTGTTTGAGTTGTCGCGCTATCTGAAGATTGACGCGGTCGAGGCGGATGGGCGAGCGGTGGACTTCATCCAGAACCAGGCGATTGAAGGCTCCGAGTTGCGGCGAAAAGGGAACGATCTGGTGGCGATGGTATTTCCCGCTCCGCTCTTGCCCGGGCAGGAACTGAAACTGCGCTTTACCTATGCCGGCGAAGTTCTGTCGGAGGCGGGGAACGGATTGCTCTATGTGGGCGAGCGCGGCACCTGGTATCCGAATTTCGGTTTGAGCCCGGCGCAGTTCGAGATGGAGTTTCACTATCCGGCGAACTGGACGCTGGTGGCGACGGGAAAGCAGATGTCGCGTGCGGCCAGCGACGAAGACGAAACCGGGGCGGAGAAAGTTTCGCGTTGGACCTCAGAGCGGCCGATTCCAGTGGCGGGGTTCAACCTGGGCAAGTACGTTCGCGCCGAGGCGAAGGCCGGGAGCATTCTGGTGGAGGCGTTCGGCACCAAGGGGGTTGAGAAATCGTTTCCGAAGGCACCACCGGAGGTGATCGAGCAGCCGGGTCCCGCTGTTTCCCCGGGAAGATCGAGATCGAATGAAACGATCTTGCTGACTCCGCCGCCTCCGTCGCCGGCGCACAATGTGCAGGCGGTTGCCGATAGAGCGGCGCAGGCAATTGAGAGTTTCTCGCAATGGTTTGGGCCGTATCCCTATGGTTCGCTGGCGCTGACGCAGATGCCGGGCAATTTGAGCCAGGGATGGCCGGGACTGGTGTTTCTGTCGAGCTTTGCGTTTCTCAGTCCGCAGGAGCAGACGGATCTGCGTCTGGACCCGGTGACTCGCGAGCTCGACACCCAGGTATTGGTCCACGAGACGGCGCACCAATGGTGGGGCGATCTGGTGCTGTGGAAGAGCTATCGGGATCAGTGGATATCCGAAGGACTGGCAAACTATGCGGCGCTGATGTTGCTGGAGCGACAGAACCCCGCCCAATTCCGGCAGGTTCTGGAAAAGTACCGCCGCGATCTTCTGAGCAAGAACAAAGATGGAGAGCGGCTGCGCGACGCCGGACCGGTGACCCTGGGGCCGCGGCTGGAGTCGTCGCATTTTCCCGGAGGATACGAGGCGATCAGCTACGAAAGAGGCACGTGGCTGTTTCACATGCTGCGATCCATGCTTCGCGATGCAATGCTGCGCGATGCAAGCTTACGCGATTCTACGCTGCACGATTCCGAAGCGGCATCCCGTTCCCGGAAAGGGCGCGCGAATCCCGCCGCGGATCCAGATGAGCCGTTCTTCCGCGCGCTCCGGAAAATCAGGGAGCGGTATGCGGGAAAGAGCCTAAGCACGCGGGAACTGGTGCAAGTTTTCGCAGAGGAACTGCCGCGCCCACTTTGGTACGAGAAACGTCCGAACTTGGACTGGTTTTTGGCAAGTTGGATCGAAGGCACGGCGATACCGGAACTGCATGCGCGCGAGATTCGCATCACGGAGAAAACTGGCGTGACCACGGTGACGGGCGTGATCGTACAAAAGGACGTGCCCGACGATCTGGTGACGGCGGTTCCAGTGTATGGCGAGACGACGGGTAACGCGCTCGTTTTTCTGGGCGAAGTGCTGGCGGATGGCCGGGAGACTGGGTTTCGGCTGACCGCGCCGAGCGGCGTGCGCAAGGTTGTGCTCGATCCGAAGCAGACGATTCTGACCGCCCCGAAGTAGATTCCAAACATATTTCGAACCACAGAGACCTTGGTGCGGATCCCTCCGATTCCCGGAAGCCGCCGAGGCTGTGCAATTGCTAAGAGGAGCCGTAAGCAAAGTGAATTGGAGGTTGCGATGACTCTTCAGCCATACGTTTACACGAATAATCAGCCCAGCAACGATCGTCCCCGGCGGCGCACGATTCTACTGGTTGAGGACGAACCTTTTGTGCGGGAGGCAACGTGCAGCATTCTGGAAAGCGCAGGCTTTGAAGTTCTGCCCGCCGAGGATGCGCAAGATGCCATAAAGGTTTACGAAGAATGCAAGCGCGGAATCGATCTGGTGATAACCGACATGGTGCTTCCGGGAAGGACCGGACAGCAGTTGGGGCAGGATCTGCGCGAGCATTCACCAGAGCTAGCGGTCCTGGTGACGTCGGGCTACAGCAACCCGGAGCACGAAATGGCAGCGCCCGAGTCGAGCACGTATTTTCTGGCGAAGCCATATTCAAAGCGAACGCTGGTGGAAAAGATCGAGAAGATTCTCGGGCCGTCCCCGCTCGGCCGGGCCGCAAAGCAAGCGGGCTAAGCTTCCAATGTATACGCTCTGCCCTGTGGATGTTTCCCTGTGTCCGCTGTGTCCCCTGTGGTTAAGCTTTTTTGCGCTCCCCAGCCTGAGCAGCAGCCCCCGCAGACGTTATAATCCTCCGTTCCAAACTTAGATTCCGGAGTCCGGTTCCTAAGTCCCGTCCCCAAGGAGCAAGCATGAAACTAGAAGGGCGAGTAGCGCTGGTCACAGGAGCGTCGCAGGGCATTGGTCACGCCTGCGCGCTGGCCCTGGCGCGGGAGGGCGCGACCGTAGCGGCAGCGGCGCGCAACCGGCAGAAACTGGAGGAACTCGTCGCCCAGATCACGGCGGCCGGAGCGAAGGCGGCGCCTTTCGTCTTCGTCATGGACGTCGCGGACGAAGCGCAGGTGAAGTCCGCGATCAAGTCGGCGCTCGGGCAATTCGGCAAGATCGACATCCTGGTGAACAACGCCGGCATCACGCGCGACCAGTTGGTGATGCGCATGAAGCGCGCCGACTGGGACGCGGTGCTGACGACGAATCTGACCTCCGCGTATCTCTGCATCCAGCAGGTGATCGGTTCGATGCTCAAGCAGCGCTGGGGACGGATCATCAACATCACCAGCGTCTTCGGGCAAATGGGTCAGGCAGGCCAGACCAACTACGCCGCGTCAAAAGCCGGACTGATCGGCCTGACCATGGCAATGGCGCGAGAGGTAGCGTCGCGCAACATCACGTGCAACGCGGTAGCTCCGGGTTTCATCGAGACCGGAATGACGGCGGTGCTGAGCGAAGAATTCAAACAGAATGCGGTGAAGCAGATCCCTCTAGGCCGCGTGGGCTTGCCGGAGGACGTTGCCAGCGCGGTGTGCTTTCTGGCTTCCGACGATGCGTCCTACATCACGGGGCACGTGCTCAACGTGAATGGCGGGCTGCTGATGGGGTAGGTGTAGGGCGGACACTCCTGTCCGCCGCCGTTGATCTTGGCGTTGATTTTGATTTCCCCAACCCCGCAAAATCAAGGTCAAAGGCAGCGGACAAGAGTGTCCGCTCTACACGCGAAAGTAAACGTTCTGCGTGTTCAGCCGTCACTGACAGCGGCATGGTTCGCGTCTTCAATAAATCATGGCCGACCTTCCTGCCCTCAGCCGCAAATACGAATATCGGCGACGCATGCCACATTACCAAAAGCCGGGCCGCCCCATCTTTGTGACCTTCTGCAAACTCATTCGCGACCCCTTCCCCGACGCGGCGCGCGATCTCATTCTCGCGCATTGTGTACATGACCACGGGAAGCGAATCGCCCTCCAGGCCGCAGTGGTCATGCCCGATCACGTGCATCTCCTGCTCACCCCGCTGCCGCAGACCGGCGACCAAGGCTGGCCCCACGCGCTGCCGGCCATCCTCAAGCTAATCAAAGGCGTCTCAGCACGGAGCGTGAATAAGCTGCTGGGAACCACTGGCTCGGTCTGGCAGGAAGAGTCCTTCGAACACACCGTGCGCAATGATGGAAGCTTCCAAGCGAAGCTGGAGTACATCCGCCAGAACCCAGTACGCCGGGGCTTGGTAGCCAAGCCAGAGGATTACCCCTGGCTCTGGCCTGAATGTAGGGCGGACACTCCTGTCCGCCGCCCCTGATCTTGGTGTTGATTTTGATGTTGATTTTGGTGTTGATTTTGACGTTGATTTTGGTGGGAACTGGCCTCAGAGGTCTGTGATGGCTCTCACAGCTTGGGTGTGATGTAGGGCGGACACTCCTGTCCGCCGCCCTTGATCTTGGTGTTGATTTTGATTCTGATTTTGATCTTGGTGTTGATTTTGATTTCCCAACCTCGCCGTCGCCGGAGTACACGATTGGAGCGGGCATAAGAAGCGCAAATTCCGTCCTGAGCATATCCGAGCGGCATGGCGAAGGTTGTCGGATGGAGACTGGTTTTAGGAGCGCAGGCAGCCCGCGCCGCGCGTGAACCTCCCGGAATTTCGCTTACGACTCCTGCTCAAGGTCACACGCTTCTGACAATTCTTCCAGAAAATCCGGCTTCAAATAACGGACAAAGTCCTTCACCTTTCCCAGTCGCTCTCTCAGCGCATCGAACGAGATGTAGCGACATGTTTCTGCCAGCCGAGGGTCTAGCCGGGAGAACGTCGGTCGGTTGACCTCGGCAAAGACCTTTTCTCGGCGTTCTTCAGGCGCGACCAGGAAGAGGGGGATGTTTAGATTCGGCTGCATCGCCACCAAGTCTGCCATCCTCAATAGACCCGAATAGATTGATGTCGTGCTCTCGATCTCGAATGCAGCAACGATCGAGTTCCGGTCGAGCCACAGCACGTCGATCAGTTCGATGGTCCGATTGGTCGCATCGTCGAACTGGAGGGGGAGGCTCGACTTCAGTGCAGGTAGCTCTGCGAAGCGATGCGCACCGAACGAACGGCCGCGGTCGTTCCGCGCCACCCAGACGCTGAAGCCCATGTCAGAGCCCAGCTTAAGAAGCAGCCACTGGATCTCGGTGTGCGCCGCAGGTTCCTTTACCACTTCCTGTTCGGGCTGATCCGTTCCTTCAGACTCGGGGACTGTGACCAACCCGATTTTGGTTTTCAGCGCTTTCGGGCGGTACTTCAGTTTGCCGGGATCAATCGGTCGCACGACCGGTGATTCTGCTGCTTGTAGAACCGCTTTGACTACGGCCTCGCCGTCGGCTGTCTTCCACTTCGTCGGTGAGCCCCGGAAATGGCCAGTCCAGGACAGCGCACTGCCAGCCGTTTGGAATACAGACAGCTGATCCTTCATTTCCTTGACCGGGACTCCAGTTTCGGGAGTTAGTTTTGCTATGACCTTAACCTTCACGCGGCAGGGAAAGCTCTCGTCCTTCCAAATCGACGCCGTGTCTCGGAATGGCTCTGAAGTGACCTCAAGAAGGCCAATCCATCGCGAAATGCCCGTCACATAGCAGAGAAAATAGTCTCCCGGCTTGATTTTCTGGAGGGTGCTCCACCTCGACTCCCGAAAGCCCGACACTTTGCCGCCCGCTTGGAGGAATTCTTGCCACGTCACGGCGGTGAAGAGATCAAGCCAATAATTGCGTCCTGCCATTCATACCTCGCTGCGACTTTTCCGTATGCCTGATTCTAAGTGCAAGACAATGGAAAAAGGGCCATGGTTTCCCATGACCCCCACGGTCGGGATCATTATCTACCAGTCTCGACTAAAGTTACATAGGCCACGTTGGTGCTGGTTGGGTTGGCGGGTGGACAGATTGCCGCATCCCGGGAAACGTGGTGCTCGCCTGCTAAGAAAATGCGATTTGTAATAATTACAGTGTAATAAATACTCTGTTGTGGCTCTTTTACCACAACCGACACCTAGCATTATCAATGACTTGCAACTAACCCGGGTGCGATAATCATGACTTCGGGTCACGTCAAGGCTCGTATGTACGTACAATTACATCTGCAAAGTGTTCCACGTGGAACATATGCGTACAATTTGAGCGCCGCCGGATTGTCGGCTCTAGTGCCCGTCGCGGACGATCAGAATCATTCCCGGCCGCAGGGCTGCGAGATTCCGGTTGTCTTTCTTTAGGGCGGAGACGGTGGTGTTGTAGGAGTTGGCGATTGAATACAGGGTTTCGCCTTGCTTGACCTTGTGATGCTTCACGGCGGCACGGGCGGCTGCGCTGGAAGTTGTTTTGGACGAATGGCTGGATGTTGCTTTGGCTGATCGGTTGGACGACGGGCTGGACGCGCGGTTTGACGTTCCTGTGGACGCCCGGCGGGCTGAGGCTGTCCCGGTTCCGGCATGGTGGCGCGATCCGGTGGAACGCTTGGTGGCTACCTGGGTTTCGGCCGCTCTTTCTCCCTCTCCCGGTCGGGGCGTTACGGGGAGGTGGAGATAGAGGACCTTTCTTCCGGCCAGGCTGCTGCCTTTGAGGTGNNTTGCTGGGGGCGATGGGGATGATCAGACGGCTTTCGGGCGCGAGCGCTTCATTGTAGGAAACCCTATACGAACGGGCATTCGAAGCATCTTCCGCGGCATCTTCCGAAGCTTCTTTCGAAATATCTTTCGACGCTTCTTTCGAGCTGGCGTTCAGGTCGTTGGCTTCGGCTATGGCGGTTGGCGTGGTGTGATAGGTGCGGGCTAGTGAGGCCAGGGTTTCTCCTGCTTGCACCTTGTGATAACGCCAGGAGACTCGCTTGTCCACTGGAATGGCGGCTACTGCGGTTTGAAACCTGGCGGCGGTTCCGGCGGGGACGTGGAGCTCGAAAGCCCCTTCATTTCCGGGAAATTTCGGGGTGGTTAGGCGGAGCAGGCTGGGGTTCAGGTCGAGCAGGTCGGAGGCGGTGGCATCCACGCACTCGGCGGCCAGGCGGAGATCGATGGGGTAGTCGATCTTGATGGTGTCGTAGGGAACGGGCTTTTCCTTCACCACCGAATCCAGTCCGTATTGCGCGGGATTCTTGGCCATGATGGTTACGGCCACGATGATGGGGACGTAGTTGCGGGTTTCCTTGGGCAGCACGTTGCGGTGGTAGAGTTGCCAGAAATCGGCGTAGCCGGTGCGCTTGACTGCGTTCTGGACGGTGCCTGGTCCGGAGTTGTAGGCGGCCATGGCCAGGTACCAGTCTCCGAACTCGTTGTAGAGGTCTTTCAGATGGTGGGCGGCGGCTCGGGTCGCCTTTTCGGGATCCTGGCGGTCATCTACCCACCAGTTGCGCTCCAGGCCGTAGCCTTTTGCTCGGCTGCCCATGAACTGCCACATGCCTCGGGCGCCAGCTCGGGAGACGGCTAGCGGATGGAAGCCTGATTCCGCCTGCGCCAGGTAGATCAGGTCTTGCGGCACTCCCTCTTCTTGCAGGGTGCGGCGGATCATGTCCTCGTAGCGGCCGGAGCGGGCCAGAGCGCGTTCCAGGGTGCCGCGTCCTCGGGTGGAGAAGTAATTGATGTAGCCGGCGACCTGGTCGGTCATGGCCAGCGGCAGGTCGGACGGGGTGGATTTAAGCTCGGCCTCGGCTTTGGCCTTGACGTTGGCGTCGACCGGGAAAGTGAGCTCGTTGGCCTCGTCGATCGGGGCCGGTTCCGACTTTTGCTCGGCAAAGCCATCGCCTTGCTGCAGGGCCGCTAGTTCGAGGCTGTTGATGCCGTCTAGAATGCGGTCGAGTTCGCGCTGGAGGCGGTCGTCGGATTGACGATTGGATGATTGAAGATCGGGGCGGAGATCGAATCCGCTGCCGAGCAGTTGGTTGAAGGCGGAGTCGAAATTCAGTTTGGCGGCTTCGAGGTGGCCGGCGCGATAGTTATCCTGGCCTGACTGATACTCTTTTTCGACGCGGGCGATCAGGCCGCCAACGGGATCGACTTCGAGCGCCTGCGGTACCTGCGGCTTCGATTGGGGCTCCGCGGCGGCGGGCTTCTGCTGATGCGGATCAGGCGGGCGGTTGGCCGCTATAAGTGCGGGCGCCTGAGACTGGGCGGGAGGCATGAAGGAAGTTTTCTGGGCACTTTTCTGGGCACTCTGGCAGGCGAGGGTCACCGCCAATGGGGCGGCAAGAACGATCGCGAGATACGAGTTTGCAGAAAACCTCATATTTTCAAAAACTTACCGCAACACTTCCGAGCACAACCCACATTACCGATTAGATGGTACTATCGCAAAATTCGTTGGGTCAACGATACAGAAGACACATGAACCCCGTTACTTTGGGAACAGGTTGGCCATGTTACCCGAGGCTGGCAGGGGATGCAATAGTGCAGTGAAGCTGGGGCGGAAGCGGCATCGGACTCTTTCTGAACTCTTGCCGAGAAGCTTGAGGGGAGCGGGTTGCCTCCGTCGAGTCTTTTGCCGTTCCGGATTCATCGAAAGCGCATATGAAAGCCATACAGGTTAAGCAACCAGGTGGGCCGGAAGCGATGGAACTGGTGGATTTGCCGGTTCCGCAAGCGAAATCGAACGAGGCCGTCGTGAAGATACAGGCGGCGGGCGTCAACTTTATCGACGTCTATAACCGCGAAGGGCGTTACAAGACGCCGCTGCCGTTCGTTCTGGGCCAGGAAGCGGCGGGCGTGGTTTCGGCGGTGGGTTCCGACGTGCGCGAGGAGGCGGTCGGGGATCGAGTGGCTTACACCTCGGTGCTTGGGAGCTATGCCGAGTACGCTGCGGTGCCGGCCGACCGTCTGGTGAAGGTTCCGGCTGGAGTGGGAGAGCGCGAGGCTGCTGCCGCCATGCTGCAGGGGATGACGGCGCATTACCTGGCTCATGATACTTATCCGCTGAAGAAAGGCGAGACGGCGTTGATTCATGCCGCTGCCGGCGGGGTTGGGTTGCTGCTGGTGCAGATGGCGCACAACCTTGGGGTACGGGTGATTGCGACGGTTTCGACCGAGGAAAAAGCCAAGCTGGCGCGAGCGGCGGGAGCGGATGAGGTCATTCTTTATACGCAGGCTGACTTTGAGGTGGAGACGAAACGGCTGACCGGGGGCAAGGGCGTGGATGTGGTGTATGACTCGGTGGGCAAGACGACGTTCGACAAGGGTCTGAACCTGCTGCGTCCGCGGGGCATGATGGTGCTGTTTGGAGGTTCGAGCGGGGCGATCGCTCCGCTTGATCCGCTGGTGCTTACACAGAAGGGATCGATCTTTTTGACGCGGCCTTCGCTGGGGAATTACATTGCGACTCGGCAGGAGTTGCAGCAGCGTGCGGGAGCGGTCTTTGGCATGATTCGCGACGGCAAGCTCAAGTTGCGGATTGAACATGTGTATCCGCTGGCGCAGGTGCAGCAGGCGCACCGGGATCTTGAAGGGCGGAAGACTACGGGGAAGTTGCTGCTGCTGCCGTGAGATCAGGTCTCTGGTCTTAGGTGTCAGGTCTCAGGAAAAAAACACGAACAGCGGCGGGCGATTTGTTTACTCCGATCATGGAAGCGATTAGGGAAGGGCTCCGCGGCGGCAGCCCCCAGAAGGGGCGGTTGTGAAGGTGCGGTTTGCGGCATCGCTAAAGCGACGCCCTGATACTAACCTATAAAATCAAACCTGTAAAATCCCATGCCGTTTGTGGAATTGAAAAACTCGCCGCATGCGGCTGGAGTTCGGCCGGTTCAGATTCATTACAGGGATGTAGGCAGCGGACCGCCGGTGGTGTTCCTACATGGTGGGTGGGGTTATGGGGTGTATCCCATCGATCGCCAAATTGAAGACCGGCAGATCGAGGCATTTGGGGAGCACGTCCGGTTTGTAATTCCGGATCGGTCGGGCTATGGGGGCTCCGTGCGATTGCCAAGGCAGATGCCGACGGACTTTCATCGCCGGGCGGCGGAGGAGACCCTGCTGGTACTGGATGCGCTGGGGATCGAGCGCGCGGTTCTTTGGGGACACAGCGATGGAGCGGTGATTGCCGCGATGATCGGGCTGGCGGCGCCCGAGCGGTGCGTGCGTCTGATTCTGGAAGCATTTCATTTCTATCGGGACAAGCCGAACTCGCGCAGTTTCTTCACGCGATTTGCTACCCATCCGGAGGAGGTAAGTGAAAAGGTAAAAGAGTTGCTGGTCGCGGATCATGGCGCGGAGCGATGGAAGAAAGTAGTACAGCGGAATTGCCGGGTCTGGTTGAAACTGGCGGCCCAAAGTGAGCGACTGGGCGAGGATCTATATGACGGGCGACTGGGCGAGCTGAAAGTGCCGGTGACATTTGTGCACGGGAGAGGCGATCCGCGAACCGAGCCGGGAGAGATGGAACGAGCGCACGCAACGATCGCTGGCGCGGAGATGCGTTTTATCGAGGACGGGCGGCATAGCCCGCACAGCGAAAATGCATCTTGGCGGGAATGCAATGGGATTCTTCGGGAATTATGCGGTTGACGCACGCGATGTACAATCTTGGTCCTATGCGCGCATTCAAGGTTTCGCTAAACGGCAAGAAGCTCTGTCTGGCTGGCGTTGGGGAGCGTGGAGTTCTGTCCGCGATTGTTAACCGGGTAGAGGGAGATCGGGGAGAAGATTTGTTTATGGAAGTGGGAGGCCTTTCCAGTGAAGGACACGTCAAGTGGATAAGGTACAAGCACCTTCGAGTTGGCGATGAAATTCGGGTCAAGATCGCCGAGGCGTCCTCGGTTGACAGGCCTATCCAGAAACAGCCGGTTGATCCGGCAGAAACGCTCAGGGCGCAAAAGCGCTACGTCCGCATGATGGCAAAGCAATTTGGATGGAAAATCCGGGTGCAATCAAAGCAATCTGCGTCTTAGTGGCATCTCGTCTACGCGGGCAATGGCTGCACTACGATTTTTCCTTGCGTGAATAATCTTTCAGGTAGGTGGGCAACTCCTGCTGGCAGCGCTCGTCGCGGATGGGCGCGCCGGAATTCATCTCTAGCGGGATCACTCCTGCCCAGGTCTCGAACGAGTAATCCTCTGCGTTGTCTACCGGTGGGCCGACTCGGACTTTCGCTGAGAATTCATTGATGGGAAGGCGCAGGACGGACGTTGCCTTCAATTCTTTTTCGTTGGGCTGGCGCGAGTCGTCCCAGCGATTAGGCAGGATATGCTCGCTTAGCGCGCGCAGGGCTGCGAGTTTTTCTGCGGGATCGTCAACCAGCGTTGCCGTGCCCAGAATTATCACCGAGCGGTAGTTCATCGAGTGATTGAAGACGGAGCGGGCGAGCACTAATCCATCGACCAGCGTGACCGTGATGCAGACGGGGACGCCCTGTTCGAGATGGCGCAGCATGCGGCTGGCGGGCGAGCCGTGGATGTAGAGCATGTCTCGGTCGCGTCCGTAAGACATGGGGATGACGTAGGGCTGTCCTTCGGCGACGAAGCCTACGTGGCAGAGGAAAGCTTCGTCGAGAATCTGGTTGACGGTGTCGCGGTCGTAGACCGCGCGCTGCGGTTCGCGCACTACGCGGGTGCGTGGATTGGGATTGGGATTGGAGGACATGAACTGACTTCCTAGGCAGGCGCCAAGAGTGGTGACGAAGAATTTTAGCAGGCCGGAGGTCGCAGGACGGCCCCGCGGCTACAGTAGCCCGCCAGTTCTTACCGCCAAGGTGCTGAGTGCCATCTCCAGTTTCGTTATGGCTTCGCCGAGTTCGGGATGATTACCGAGCTTCTGCTGCAGGTCCTTCAGAATCTTATGAGCACTGGCGACGTGCTCGGCAGCCTGAACTGGATCTTGCTCGGACTTCGGCTCGCTCGGTGTTGGCATGGACTCTCTCCCTGTGAGTCTCAATTCTACAGTCATACCGTGCGGCGATGGAGGGATGGGCGTCTCGCCCTGCCGGGCGGGGACGCCCGGGTCTCCATTGGCGCGATTACTTGCGCCGGCTCTTCGCTGACGGCTTTGGCTGCTCTTCCAGTATCGCGAACTGGATCTTCTTCTCTACCGGATCGATGCGGTCCACCAGCACGCGCACGCGATTGCCCAATCCGTAGGTTTTGCGCGAGCGTTGGCCGATGATCTGGCGAGTGTCTTCGTGGTAGGTGTAGCGGTCATTTTTGTCAGAGCTGGTCAGGGTGTTTAGGGGGACGAGACCTTCCACGAAGAGGTCGGTCAGTTCCACGAAGAAGCCGAACTTGGTCACGCTGATGATCAGGCCGTCGAAGTCTTCGCCTATGCGGCGCTCCATGAATTTCATTTTTTTCCATTCCATCAGGCCGCGCTCGGCTTCGTCGGCACGGCGTTCGGACTGGCTGGATTCCTCGGCGATGCTGTGGAGTTCTTCGAGCTTGATTGGGCCGCCGAGCGGCGCGAGCGCTTGCTGATGCGCGTCGCGGTCGCGGCGCTTGGACCAGGGGGATGGCGGCGGGGCGTCCCGCTCTTCTTTCTGGTGCGGGTGAAAAGCAAATCCTTCGCTTCGCGCAGGATGATAAATGTGTGGGGATAGAGACGTTCCCACCGGGACTTCTCCATCCATTTTTTCGGGCGAATCGCGGAGCACCTCTTTCAGGATGCGGTGCACGATCAGGTCGGGATAGCGGCGGATGGGCGAGGTGAAATGGGTGTAGGTGGTGGCGGCTAAGGCGAAGTGTCCGCGATTTTCTTCGGAGTAGCGGGCCTGCTTCAGCGACCGCAGCATGAGGAAGCTCAGGATTCTTTCTTCCGGCTTGCCTGCTATCTTCTCCGTTAGTTTTTGATACATGCGCGGGGTGATGTGGACTTCTTTTGGCACTTCGATTTCGCGGACGCGCTTGCCGGTGCCGCGGGCGTCTCGGCGGTCGGCTTTCAGTTGCACTCGCTGGATGGGCAGGGGGCCTACTCCTAACGAATATCCGAAGGTGGCGGCGATCACTTCGAAGTCGTAGACGCGTTTGGCGTCGGGTTTCTCGTGGATGCGGTAGAGCGAGGCGATGCGTTTGCGCTTGCGGTTCAGAATCATCGCCAGATCGCGCATGCGTTCGAAGTGTTCGATCTGGGTGGCGTATTCGCTGCGGGCGGCGGCTTCTCCTTCGATTACGGCATTTACGGCGGTGTAGGTCATGCGGTTAGCGCTGCGAATCACTCCTTCGTTGATTTCGTAGCCGACGATCTCGCCTTGGTGGTCGATCTCCATGGTGCAGGAGAGCACGAGGCGGTCGACTTCGGGGCGCAGGCTGCAAATGTCGGTGGAGAGCTCTAACGGCAGCATGGGGACGGCGCGGTCGGGGAAATAGACGCTGGTGCCGCGCAGACGGGCTTCCTGATCGAGCGGCGAGTTGGGGGTTACGAATTGGGCTACGTCGGCGATGTGGACCTGGAGTTCGTAGTTGCCGTTTTCGAGTTGGCGGACGTGGACGGCGTCGTCGAAATCGCGCGCGGTTTCGCCGTCGATGGTGACTATGGGAAGGTCGCGGTAGTCGCGGCGGTGACGCAATGCTTCGGCGGGAATTTCGGAGGCGATGGTCGTTTCCAGGGCTTGGGCTTCTTCGATCACTGCGGGCGGGAAGCGGTGGGGGAGGTGAAACTTGCGGATCATGATCTCGACGTCGACTCCGAAGTCGTCTTCTTCGCCGAGAATTTCGATGACACGGCCGCGCGGTTGCTGCGTGGCGCTTGGCCAGTCGGTGATTTCCACGTCGACTACTACACCGTCCAGATCCTGCCTGTCGGTGTGGACTGCGGCTTCTTTGCCTATTACACGATCTCGGGAGTTGGATTGGGAGCGGGCGCGCAGGGGCGACTTGCCGGCGGCTTGCGCTCGCGGTCGGGGGCGAGACGCCCCCGCGACAGCCGCCGAGGACGGCGGCGCTACGTCGGGGATCTCCATTCCGGGTGGGATTAGGATTTCCTGGGTTACTTTTTCGTCGATGGGCTTGACGTAGTTGTGGCGGTGTCCGTAGTGGAAGATGCCGACCACGGTCGGATGCGCACGCGACAGCGAGCGGACGATGCGGCCTTCGGCGCGGCCGTCGGTGCGGACGGCNNTGGCGTGCGGAGGAATGAAGACATCGCCGGCGAGGCGGGCCTTGAGACTGGCATCGAGCGAAGTGGCTTCGGGAATCACGAAGCCGAAGCCGTCGCGATGCATGGTCAGGCGGCCGACGAGCAGGTTGCGTGGCATCAGGTCTCAGGTCCTAGGTCTCAGGTCTCAGGGCAGGCGGCTTCTCTGTGCGCTCGCATGTCCTGAGACCTGACGCCTGACACCTGAGACCTATTTCAAATACTTTTCCTCGATGATCCGCCGGTGATGCAGTTCGTGTCCGGCGATGATATAGGCCAGGGCACGCACGGTGATCTCGTTCTTGTTGGCTATGCCGCGGCGGGACCAGGCGGCCTCGTCGAGATTGCGAAACAGCGAGACGGTGGCGCGGCGCACGGCTATGTAGTCTTCGATCAGGTCGGCCAATGTACGGCGCGCGAATGGGCCGTTGCGGACGTAGTCGTCCTGCTCGAAGCCTTCGATGGGGGTTGCGTCGCCTCGCGAAATGCGCAGGGCGCGGTAGCTCATGATGCGCTCGGTATCGTTGATGTGGCCAAGAACTTCCTTCAGGGTCCACTTCTCAGGCGTGTAGCGGAGATCGCCGTCGGCCTCGGTGCGTCCGGAGAGAAGGAGGACCATCTGGCGGCGCTGGTTCTCGAGCGCGGTGAGCGCGGCGAGATCGTCGTTGCCGGGGACCAAAGAGATGTAGCGGTCGTAGTAGGGAGCGTATTCTCCGGGCTGGGGCCGGAGGGCGGCGGTCGCGGTTGACGTCGTCGCAGTTGAGGTCGTCGGAGTTGAAGTAGTCGCAGTTAAAGTCATGGATCTCTCCTCAGGGATGACACACGGTCCGGTTGTGCCCCCACGGTTCCATACTATCGCGGAATTACCATAGGGCGGGCAGGGCTTACACGATCGAGGCAGGGCCGATCACGCGGTCGCTGGGGGAACCATGAGTGGAACTATGAAAATCAATAAGAACACTGGATTTCCACAGGGCACGGCGTTTAGCGGGGAGTACAATTTGTTTGGCCCACGAAATGCGGCGGTGATTCAGAATCCGCTAATATCAAGGAGGATTTCGACAACAATGTGGAAGCCCACGAATCAACCTGCGACACCTGGCCGGCCGGCTGAGCCGGAGCGTCCGAGTACGTCCACGACGACGCCGGCACCGCTGATGAGCACGGGCGAGCCCGCGGCTGTGCCGCGCCCGGTTGCGACCACCACTTCGGACCAAGCCACGATTGGCAAGTCGCTGGTGATTAAAGGTGAAGTGACTGGATCTGAATCTTTATATATTGACGGCCGGGTGGAGGGATCGATCAACCTCTCCGGCAATCGCGTAACGATCGGCCGCAATGGGGTGGTCGCGGCGAATATCAACGCGCGGGAAATCGTGGTGCTCGGCAAGGTGCGGGGCAATTTGACTGCGAGCGACCGGGTGGACATCCGCAGTGACGGTTCGCTGACCGGCGACGTTGTGGCGGCGCGCATTTCGATTGAAGACGGCGCCTTCTTCAAGGGCGGCATCGACATCCGCAAAGCGGGAACAGCGGGATCAAAGACCGACTCGAAGCCGGAAGAAGGGACGAAGAGTTCTTCGACTGCGTCGCCGGAACCGGCGCTCGCGGCGCGAGCGTAGAAGCGCCGGCGCTGTTCGTCGTTCGCTATTCGCTCTCGTACGAATGAGCGACGATGAACGGAGGCAAACAGGTTTAGGAAACGGGCCTCTTTTTGGGGCCCGTTTGTTTTGTCCTCTGCTTAGGGCTGCGAAGTCGCGCAGCTAAGGACGAACAGCGACTACAGCGAATCCAAAGTTGTTGTGAGCACACGCAGCTGCCGAGCTGTGCTCGGCTTGGACGGGCGAGGGCGCCCGTCCCCACACTCCCCACACGAACGCTCTCACGGTTCCTTGCCTGTGGCCATCGTTTCCGCGGCTTCGCTTTCCGCGACGCCCAGGAAAGGAGCGGATCTCTTCCTGCGAAGGTCTGCCGGTAATTGCGAACGCAACAACCAGAGTCCTGCGGCGACGGCTGCGGCCCACGTCAAGCTGCCGAGCGCGAGGGCGAGAAGATCGGCGCGGCTGCCATCGAGTGAGATGGTGTGCATGACTTCATGACTCAGTCCTCCGGAAACGGCGCCCACTAGCGCCGCCTTCCCTAATTCTTTCCAGTTCAAGCCGCCTAGCGGCACCATGCCGCGAATATGCAAGAGCAGGGCGATGGCCAGGGCGTTGGCGGTGATGCCGAGGTCGGAGGCGATGGCTAGTCCGGTGACCGACAGTGTCCGGAAAAACAGCGCATACATGGGCAGAGAGGCGAGAGTGATCAGGCTGCTGGCGATCATCGGGGTCAGCGTATTGCTGGAGGCGTAAAACGCACGCGCGTACAGCGCCTGACAGGACCACAATGCCAGCGAGAGTGAAAACACGAAAAAGTAGAGGGCGGTGGATTCGGAATCGGCGAAGGTGAAGTGGCCGCGGCGGTAGACGAGATCGATGAGGGGGAGGGCAATGGCCATCATCCAGCCGGTGATCAGCAGCGAGGCAGCGGTGATGCGATAGACGGAAGCATTCACTGTGGCGGCGAATTCCTCGAATTTGTTTTCTCCGAAGAGGCGCGAAAAAAAGGGGAGCGATGCCTGGCCTACGGCTTGTCCGAGAATCGCGATGGGAACGGCGAAGAGACGCTTGGCGTAGTTCAGGCGGGCGATGTCGCCGATTCCGCTGGAGGCGAAGTAGCGGAGGATCCAGTCGTCGGCGGTGACGAGCGAGACGCCCAGCATCAGCGGGATGGAGAGGCGCACCCACTCGCGGAACGCCGGATTCTTCACGTCGAAGGAGGGACGGTAGCCAGTGCCGATTTTGGCTGCTCCGAGAGCGTTGATCAGAAATGGTCCGGCAATGCTGCCGGCGAGCGCGCCGAAGGCAAGGGACGCGATGCCCATCTGGCGCCCGGCGACAACTCCACCGGCGATGATGAACACGTTGTAGATGAGTGGCCCGAATGCGGGCAGCAGGAACAAACGGTGCGAGAGCAAGACCGCCGAAACGACTCCTCCGACATAGAAGAAGATCTGCGCGGGCAGGAGGATGCGGGTGAGATGAACGCATAGCTGCATCTGCTGCGGCGTGAAGCCGTGGAACATCCAGCCGGCGAACTGGGGCGTGAAGATCTCGGCGAGGATGGTGCCGGCGATCAGCACCGTGGTCATGACCGTAATGATGATGGAGAAAGTTTTCCGGGCATCCTGCTCGCGCTTTTCCGCCAGAAACCGGGTGTAGATGGAGATGAACGTGATCGAAGCGGTGCCGCCCGCAACGATGTAGTTGAGCCAGTCGGGCAGGGTGAAGGCGGCGACGTAGGCGTCGGTCTGCTGTCCGGCGCCGAAGGCGTAGGCGATGTAGGCCTCGCGGATGTATCCGATCACGCGCGAGAGCGTGATGGTCGTCATCAGCAGCAGCGTCGCCGAAAAGACGGTGTGCTGGTGCGATGGGCGGAAGAAGCGCAGCAGACGCATCCTTCGCAGAGTAACGCATCTGGCGGAGGGTGGGAGAGTTATCGGAGGGCTGGAATCGGGAATGGCAATTGGCTTTCTGCTGTGTACCCTGTGGCTCGAGCTTCTAATTCTCTACTACAGGGGGCACTGGGGTACACAGGGGAACCTGAAATGGCTGCAAACTAGTGTAGTGCGTCATGCGGA
>PLHP01000034.1 GCA_003138955.1 Acidobacteriaceae bacterium | reverse complement strand
CCTCGCCTCCTACCCGATCAGCGCCGACTTGCCGACAGCCGTGCTGTCCTGCCTCATTGTCCAGTCTGGGCAGGTTCAGTCGCGGCAGGCCCTCACACCCAGTGAAAAGAGGTAGTGGGCTGTTTTGATTATCCGACGCCGGTTCTGTGCAAAAGCAGAAAGCCCCGACTTGGTCAGAGTCGGGGCGATCCTAACGGAGAGAAGATTGCGCTATGTCGATTAGGTGGAAGCGCTCTCTCGAGAAGCTGATAATAACACTTCGCTTCGGTGAGGTTGTCATTACCATCGACATACCGCCGTAGTGGCCTCCAGGCCCCAAGTAGCCGAAGCCGGGAGTCGCCGAGGATCACTCAGCTCCCGGTTTCTATTTTACTGGGGATATGCCATCTTGAGATCCTTGAGCGCATCGAGGACAATGCGGGAAACAATCAAGCGTGCGTTCTCCTCATCATCGGCGGGACGGCGTACCAGGGCACGTGATGGGTGCTTGTCGCATGCAGGGCAACCAGAGCATAGCCCCAAACGAACTGTGCCCAACCCCAGCCGAGGGGTGTCATAAAATATGAATCGCCATGGGGCACTCCTCAGAAATTCAGAGGTGTTCAAGGGCGGATGAATCCTGTTCCTCTGCCGAAAATGACTTTTGTTTTTCCTATACGTCAAGCCTACGGTCCGAGCACCCTGAGCCTGACCGTCGTCGTGTGACTCAGGCTCCCAGACGTACCGGTGATTGGCCGGAACTTCCCCACGTCAAACATTCGCTAATTAACCTCTTTAGGTAGTGTCTCAGTTTCGATCTAGCCGCTAGTCTGCCAACTATTCCTGAAATCGTAACAAGATTAACTCTTTTGATTGCTATCGGGGCAAACCACAAGAGAATTTGAAAATGAACTACGAGTTTAAGGCCGGAGACGTTGTTCGATTGAAAACCGGCGGCCCTGACATGATTATCGAAAGCATTGGCCCAGCAAGGCATGGTTTCACGAATGGTGCGTGGTGCATGTGGGAGGTGGGAGACCAAAACAAAAGGGATTTCTTCGAGTTTGTGACGCTCTGTCATACCGAGACTAAACCGATGGAATAAAGAGCGGCAATTCTATCCTGCCAGAAGCACAATTTCCTCAAGCGACCCAGACGTGATCGGACAAGCCAGCGGCCATGCTGGGGGTGATCCTCAACGACTTGTGGATTCTGGCAAAGTTGTAATGTACTGCGTGGATCGCCACCATAGCCGCGTGATTCTGAATTTTCTTGGAAAAATGCATTTGTCAGGCGAGTAAAGCGCCTCATGCTCATTCGCAGGGTCAGGTTGTGGCGTTCTACGTAGCTGGTACTCACGTGCTTGGGATCGGGATTGCCACTCACAACTTTCATGTCGCAACCGATGCAGCAACCAGGAGAATGGCGGTGCTGTTCTTCGATAGACGGAGAACCATAGATTTTCTGGAGCATCGCGTAATCGCAGTCCATGCCAAATGCGCCTTCGACAGCATCTAGGTATGCTCTGTGACACTGTGACCTTGCCCGCGCAAAACGTATTCCTTGCTGAGTGATTCAATAGAGCAAGGAGACGGAGATGACAAAGGCGACACGAGCGCAATACACGCTCGAGTTCAAGCAGGAAGCGGTTCGAATGGTAGAGTCGGGCCATGCGGGAGTACGCAGCACGGCGAGGCTGGAGCATTGTGGTGCAGGTGAGGGAGGTCGTTCCGGAGCATCCCAGCGTGAGCTGCGCGAGAAAGTGTTGGATGTTGGATGCGGCGCGCCGCCGCGAAATCGACGTGGTGCTGGTGTGGCGCCTGGACCGCTGGGGCCGATCGGTGGCCGACCTGGTGGCGACGCTCCAGGAACTCAGCCATCTCGGGGTCGGGTTCGTATCGCTGACCGAAGCGCTGGATCTAACGACGCCCATCGGGCGAGCCATGGCCGGTCTGCTGGCCGTATTCGCCGAGTTCGAGCGCGAGATCCTGCGCGAGCGGGTTCGCGCCGGATTGGCTCATGCCCGGCAGAATGGGAAGCGCCTGGGGCGGCCGCGTACCGCGGCGCGAAAAGCCGGCCCGGTGCGGGAACTTTATCGCCATGGCGTCAGTAAGGCGAGATCGCGCGCTCCATATCGGGCGCACCTCGGTGCGCCGTATTCTGGGAAAGGATTCGATCATGACCAGCCCGTCCACGGAATGCCACAAGATCTGGATCGAACAGTGTGCGGCGACCGAAGATATCCGTGAGCGCTTCGGGTTGAAAAACGCCCTGGACTATCTGATCGGCGAGAAGCTGTTCACTTTCGTGACGGCATCGGAGCAGGATCCCGACTTCGCCGCAGAGTTGCCGGCGTTTGTCACCGCAATCCGGCGGCTGTTTGCACCCGGCGAAATCCGCGAGTATCTCAACCACCTGGAGCAGACGAAGTTTTTGGCTCCGTTGGAGCCGGGAATAATGGATGATGCGGATGAAGAAGAGGAAGAACCTTGGCCGGCGAACCCCGTCCGAGCCGCAGAGGAACTGTTGCGCTTCTCCCGCATCCGGCAACTCCTTCAGCCCTAGCGGCGGTTCGCTGGAGAGTCATGGCAAAGCCCAATAAAGAGCCCCTCCGCGAAGACCGAATCCACAACGAAGTCATCGTGGACACTTATGGAAGAGCAGGCTCTGGGCTGGTATTACTACCTGGAAAACAAAATGAGGTTCCCCTTCCAAGCCAAGTGCCTCGCTGCCAAGGTCGTCTCGCCACTCAGAAAGGGAGAGGTCGTCGAAGTCCGACGCCTGGCGCCCGAAGATGCGTGTACCAGCGATATGCTCGTGCTGATTCGCTGGCAGGGCCGGAACCTGGCAGTTCCTCTCTCTCAACTGGCCGCGGTGGATGCGGACGAGTCGACCGCCGAAGCCATCGGCGACTGGCATTACTGGGTGGCGGAAGGCTACCGCTTCTGAAGCAGACGAGTTGGGTCGGAGCCACGCCGGTGGGCTCGCATGGGTAGAATCGAGGATGCGTATGACCAGACGTCAGTCAAAATCGCAACCCACGTGGACCGATATCAAAGCAAAACTCGCGGATTTTGACCGGGCAGCATTGCTGGGCTTGATTCAGAGTCTCTACACTGCGCACAAGGATAATCAGACGTTTCTTCATGCCCGCTTTGGCTTGGGCGAGGACGTGCTGGAGCCGTACAAGAAAAGTATTGACCGGTGGCTTTGGCCTGACCTGTTTCGGAAGCAGGACATTTCTGTCTCCCAAGCCAAGCGGGCCATCTCTGATTACAAGAAGGCAGTTGGCGATCCCGAAGGACTGGCAGAGTTGATGGTTTTCTACTGCGAGCGGGCCGCTGGGTTCTGCAGCGACGTTTGCAATGATGATGAGGGATACTTCGATGCACTGGTGCGTATGTTCGAGCAGACCCTCAAGTTCGCCAATGCACTATCCGTCGACCGCCGCCACGATCTTGTCGCCAGGTTAGATCGTGTGCGGACCATCAGCCATGAGTTTGGCTATGGCGTCGGAGATGACATGGATTTCCTTCTTTCGAAGTACACGCGGCGTTGCGGATGATGGTCCTTGAGTCACGGATCGCCTTTGATGGAAGAACTACCCTCGGTTGCGCAGGCTTGCCGAAAACACACACCACTACCCGAAAAGAGGTAGTGTCCTATTAGGACACCACCCGAAAAGACTAGCGATTGACGGAAGAGGCCCTTTCGGATTACCATCACTCAAGGTCAATCTCCGAAGGATGGAAGTGTTGCCATGATCAGGGCTCTATACTTGAAGATCCTGAGCTGCATGATGGTCGTGATTTTTCCGGCTGCCTTGTTTGCTGCGGACCAGCCTGCTGCCATGCTCTACAGCCATGGAACCTCATTGCTCAATGGCGACAGCATCGCAAGGTCGTCGGCTATCTTTTCGGGCGACTTGGTACAGACCACCGCGGACTCGGCTGCCAACATCAACGCTGCAGGCTCCATCGTCTTGGTTCTGAACGACTCGCTGGTTAAGTATCAAGGCAACATCGTCGAGTTGGAGCACGGACGCGTAACCATATCGACCTCGAAATTGCTGGCGACTCGCGCTGGCGACGTCACCGTGTCACCGGCCGCTAGCGTTTGGACCGAATTTGAAGTCAGAGACGTGGATGGTACGGTCGAGATCGCGGCGCGAACGGGCGACCTGACCATCAGCGATGACACCGGGACCAGCACACTGGCACAAGGTCAGCAGACCACTCGAGACGAGTCGCAGCCGCAGGACGAAAATAAGAAAAAGAAAAAGAAAAGAGCAGCTGGAGCCGCTCCTGGCGCGGCGGGTGGGGCCCTTAGCTCTCCCGTGGCGATTGCAATTGCCGGGGCCGCTATTGTCGGTGGGGCAGCATTTGTGTTAGTCCAGAACGCGGCACCGGTGAGTCCAGCGCAGTAGCCCGATAAACCATGGTGGGTCCCCTCAACCCCTAGAGAGTGGGTTTCGTGCGCGTCTTAACTGCGCTGAGAATTCCACCGATCCCCGGTGCAGTTTTCCATTAAAGGAAAAAAGAAAAATCAACTCTTAATTGGCGAGACGGCTGTGTGGCCTAGGGTACGACGCTGTCTGCCCGTCAACCTCGTGTTGTTGTAGAGGGCCATTCATTTCGGGCAGAGAACGCAATGCGGTCCGCTGGAAATCCGGGTATACGCTTCCGTTCAGAAGTGCCAGACAATGCCGAGGCCGGCGAAAATATTGTGTTGGCGGCTCTTGCCCGTGTACACATTGAGTTGCGGCACACCCGACCAGAAGTCTCGACCTTCACCGCGCAGGCTGAATCGATGGAAGATCTTCACATCGAGTCCGAGGCCTGCTTGGATTACGCCGGTGTTTGTCCCTGTTGTGCCCGGGTTATTGCCTCCGAAGAGCAAAGTAGAGCTCGCTGCGAAATGGCCGAACCCGCTACCAAAACTGACCCAAGGAGAAACTCCATGATCGGGAAAGGCGTTCAACCGTACTGCGGGAGTCACGAAAAAGGATGCGTACTTTTCCGGTATTCTGTTGGGTGGCGCGGCGTGCAAATTCTGGTCGGGGTTCACTACGAACGGGACCTCCAGGGTGAGGGAGAAGAAGCCTCTACCCATACCCATCAGGCGCCGGGCATAATTTATTTCGAAGGTCAATCCGTTGCTGAAGCGCAGGTCCGGATCATAAGCGGGCGCGCCTTGGATGCTCTGATCGCTGGTGAAGGTGCGCCCAATGATCCCCGACAATTCGTTCTTTTGTTCTTTCTCTTGCTCTTGCGCCTGGGCCACGAAGATGCAAGCTGCCACCAGAGCCCCGATGGCGAGGTGTTTCAGCGACATTTTCTCCTCCTGAAGTCTTTGTTCGTTACGCCGCAAGTTTGGCCTAGTTTAGCACGGCCCTGTTTTTTCCGTCGCGTACTTTCCAACCACAGGTTTGTCCGTTGAACCATCGATACGGCCCAGCTTCACTATAGTCCTTCCAAATACGTTGATGCTGGATTCAATTATGTCGGCCGCGCCAACGATTCGCCATTGTCAGACCGAGTGCGACCGCTTCCAGTTCCTTCATTCCCGGTGGCTCGAGACCGCCTGGGCTTGGATGACTCAGCCAAAGGCCTGGAAGCAGCCAACCCGCAAAGCACATAAAACAGCGCAGCATTCGCCGGGATCTGCAAATTGAAATCCACGAAGCTATGGAGCAGAATTCCCGTACACCCCAGCACAGCGGCGAGGGAGACCGCCCTATCCCAGTGGAATTCCCAGCGGTGAGAGGTCGGTAATCCGTATCGGTACAGGCGCACGAGAAACCACAGCATCAGCCCGAAGCCGAGCAAGCCGGTCTCGACCAGCAGCTGCGCATAGTCGTTATGCGCTTCATTTACGAACAGGTTCGTATAGAAGCTGCGGTAACTCGGATAGACCGTGGGGAAGGTTCCCAAGCCCCACCCGAACACCGGACGTCTGGAGAACATTTTTAGGCTGTCTTTGGTCATCTCCACACGCGCGCCAGGGCTCAGATCTCCGAGACGTCCCAGCACCTCCTGCCCTTTGCCTACGAAAATCAGCAGAGTCAGGATAAAAACGCACACTGCCATTGATCCCAGCGCTATGCGGGGGCTTCGCCTCTTCCCGAGAGTCAGTGCTGCGAACAGCACCATTTCGAGAACGAAAGCAAGCATTCCTCCGCGCGAGCCGGAAAGGAAAATCGTGCCGGCCATCAATACGGCGCAAGAGCCGACCAGGACTCGCTTTCCGCCCTTCAGCAGGTGACCCATGCTGAGCACAAAGGGAATCGGTACCAGCATCTCCATCAGGCCGGCATAGTGGTCGTGGTTGACGTAACTTCCATAGATCGAGCCACCGAACTTTGGACTATGGACCCAGAAAATTTTGCCGTTGGAGGTCAGCTCCTGGGCGAGCGCAAAAAAGGCGTAACCGGCCCCGAAAACAATCATTACGAGAGCGAATATTTTGCGAGCACCTTCCTCTCTGACGCATTCCGCTCCAATCAGCAGCACAATCCCATAGGAGACGTATTGCAGTGCTTCGTATTCAGTCACGTACCTGTAGGCAGACCTGCGCAGCGCAACCTGCGCGAGGATGAGCCCGAAGAAGAGAAATGCCGGCAGGTAGAGAGGATTCTGCGAGAGCTTCAGTTCCTTGGAAACAAGCTGCTTTCCCGCCCAAACAAGGAATAGAACTGCCGCACCGGCCTCGAAGGTGAAAGTCGACCACTCATCGACCGCACCGAACGCCAACACCGCAAAAATCAGAAGGACGCACAGACCGAGGACAAGGACCCATTGCAGGATCCCTGACGGACGAACGAGCTGGCGCTCCAGATCAATAGAATCAGTCGTATCGACAATCGCATACGATGATATGTTCAGCATTCGGTCCTTATGCTATTTCTCCACTAGCCTGAGATCGTCGATCCAAAGCTTGCCCCGGATCAGAGGGTTCGCAGGCTGGCGGACAATTTTCAACAATACTAGAGTGGTGTTCGGGCCGGTTTGGAATCGTGCTTTTTGCAGACGCCAGGGATTGGTGCCTAGTAAATCATCGGTGAGAACGTAGGAAGCATTGGTGTAAGCATCCACGATCGCAAACCGCGGACCGCTGGCAGTCTCCAGTTCTTCCGTCCTGTATTCCGCACTAAACTCGTAGTCGGTGTTTGGTTTTACTGGGATGAACTGAGAGATTCCTTCTTCCGAGGCACTTTGCCCGTCGAAGGTGACGGAGAGCGATCGTGTTCCGCTGTGGAACTCACTGGTATCGATGGCCAGGATCACATGGGGTTTCGATTCGTACCACCAGTCAAATCCACCGTTCAGCAAGTTCTCCTCGAATCCCCCGTTTACGATCAAGTTCTCCCGGGAGGGAAGGTAGGGCTGAAGGGACGGATCGAGGACGGCCAGTTGCTGCCAGGCAGTTTGTGCGGCTGCTACTTCCTGCTTCGCGATGAGAAACCGAAAATAGGGAAATGCAAGCTTCGTCGAAAACTCCTGGTTTAATGCGATCAGATGGTTCCAGACGTTTTCCGCGGCGGCTACTTCCTGTTTGGAGACAAGCAAACGCAGAAACGAAAGGTACAGATCCGGTCTTCGCGGCAGCGCCCGATCAAGAATCCGATTCGCGTCTCCGGTTGCACGCCAGCAGAGCTGGAGAGCAGAGTCAACCGCCTCCGGGTCGTTTGCGAGAACAACGCGAAAATTACGAAGTGCCCTTTCCTGATCACCCTGAACCAAGAAAAAGTTTGCGGCCTCCCAGGCAACATGCGGCGTCGTTGGGTCGGCTTCCACAGCCTGTTCGACACTCTGTTCCTGCTCGCTGGTGTGGCCAGCCACCTGATAGGCACCTGCTAAATCCAGCCAGTACCGCGCTACATAGGGGTTCAAATGCACCGCTGTCCGATAGCTAGCAATAGCATCATTGAGATTTGCGCCGGACAATGCCAGACTTCGGCCGAGCAGTTCGCGATATTCAGCGTTCGATGGTTCCAGCCGGATTGCTTCCTGAAGATTCGACAAGTCTGGGATCGCTGCCCAACGAGATGCTCGGTAAGGGCGCAGAGCCAAGTGCAGATAAAGCCCCACCAAAACCAAGCAAACCACTGCAAAAGAGAACTCGCGGAGCTGGGACCGCAATTCAATCCGCATCTGACCTACACAGGACTGCAATGAGTGTGTGGTTCTAAGCCCGGCAGCTCGGCTGTCCACAAATATCCATTATCCATGCTACGAGTCTTTGCCGGCGGCCGAAGTTCCGTTTCGGGGCGAGTCATCTTCTTCGTAATATCTGCCGTAGTGCTTCGAATCATACTGGTAGTAGTAGCTACTGCCGGAGTGAAGATCGAAGGCGTTGACGAGGACCCCCGTGACTCTCGCATTTACATGGGACAGCAAATCCCGAACCCGACGAAGCGCTGCTTTCGTCGTCTGGCCTGACCTGACAACCACGAGTACTGAATCAGCTTCGACCGACAGAGATACTGCATCTGTCACCGAGAGTGCAGGCGGCGTATCAATGACTATGTGGGCGAATTCCTCGCGCCATCGTCCCAGGTAGTCCTTCATGAGAGTCGAGCCCAGCAGCTCGGCGGGCTGTGGAGGCGGAGGACCGGCAGTCAGCACGAATAAGTAGGGAATCTCGGTTGACACGATGGCATCTTCGGAACCGTTGCCACCTGTCATCAAAGTGCTCAGTCCTGAAGTGTTTCGCAATCCAAGTGCCTTGTGAATACCGGGCCGGCGGAGATCCGCGTCCACCAGTAGGACTCGTCCGCCACGCTGCGCAAGTACTATCGCCAAATTGATGCTTGTCGTCGTCTTGCCCTCTTGCGGCAGAGCACTGGTTACCAGAATTACCTTGGGTGGGGAGCCGAGCGAGGAAAGCAGAATGGAAGTCCGCAGCGCACGGTAGGACTCCGCCAATTCGGATCTGGGACGAGCGAAAGCAATCAATCCTAGGGAATCAGCGGACTCGGGAGACCGCGAACTCAACGACAACCGCGGATGACCATTCTTACGGTTCTTTGCGATCAGTTTCTTGCTCAGTGGGATGATTCCCAGTGATGGCAGAGCGGAAATGATCTGCACCTCTTCCGGCGTCCTCACGGTGTTGTCGAGGTGCTCCAAAACGAAAGCGAGCCCGACTCCTCCAAACAAACCGAGTGCTAAACCGAGTACGATGTTCCGCGGGATGTTCGGAGCCGAAGGTGATGTAGGAACACGGGCTAGGTCCACGATGCGGATATTGCTCGATCTGAGTCCGGCAGAAACGCCCGCCTCCTTGAGCTTCTGAAGCAAACCTTCATATAACTGCCGGTTGGATTCGGCATCGCGCTTCAAAAGGTTGTACTCAATGGCACTCTCGTTGAGCTGGTTGGCTTCTTGCTTCTGGACATCAAGTGCGGTACTTAACAATTTTTCGCGCTGAAGGGCAGAGAGGTACTCATTCTGTACCCTTGAGGCGATACGCTTGTCCTCCGCCTGAATCGATTCTTCCACCTGCTTCAATTGGTTGCCGAGCTGCATCACCTTTGGATACGAAGAACCAAATTGGGTAGTGGCCTCAGCGTACTTCATCCTGAGATCGCTCTCCTGCGTCCTCAGTTGGTTGAGGACAATGCTGGACTCCGCCTTCGCGAAAATCTCAGGATCTCCCGCAGATGCGAGCTTGTATGCAGATTCTTTTTGGATTCTGTCGCCTTCCGCGTCCGTTAGTTCCTTGTTTAACTCATTGAGCTTGGAAGTGACGATGTTCTGCTTTTCGTCAATTCCGAGAATGTTGTGCTCCTTCTCGTATCGGACAAGTTTTTCCTGGGACGTTTCGACCTTCAGCGCCAAATCGGCAAGCTGCTGCGACAGCCATTCCGAAGTTTGCATTGTGGATTCGAACTTCGTCTTGAAGTTTTGTTCGATATAAGTGCTGATCACCATGTTGACTATCTGCGCAGCAAGTCGCGGATCTGGATGCGAGTAATGGATCTCTACGATCCGGGTCCTGGGCACCAGGCTTAGCTTGAGACCACTACGAAAGCGATCGAGCAACGATGATTCGAAGGGAGCATCCACTTGCAGAGAGTTCAAAGGCGGCTCGGTACGCGGTTTGGCAGCAACTCCTGCAAACGCTGGGTTATTGTTTAGCTTCAGGTTCTTGATCACCTGAAACGCTATGGCGTCGCTCTGCAGGATCCCGACTTGCGTTTCCAGCGTGATGAAATAATCGTCATAATCCCCGATGGTACCCTGATCCGAGTCTTTGAAACCCAAATTCAGTGAGTTCTCGCGATTGACAGCAATTCTTCCCGTCGCGTCATAAATCGGCGTCATACGTAGAGTGTGGACAGCGGCCAATGTTGCAATGATTAGCCATGTGGGGATGATCACCCACATTCTCTTTTTCAGAATTCTCCCGTACTCACGGAGAAAAAAACCCTCCGCCGGTAGAGGTGCATAACTCCTGGCAGGAGCTGCTGGATACTGAATCTCGGTCGGTAGTTGTTCGACAGCCGGAATGTCACGACCGCGGCGCATCATCCCTGAATCCATCAGCTATTCCTCATATTCCTCAACCAGTCCGCAGACTACACCACATCTCCCGTTGATGTGTTGAGAAGGGACTGTCGTCCCATTGCGGACAAGTGATCCAAATATGTGCAGCTAGAAGTTTTCGCAAATTGTACCACGAACGTCGAGGTCTGAATCAGGAGTTTGAACAGGAGGAAGCCTTCTAAGGCAACTGACACTGAATTTTTGCAACTGACGTTCGCGAGATCTCGGTTTCGCTTGTCAAACCCGGAGAATTCAGCTAGCGTAGGGCAAGTCCCTACAAAACTCTGCTTGGCCGATGAAGATTTTGCTCCTGCTGACTAGTGTCTTTGACTCGATTGGTGGTATCCACACCTGCAACCGCGAATTGATCAAGGCAACGGATGACCTCATGCGGGCGCCCATGCCAGCGCAGTTCTGCATCGCCTCGTAGGCCGGCACCTCCACCTCCTTGCCCACGCCTGCTCACCGCTGGCGCAGCCGCGGCCGCAGCACCTTGAGCTTGCGCTCCTTCAGGTACACCCTGCCCGCCTGCTTCCCATGCCAGACCATCTCCCCGGCGCGCAGTTTGCCTTGCTCCTGCGGCTCCGCTACCTGTGCCGCCGACATCTCCAGCACGGTTTGAATGGTAATGCGGCCCACCACGTCAATCAGTTCCTGATGGCCAGATGCGATTGCTCGATCAGCTCCACCATGGGCAATAACGGTTGCCCGTTCTTCGTCAGATAGGCGGCCAGTTGACGTTCGTTCACCTTCCCCCGGTTCGCCAGGGTGTGATAGCTTCGCTTCACGGCGGTTCTCTTTTCAGATTTTTCAACTGAACGACCCTCGACTGGAAGTCGAGGGGTTCACTTGATCTTTGAAAAGATCACTGGTCTGTCGTCGTCATCGCCTTAACCATCTCAGCTGTCGTCTGGAAGACGACTGAAAGAGCCACTCGATGAAACCGCTCGGCTCATGGCCGCAAAACCGGCGGCCATTTCGCCAATCTTTCTTCGCCTGAAGGCGAGGGGTTTCCACCATCCCCGGTGGGGACACTAAATCCGGGACACCCTCTGTCCCTGTGTTATCGTTCACTTTGCTGGGGAATGCATCCCGCAGTGATCTCTCACCGATGCTTAAGCGACTCGCCCATGCATTTATCGCTATGTCCTTCGGACAGCTACTGGTGATAATAAGCAATCTTCTATTAGTTCCGATCTTCTTGCGGGTTTGGTCGCCGGGAGCGTACGGGGAGTGGTTGACGATGTACGCTCTGGTGGCATACTTGGGGAACTTGGATATGGGTATGCAGAGCTACGTGCTCAATCGTTTAACCCAGGCATTTGCGAGGGGTGATATTGCTGAGTATCGCCGGCAACAACACTCTGCGATGGCATTCTATCTGACACTGGCGACCTTTGGGACTCTGCTTATTTCTGCCGTAGCGCGCTGGGCGCCGCTGACGCGGTGGTTCAACCTAGTGCACACGTCGCGCGAAGTGGCGGCGTTAGTAATCGTGCTATTGGGAGCGCAGGTGCTGTGGGCGCTTGCCGGAACGGTGGCATTCTCCGTTTATCGCACCACTGGCCAAGTCGCTACCTCTCAGTGGATCACGAATGCTTATCGTCTGGCCAGTATGGTGTTCACTATCGCAGCTGTCCTGATTTGGAAGAGTCCTCCGGGAGTGGCGGCTGCACAACTTGGCGTTTGGCTTCTCTCGTTTCTTGTTGTCTTGTGGGATGTTCATCGGCGTTATCCCGATCTCTTGCCCAGTGTTGCTGGAGCGAGCTTTTCCGTTGTCAAGCAGCAAATGCGGCCGAGCGTGCTCTTTGGGTTGATTACGCTCGGTGTCGCAGTGGGATTTCAGGGAGCGAATCTTCTCGTGGCTGGGGTCCTAGGCGGTGCGGCGGTAGCGCTCTTTGTCACTACGCGCACGCTCGCCAATTCGATAAAGCAGATCGTTGCGCTATTCAGCAATGCAGCATGGACAGATATAACCCGGATGGAAGCGTTAGGAGAGCAGGCGCGACTACGATTGGCGCTGCGATTAACCATCGCGGTCAGTGCCTGCGGATGCATTGCGGTAGCGGCGCCACTCTGGTTCGAGGGAGGTTCGGTAATCTCAGTTTGGACGCGCGGTAAGCTCGTCCCAGATGTTCTCCTGTTGCGGTTTCTGCTCGCATATGTTGTGCTGCAAGCACCGTGGGCGGCGGCGGCGGTGTTTGGAATGTCCACCAACCGGCACAAGAACTTGGCAGGTTCGTACCTCGTCGCAAACTTGGTCGGCCTAGCCGCTGCAGCGCTTTTGATTCGCCATATTGGCCTGGTGGGTGTACCCGCGGGTTTGATTTTTGGTGAGGCGATCGCGTGTTATCACTTCGTCCTTGCGGACGCATGCAAGATCGCGACTGAACCCTACGGACGTTTCGCCGCGCGTGTGTGGCTCGCGATGGGGGTTCTTGCGACCATGAGTTTGTTGGCGACATGGTACGTGCACCAGTTAACAAAGATACCGATGATGGCGCGTTGGGGACTTTCGGGTGCGGTCAGCATCGCAGTCGTCACGGCTGGCACGTGGTTCGGGTGGCTCTTGCCGGGAGACCGAAAGACTCTTAAAGCGAAAGTCAAATTTGGCTGGGAAAGATACCGCGCTAGGATCGCTTCGGGACAACTGCAGGTCTGAGAAGAAGTTATTGTATGAAATACACTTACGACGAGAGATTCTTCGAGGGGCAGGTAGCCGGCTCACTCCAATCCGCGAGGGCCATAGTACCGCATATGGTGTCGTTGGTGCGACCGCATAGCGTTGTCGACGTGGGCTGCGGATTGGGCACTTGGTTGAAGGTATTTCAGGAAAATGGAATTATCGAAATAAGAGGATTTGATGGCGATTACGTCGATCAATCACGATTGATGATCGATCCGACAAACTTTACCAAAGTAGATTTAACTCGACCGCTGAATGTTGATCGTAGGTACGACTTGGCAATTTGCGTAGAGGTGGCTGAGCACTTGCCCGAAAGAAGTGCTCGCTATCTTATCCGCGGGTTGACATCTCTTGCGCCCGTTGTGGTGTTCTCAGCGGCAATACCCGGGCAGGGTGGTTTACACCATCTGAACCTGCAATGGCCTCCGTACTGGCAGGGCTTATTCGCGGAACACCAATACGTCCGTTTGGATGCAATCCGGCCGAAGATCTGGCGGGACCAGAACATCAATTGGTGGTATCGTCAAAATATTCTGCTTTATGCATCCCCAGACGCACTTGCCAACTCCCCGGTATTGAGAGAGGAAGCAAGCACCCCTCCCTGGGATTTGGAGTTGATTCATTCATCCGTCTTATACAGGCGCGTAGGCATTGAAGAGCTTTTTAAGAAGCTCCTGATTGCAGTACGTGATAAGCTGGCCCGAAAAACCGATGCAAAGTTCGGGGCCCTCTCGAAATAGAGGCTGGAAACAGAACTTCCCGTTTGCTATGACTAAACGGAGACTGGTATTTCGCATTTCTTACGGGAATGGACGCGGGCAAAATCACCAGCAGACGGTCCACCAACCGCATCCACGGCTCCCACAAATCCTTGATATCCTCCGCGAAACCTGAGTGCCACAGCGATGGTTGTATCGCGACCGAGTGAATCAGCGGTGCCATACGCGGAACGCCGAGCACGATCTTAGCCTCGCCGTCCTTCGTCCCCAGCCACGACCTGGCTCGCGGTTGTCGTTTGCAACTGCACTGCCGGCGGCAACTAAGGTATGCTTGCGAGTGCCTGACGCTCTGATCCCGGGGAACTCCAGTGGGTGAATCTGCTACCGGCCGCTATCGTCTCCTGGTGCTGGCCTCGCATGTAATTCAATATCAGGTGCCAATGTTCCGCATCTTGGCGGCGGATCCGCGTCTCGACCTGACTGTACTTTTCTGCTCCGACTGGGGAGTAACGGCTTACCACGATGAAGGCTTCGGACGCGAAGTTCGCTGGGACGTTCCTCTGTTGGATGGGTTCCGCTCCGAGTTTCTCCCAAACTGGAGCCCCCGCCCGCATCCGGGCCGCTTCTGGGGGCTGATCAATCCGGCCGCATTACAGCGCATTCGTTGCGGCGAATTTGATGCTGTCTGGGTGCACGGCTGGGCCAGCGTGACCAACTGCATGGTGATGCTGACAGCCTTCTCGGCTCGTGTGCCAGTGCTTCTGCGGGGCGATACCAACCTGCTCCCGCCGCTCCCAAGATGGAAGAGATGGTTGAAGCAGGTCATTCTATCTCATTTATTCCACTATGTTTCCGCGTTCCTGGCGATCGGGAAAAACAATGCGGACTTTTATCGAGCCTACGGGGTGCCTGCCGAGCGCATTCTAGCTGTACCTTTGGCGGTGGATAATGATTTCTTCGCGGCCACCGCGCGTGCTCTTCCGCCCAAGAACGATTTGAAGCGCGATTTGCAGATACCGCAGGATCTGCCGGTCGTACTCTTCTGCGGCAAGCTGACCCCGGTGAAGCGACCCATGGACCTGCTCCGCGCCTTTGAAAAGGCGGTGCGGACCCGGCCGGCGGCCTTGCTGTTCGTGGGCGATGGCGTGCTGCGTGGCGATCTTGAGAACTACAGCGCCAAGCATCAGGTTCCTAATGTCTGTTTCGCGGGGTTTCGCAACCAGACGGAATTGCCTCGTTACTTTGGCGTGGGCGACGTGTTGGTCCTGCCCTCGAGCACGGAGCCCTGGGGTTTGGTAGTAAACGAGGCCATGAACTTCGGGTTGCCCGTAATTTGCAGCAACCAGGTAGGGTGTGCTGCCGACTTGGTGAAGCCGGACGAGAACGGTTATGTTTTCCCGGCTGGCGATATCGACGCGCTGGCTGGTAGCCTTGCCGCTATGTTGACCGACAAAGGTCGGCGTAGTGCTATGGGAGAGCGCTCCCGCGCGCTGATTGCAGACTGGGGCTTTCGCAACGATCTGGAGGGCGTGGTCGCAGCGCTGCAGCAAGTGGTCAGACCTGCTTTGTCGTAGTATTAGGGAATCTGTCGATGTTGTCGATTTGAAATGCGTTCATGACCTTCAATATGGCGACTCCGTTACGTACCGCGAAAAGCGCTTCCGCTGA
The DNA here is from genome assembly GCA_003138955.1 of Acidobacteriaceae bacterium. Lineage (GTDB taxonomy): Bacteria > Acidobacteriota > Terriglobia > Terriglobales > Acidobacteriaceae > Acidiflorens. The sequence continues at coordinate 28,269 of PLHP01000034.1, read as the reverse complement.
CGGCATCCCGCCCGCTCCGTTGGTGGGCATTGCTATTCCGGCATACAAGGCCGCCGCGACGCTCGAGGAAACGCTGAGGTCGTGCCTGGCGCAAACCGTTACCGACTGGGTGGCCTATGTTACCGTCGATGGCAGTGAATGCGGGCCCGAACAGCAGATCGTCGCACGGCTGAACGATCCGCGCATCTGCCTGCAATGGAATGGACGCTGTCTTGGTCAGTTCGAGAATTTCAATCGTGCAATGCTGAGATGTTACGCGGTTGGGGTCAGCTGGATCAAGCTGCTATGCGCCGACGATATCCTGCATCCCGATGCCCTTGAGCGCATGCTGGCTGTGGCCCAACAGGCGCCAACTTGCGGACTCGTTTACGGCTATTATCGGGGCATAGACGATACCGGACGCGTGGTTACCCTCTGTGATGTGTCTCATATCGCTACGCGCGTTGTATCCTCGGAAGAGTACGTTCGAGTGGCCCTGCCGTCCTTTAACCCAATCGGCGGGCCTAGCTCCGTAATGTTGCGCGCCTCCGTATTGGATCGGTGCGGCATTTTCGATGCGCGCCTGGACTACTCGGGTGAGCCGGACCTCTGGTTTCGCATCGTTACTCAATTCGACGTAGGTGTCGTGGGCGAATCCCCTATTCTCGATTACAGGTTTCACGAAAACTCCATCACCGGTCGCGGCTATAATTCCGCCCGCCGCTTCGAGCAACCGCTCGATATTGTTCGCAATCTGATTGCGCGGTCTGTGCCCTTCTCGCGCAGGTGGTTCATGGCGCAGGCGCTTCTGGGTAGCACGGTGGCATCGGACCTCCTGACTGCGGCCGCTTTCGTTCGTCGTGGGGATCTAAGGGTAGCCATGACGGGCTTGTGGACGACGGTGCGTCGCTTATCTTTCTGGGCGGCACCTGTGGCACTGATGGATTTTGTCTTCCGTCTGGCTCTTCTGTCGACTGGTCACCATCCGGCCAGGAATAACCCCTATGCGGCGTCGGAGCATGACAACGCCGAAGTACCACGATACTCGAGCACTGGAGCAGATCGTGGTTGAGTTGCGTTACGGAGAATAGCTAGTTTCGGGCTTATGAGCCTTTTGGTACGTTTGCTTGGTTTCCCAGGAACGCTGATTGCCGGTGACCCGCTGGTCTGGGACCGGTGGCGTTGGTTGAAGCCCCGTTTGCAGCGCCACTCGGGCGCCCTGCTCGACGTGGGTTGCGGATCCGGGGCCTTCTCGATCGGAGCTGCGCGCATGGGATACCGTGCGCTCGGGCTTAGCTGGGACGAACGCAATCAATTTGTAGCCGCCGAGCGCGCTGGGCTGTGCAAGGCTGCCGGTGCGCGGTTCCAAGTACTCGATGTGCGCAAACTTGATACTCGCACCGACCTCCGAGAACAATTTGACGTGGTGATCTGTCTGGAGAACATCGAGCACATCTTTGACGACAAAAAGCTCATGACCGACATGGCTGCCTGTCTGAAATCTGGGGGATCGCTGCTGCTGACGACGCCAAACAAGCGGTACCGCCCTATCGGCCCAAATCCCGACGACGGGCCACTTTCCGCCGTCGAGGATGGAGGCCACGTCCGCCGCGGGTATACGGAGGATGAACTGGTCGAGCTCTGCCGCCACGCTGGTCTCATGGCCGACAGGATTACGTACTGCAGCGGGTTCCTCAGCCAGAAGCTCGCTTATGTGTTTCGGATACTGTCTGCCATACACCCCCTAGTCGGTTGGGCCGCGATTCTGCCTTTCAGGTGGTTACCGTTGTTTGATCCGGTTGTCACACCCCTGCTGCATTGGCCGGGCTACAGCATTTGCCTGGAGGCGCGCAAGCCGCAATGACACCTCAGGTCCATTCGTGTCCGGCGCTCCCGAGCGTCGATATCTCGGTGGGCAGCCGTTTCCATGCGTTCGACTTAGCGCGCGAACTGCACGCCCGGCGCATGCTGCACGGGATCTATACCGGGTACCCGCGGTTTTCCGCCAAGCGCTTCTCGCTGCCGCCGGAGTGCATGGACTCGGTATGGACGCATGAACCGCTGAATCGTCTGCTGTCTGGTCTGTACCGTCGTGGAGTGTTGCCGGCCGCCCCGAATTTCACCCTCTCTGACCGATTCGATCGTATCGTGGCGCGGCGTCTCGCGCCCGGAGCCAATCTCTTCGTCGGCTGGTCAAGCCAGTGCCTGCACTCATTGTTCAGGGCCAGAGAATTGGGAATGGTAACGATCGTCGAGCGCGGATCCGCCCACATTGAGTGGCAGCGCGACATTCTCAGGGAAGAAGCCGAGTTGACCGGCATGCGCGTGGAAGTGCCTGATCCGCGAACTATCGAGCGTGAGTTAGCCGAATACCAGGCGGCTGACTTTATCGCGGTGCCGACGGAATTCGTGGCCCGCACATTTGTGGAACGCGGCATCCCACGTGAGCGTCTTATCGTCAATCCGTACGGGGTCGACTTGCGCCTTTTTCGGCCGGTCGAGCCAGCCCACTTAGGGGGCGGGCTTCGGGTGATTCATGTCGGCAGGGTGTCGGTGCGGAAGGGCGTACACTACCTGATCGAGGCCGTTGGGCGCTTACCACAGGCGACGCTCACCATCGTAGGTGCGCCCGATCCGGGCATGTCGAAGCTGCTTTCCGCCGCCCATGTCAACTTCATCGGGCCAGTGCCGGGCCGCGAACTGCCTAGGCACTATGCCCAAGCGGATGTGTTCTGCCTGCTGTCGCTTGAGGAGGGTCTGGCTCTGGTGCTGGCGCAGGCAATGGCAATGGGTTTGCCAATAATCGCCACTCCAAATACGGGCGCTTCCGATCTCATTACGGACGGCGTTGAAGGCTTCTTAGTCCCTGTAAGGGACCCCGATGCAGCGCTGGCGAAGCTGGCGCTTCTTGCTACTGACCCGGCGCTGCGTCGTAAGATGGGTCGACGCGCACGGGTCCGTGTCGAAACCGGTTTTTCGTGGACCGATTACGGCGACCGCACGGTAGTAGCCTATCAGGGCGCCTTGCAATCACGTCTAACGGTATTTTTCCCGGGTAAGCACTGAGAGCATTTGCCCAACTAGGCGCGGTTCCATTCTTGATTGCCTCACGCGAGTTGGTCAAAATCCTTTGAGCGTGGCCCGAGATGAAGCGCTTTACCTCTATAGCTACCTTGTCCCCCTTAGTTATTGCTGTGTCGCCCCTCTTCCTCATGAGAGCTCCGGCCATAAATTCATAGAGGTGGTGGATAAAGCGAGAGTAAGCGTTATTGCATAACTTTCTTCCCCGCGCATGCCAGTTCTGCCCAACGAGAGCCTGTTTTTGGGTTCTGCTCGAGACCCCTCAGCGTCTGTTTCTCAAAGGAGAATCACATAATGCGCGTTGGACTATAATAGCGTCTACTAGCGTCCAAACGAGGATTCTCGCTTGCGCGCGGCGCCCTGGCTGGTGAAGTCGCATTGCTCAAGCCCGTGCGAGCGACAGAAGTGGGGCCATGCGGAATTGCCCAGGATATCATCGCTCCAGATCACACCGCCCGGTCTGACGTAAGGGAAAGCGACCTCGAATTCCCACATCATGTGTTCGTGGGAATGATCGCTGTCGTGAATGAATATATCGATGGAGCCAAGCGACTGAAGCAGCGGGGGCAGTTTCTCTCTCGCGTCGCCCGACACAACGGTATGGCGTTCAAGCAGGGCGCTGGGAATTGCCCACCCGGAAGTCAGTCCATGAGGAGTAAAGGAGTGACCCTCGCAGGGATTCAGCTCCCGTCCGTCCGCGGACGGAGGGGCAAGATCGACCGTCCACAGATGGCCGGCGCCGTTACGCTCGAGCGCGCGCAGAATGAAGGAGGAAGACTTGCCTGGCGTACCGCCTGTCTCGACAATTCTCTCTGGGCGCACGATTCGTGTTAGCGCATAGAGCGCCACGCACGAAAAAAACATGGTGCTGCCGTCGGGCGCGACCATGAAATCAGTCGGGAACGGGAAGTAACGTACGTGCTCGCGATATCGGCCGCGGACGTCTGCGGTAAAGCCGCGATCGTGCTCGACTTCGCCGCAGAAGTGATCGGCCTCGGCAATAGAGGCACCGGTGAGCCGAGAGAGCGAATCGTTACGGAGGCGACGAAACCGGCCATATTGGAGCATCAGACGCGCGCGATTAGCGATCATGCGGGGGCGGCGCAGCGCGATTCCAGCTGCTTCAATCCAGTTCATACTTTGCGAGCTCCTTTGGCGCTGCTCTGCGGCGTCCTGATTTCGTCCGGAATTTCCTTTTTGCTTCAACAACGGGAGTTATTGTAGCCCCATCCCGCTTTTCGCCGACAGTCTGAAATCAAGTCCCGCGTTGTGCCCCGAGGGAAAGTGGTTCGGTCCATTCGGATAATCGGACACACATACGAGGACTGACCTTATAATTCGATAAGCGGTGGTGTGGAAACGAGGCATGGTGACGCTATTGAGGCACCGGCAAACGAAAGGGCCGGNNGCCGGTCTCGGCTAGGCCGCACCTAAACCGTCGCGCCACCTCTCGACTTCACCCTTAGGAGGGTCTCCAGATGAAAATCGTTTCGCAATGTCGTGAACAGGCGAGATGGGTCACTCCATCTGGGGGCACGTTCATCCGTTCCTGATCGACGCGGATGGCTTGCGTGCCATAGCAGCATCTTGCGGTTTCACGGGCCAATGTTATTCATTGCCTTACAATTTCGCCGAAGTTCAGTCGGGCTGCCCCGGCTCTTCGCTTCAGGGAGGTGAACTCGCAATCATTGCCCACAAAATCACCAGTTCCGCCCTGTGCTAGGATATCGTCCAACGAAGCGTGAACAGCTTGAAAATTCTTTACATCGGTGCAAACGGTGGCACCTCGCGGCATCGGGCGCTCGCCCTGCAGCGACTTGGGCATAGTGTTCACATTTTGGATACCGATGCGCTCCTGCCTCGTGGAAGATTGGTTGGCAAATGGATTTTCGAGACGGGCGGCCTTTTCCTCGAGAGACTCGCTTACGCAAAGTTTCTCGATGCTATCCCCGCGCATATCGATTTCGATTTGGTCCATGTGAATCACGGTGAGTTAGTTGGGGCGCCACTCGTAATTGAACTGAAGCGACGATACGGCAAAGTCATCAACTACAACGCCGACGACCCATTCGGCGCCCGTGATCATCGCAAGTGGCGTCTTTATCTCCAGGCTGTTCCGTACTACGATCTCATCATTGTCGTACGGGAGTGCAATGTAGGCGAAGCCAGGAATCGCGGCGCGCAGGATGTGCTATTCGTTTTCAGGACAGCAGACGAGGTCGCGCACGCGCCACGCTCGATCACCGCCCGTGATCGTCAAACGTGGGTTGGCGAAGTCGTTTTTGTCGGCACCTACATGCCGGAACGCGGGCCGTTCATGGCAGAATTAGTTTCCCGAGGCGTTCCCTTGAGCATTCGTGGCGACCGCTGGGAAAGAGCCGGGGAGTGGCCGCTCCTGCGGCGATACTGGCGAGGTCCGGGAATAGTAGAGGAAGACTACGCCAAAGCTGTGCAATGCGCCAAGATCTGTCTGGGACTGCTCTCCAAAGGCAATCGTGATCTGCACACGCAACGGTCCAGCGAGATTCCCTATCTAGGCGGCCTGTTTTGTGCCCAACGCACGGCGGAGCATCTGGCGCTCTACGAGGAGGATCGGGAAGCGGTTTTTTGGACTGATGCGCAGGAGTGTGCGGAGAAGTGCATGCAGCTTTTGGAGAATGAGCCCCGGCGACTGAGAATCGCCGAGAACGGGCGACAACGCTGCATACGGAATGCCACACTCAATGAACCCGCTATGAGGAGTATCCTGGAAAAGGCGCTGTCGGGAGATGAATCGCGGTCGCGCAATTCTCCGCCGCCGCTCAAACGCGCTGCCGACGGATCTTGTGAATAAGGACTCCAGGGCGACATCATCTGCAGCGAGCCTGCGCGATCTTCTGCTGCAGAAATATGTTTCCAGCAGTGCCGGCCCACATCGCCCGCTCACCGAAACCGAACTGAACGGATTTCTTGTCGCCTACCGCTATTATTTGCGTAGCTGGGTGCCCACCCCGGCGGAAGGAGGCTGGCTCGATCTCGGCTGCGGCCAGGGCGCCCTCATGCGGCTGGCACTCGCTTACGGTTACCGCGAGGTACTGGGGGTCGATCTCAGCGACGAGATGCTGGCAGATGCCCGGGCCGACGGTTTGACGGTCGTAAAGGATGACCTACTGAGCTTCCTCGAACGTACCCCGGAGCGGCACTGGTCGGTGGTATCTGCTTTTGATGTGGTCGAGCATTTCTCCAAGGAAGACGGGTTTAGAATCCTGTGTCAAATCCGGCGCGTACTCCGTTCCGGCGGCATTTGTTTGCTAAAATTGCCCAGCGCTAGCAGCCCATGGGGAACCCATGTGCACGCCAGCGATTTGACACATGAGATGTTCTATACTCGTTACAGCATTGCTCAACTGGCGAATTTGGCCGGGTTTGCGGAGGCTGGGCTGCGCGAGGTAGGCCCGGCGCCGACGGGGTTTCTGTCGGCTGCGCGCTGGTTGCTGTGGCAGGCGGTGCGCGCCGCGTACGCTACCGTCAATGTGATCGAAACCGGCGCCGGCACAGGCGGAATTTATACCCGCGTGGTTCTGGTACGTCTGGTTGCCTGATTTGCGGCTACAAGCATGAGCTCGAGTTATCTGCAGGTCACGGAGCAGTACCGGCAAGAACAGCGCCACCGCATGTTCTTCATGGCCAGCACCTTCACCGTCCTATGCTGCGCCATTGGCGCCGTCGGTACCGGTTCGGGCCGAGCCACGATGATGTTGCTGAGCATTGGATCCGTCGGGGTATGCAGCCTGATCGTGCTGGCGATGATGTATCTCGCGCGGGAATTGCTTTTGCCACGATTGATCGTTGCTGGCTATGCTCTGCAATGCTTCTGGCTAACTTTTGTTGCTGTCTTTGACGTCGGTGGGATCGACTCGACGGCGTTCTCGCCCGATATGTACCAGAATCCTTACCGAGCGGTGCTGCCAAATCTACTGGTGCCGCTCGCCGCCCTGGCTGCCATCGGGTTCTGGCGTCTGCTGCCAGTGCGTGCCCTGAGTCGCGGCGATCTGTGGCGCCTTACCGAGGAGGCGCCTCCAGGGTTCGGGTTTTATCTTGTAGCGAGTGCAGTGCTGTTGTTGGCTTATTGGCCCGCAACGGTGGAGCATGCCGGATGGTGGGCGTATGGGGTGAGGGTGGTCCACCAGTCTATGGGGTTCATGCCGCTGTTCATGGGTCGCTATTTTCGCCAATTTCCCCGGACCAACCGCCTATGGATGCCCGTGTTGGCCATTAATGCCGTCATAGCGTTGAGCCTCGGGGGGCGAAGCCAGGCGTTTATGCCCGTAGTGCTGTACCTGATCGGACGCGCACTCGGGCAGCAGGCAGGAAAGCGCGTGCGCTCTCTTGTCCTCGTAGGGCTCTTAGGTATACCCATCTTCGCCATTTCGGGAGCGCTCGGGGCCGTGCGCGGCGAAACTGGCCGCGGCGATTTCAGCATCTTCAGCCTCGATCGGACAGCTGAGACAACGAATGCCATTTGGAGCCGTCTCGCCCACAGATCGAACCTCATTGATCAAGACATACTGCTGAACGGCCCAGGCCGCATGGTCGTTTGGCCGAACCTAGAGGCTGCCATTCTGACGCCCGAAACCATTCCCTATCGCGGTTTCGACGACTTTGCTCATGAAGTTCTGCTCTCGTTTAAGATTTTTGCGCCAGCGGATTTTTCCCGCCAGGACAGCTACGACGCGGGACTTTTCGCCTCTCCTGCAACCCGATACGGCTATGCGGTCAACACGAGTACCAGTGTGGAATGGGGGGTACTGGCGGATGGATGGTCGCGAGGTGGCCCTTGGGCGACGATGCTCTTCGGCTTTGTGTTGACAGTGTTTTTCATCATTGCCGAGTACATCCTACTGACTCGCAGCATCCAAAGGTCGAAGGCACTTCTGATGATCTCTGGATTTCTGATCATCAGCGCCCTAATGAACCCGGCAACTGCGGGCCTGCTGTACATACTTCGCCAGGTTGTACTCGATTGTGTCCTGATTCTGATGCTTACCTTCATTGTGGAGCGATGGCGCCCTCCTGCGAAGGTTGCCCTTGCCCGCGAACGCTCCTTCTTTGCTCGTGGCACAGGCCTCAGCCGGGACGCGGGTCGCGCTAGTAGATGATTCGTGGTTCGAACAATTTCTGGGGTCCCTCTGTGCAACATGGGAGCGCCGTACGTTCACAGTCAGTTCGCGAAACAGTTTCTGCCGCTGGTGGGAATGTGCTGGTAACGGCTGGCCAATATCATCCGGATCACCCCGCCGGTGCCAACCGCCTACCCTATGACGAGGCGCGGTTCCTTGCTGCGACGGGCTTAGAGGTCTGGATGCTAGTGCAGGACATTCTCTGCACCCGCCGCGAGTATGAAGTGGACGGCGGGGTCCATGTGCTGCGCTACCAGACACCGAAGCTGCATGTTCTTGATCCACGACGAATGTGGGCACAACGCAGGGCAATTGCCGGCACGCTCTCGCGGCATCTGCCGAGTGTCAGCGCGATTCACGGCCACGCCCCGTTGTCGTATTCCGCCGCTTGCGCGTTTTATCCGGCTGCGCACAAGGTTTTTTCGGTCCACTCGCCCGTTACCATGGAAATGGCACTGAACTGGTCCGGAGGATCGTGGTTGGACTCGACACGACGCTTGGTTGGCTTGCCGCTCCTTAAGCGACTGGAGCGCCAATGTCTCGATCGCTCCGACGCGGTTTCGGTCGACTCGGGTTATACGCGCAGCTTGCTGGAAAAAATCCATGGTCCGGGGGTGACCGCCAACATTAAGGTGATCCCGGGCTGGGTGGCCCTCGACGGCTTTGACGCAGGCCAGAGCAAGGCCGCGGCGCGCCGCCAACTCGGGTGGCCCGACGATGTGCCCGTGCTGTTCACCTTACGGCGCCTGGTCGGGCGCATGGGGTTGGACATCCTGTTGCGCGCCACAGCGCGACTGCGCAATGCCGGTTGGAACTTTCGCCTAATGATCGGCGGCGACGGCCCGTTGTGCCCGTTGCTGAAGAAAACCGCAGCCGCTCTTGACCTCGACGGCTGTGCACATTTTCTCGGCAGGGTGGAGGATACCACGCTACCATTAATGTACAGCGCTTGCGATGCGTTCGTGCTGCCGACTGCGGCTTTGGAATGCTTCGGGCTGATTGCGATTGAAGCACTCGCCGCGGGCCGGCCAGTCTTGGCTACTCCGGTGGGCGCCATACCCGAGATACTCTTGCAGGTGGAACCACGTTGGTTGGCGCGGTCCGCCCGGGAAGACGACCTTGTGTCCTTGCTGGCCGACTTCCTTTCCGGTAATCTGCCGATTCACGAACCCAGTGAGCTTCGCGGCCTGGTGGAGCGCGAATACCTGCGCGAAAGTGTGATCCCTCAGCTGACCGCTCTGCTGTTCGCAGATCAGAACGCCTGACATGAGCGCGCATTCCATTTCGCACAATGGCAGCTTGGAATGGCCTCCTCGCATTTTTGTGGTCGTGGACGTGTATCTGCCGGGATTCAAGTCTGGCGGTCCGCTCCGCACAATCGAAAACATGGTGGACCGCATGGATGAGTATAAGTTCTTCATTTTCACTCGCGATCGGGACTCCCGCGACGACGCTCCTTACACCGAAATTCGTATTGAGCAATGGAACGACGTCGGCAAAGCCAAGGTCTTTTATTCTGCGGGCATGACCATGCGGTCGATCCGCCGACAGTTTTCGGCGGTAAAGCCGGATCTGATCTACCTCAACAGTCTCTTCTCATTCGGCACGATCAAAGTACTGCTAATGCGGCTCGCCGGTCTGCTGCCTGCGATTCCGGTGGTGCTGGCCCCGCGGGGCGAGTGCTCGCCGGGCGCACTGGGCCTGAAGCGACTGAAGAAGCACGCGTACCTTGCCGTCGCTCCTCGGCTCCTGTACCGCGACCTAATCTGGCAAGCGACCTCGGAGTTCGAAAAGGCGGACATCGAGCGTGCCTTGGGGCATGGCCAGCGCATTCGTATCGCCAGCGATCTTCCTCCCCGGCAGATCGACCTGACGCCACTGCAAAAGCCGCGCAAGCAATCCGGAGCTGCCAAGTTCGTCTATCTGTCCCGGATCTCGGAAAAGAAGAACTTGCACTACTTGTTGTCTTTGCTGCGCACACTCCGCGGTGAAGTAGAACTCGACATTTGGGGCCCGATTGAAGACGCAAGCTACTGGAGGCGCTGCCAGGCGGAGATCATGGCGATGCCGTTATCCGTTAAAGTTGCGTTCCGAGGTCCGGTACAACACGAGCGCGTGACCAGGATAATGGAGAGCTACCACTTTTTTGCGCTACCTACCCTGGGAGAGAACTTCGGCCACGTTGTCCTGGAGGCCTGGACTGGGGGTTGCCCGGTGTTGATCAGCGACCAGACTCCGTGGGTGAATCTCGAAGCGAAGCGCGCCGGATGGGAGATGCCTCTAGCCGAGGTCAGCCTGTGGAGTGCTGTGTTGCAAACCTGCGTCGATATGGACCAGTTGACTTATACGATCTGGTCGGAAAGCTGTCGCCGATACTTAAGCGAGTGGATGTCTTCTCCGACCCTGGACCATGACAACTACGCGCTGTTCGCGGAAGCGCTGCAAGCCGCTCCGACACGGACGCCACGAACCGCCAGCGCGCAGTCTGGCGGACACAGTGCCAGCTGACCATGTCGCCACGGTGATCGCTTGTTGCCAGGCGATGTGCACCTTTAGTCTATTAGAGAGCTTCAGTAACAATTTTGTAGAGGCGTGGAAAATGGAGGTACCCCTTATCGTTACTGACGCGGATTGGTCTAGGGAGGCATGTGGGGCAGCCGCGCTCTATGTGGATCCGCGAAACGCTCCGGAGACAGTTCGGGAACTTGCGACCGTCGTGGCCGCCAATTCTTGCCGCTTGCATGAGTTGGTCGAAAATGGGCGCCGTCAGCTAGAACTTTATCCAGATTCGCACGCCAAGACAGCCGCTATGTTGCAGCGATGGAACGTGTGCGGGCTTTGGGCCCCTGTCCCGATTGGGAGAGAAAGAATATTCAATGGCTTTAATGTGCGGGGTGATTGGCGATAACGGCAATGAGTTCCCATGGGCCTGCGGCCCACCTATTGACATGAAAATCAGGGTTGGGCCGGCGCGTGTACGATCCATGTAGCTTGGACGGCAAAGGTCGTTAGCACTCTGGATGAAGTGAGGCCGTCAATGAGTTTGACCGGGATCGCGCGTTTGAACCAATCTGTGTCGCGCCATCCCTCCCGGGGGTGGTAGCACGTGACGGTGTGTAACCTTTTTTGCGCGCGTTCTGCCGCTTCCACGCCAGGAGGAAGCGATGAAGATGGCGGGGATTGACGTACATAAGAAAGTGCTGATGGTGGTTGTCATCGATGCGAGTACGCCGGAAGAGAAGCCGGAGCGGCGGCGATTTGCCACCATGCCGAGCGAGTTGCGACGACTGTCGATCTGGTTACAGGAACAGGGAGTGGAAGAAGCGGTTATGGAATCGAGCGCCCAGTACTGGCGCTCGGTGTGGTTGGAACTGGAGCCTCATATGCATTTGCACTTGGCCCAGGCATTCTCCAACCGTGCTCCGCGGGGACGCAAGCATGACTTCAAAGATGCTGAGCGTCTGGTGCGCCGGCTAATCGCCGACGAGTTGATTTTGAGTTTTGTGCCCGACGGAGAGCAGCGCATCTGGCGCAGCATGACCCGGATGAAGCTACAGCTCACGCGCGACCGGGTGCGCCTGCAGAACCAGATGGAGTGTTTACTGGAAGAGATGCGGATCAAGCTGTCGATTGTCGTGAGCGATCTGCTGGGCGCCAGTGGGCTGCGCATTCTACAGGCCTTGGCCAGAGGAGAGACCGACCCCAAGCGATTGGCGCAGTTGGGAGATGAGCGGTTGCAATGCACCGAGGAACAACTGGTGGATGCTTTGACGGGAAGAGCGCAGCCCATCCACCGGGAAATGCTGGCCTTACAACTGGAGCGGCTGCAGTTGATCGATCAGCACATTGCCGAGCTCAATCGCATGATCGCCGCTGCCAACGATAGAACGTCGAGCGCGCCATCCCGAGCTCCGCGATCGTTGCTCGCTTCGGGCGCGGCGCACGCCGCACCAACTCAATCATCTCCGCTCGTACTTCCGACGGAGGCCTAGCTGTGCGTGAAAAACGCAGGGACCTGTTCTTTGCAGAATTAAATTCTTGATAGCGCAGTGTTTGCTTTCGGTGATCGCGGTGAATGATCTGACTCTGCCTTTGCGATTACAATCTATCGATAAATACTTCGATCTTCGACTTGACATGAGGCTTTCTTGCTTTTATCCTCAAGTTGGGCCGGCAGCAAACTGTGGAAAAGTTTTCCGCCAAGTGAGAGAAGCGAAGCTTTGCCTTCAATCTGGATCCAATTCATCGAAATAGTGAACCCATAAAGCAAGTGCTTGCTCGCGTTGAAGCGCGCTTTATTCGCGAGCCACTCTATTCCCCGGGACGGCATGCTCTGGCCAGGTGGACTTCCCGGTACCCGAAGTCGGCAGACAAATATTTCGCATACTTTCGTCACTGAAGACTCAGCATTCTATTAGGCCAAGGAGGCGAAAGTTGTTGCAGATTAAGTCATTGGATTCTCGATTAGTACATCTTGAGCACGCTCAGGACTTTGACTCCCGGTGGTATGCTGCTTACACTACCCCGCGACACGAGAAAAGGGTCGCCGAACACTTCGACGCAAGGCGGATCGAACGCTTTCTGCCGCTGTATCACGTCCAGAGAAGGTGGAAAGACGGTTCCAAAGTCAGTCTCGAGTTGCCGTTGTTTCCCAACTACATCTTCGTGCGGATTGCACGGCGTGATCGCGTGAGAGTGCTTGAGGTTCCGGGGGTATTGTCCATCGCCGGCAGCGGACGGGAGCCTACGCCGCTTCCCGACGATGAAATCGAGGCACTGCGACGCGGGGTTGCCTTGAGGAAAATCGAACCTCATTGCTACTTGGTGGTCGGGGAGAAAGCTTGTATCACCACCGGTCCCTTTGCGGGAATGCAAGGCGTTTTGATCCGCAAGAAGAATAGCCTCCGAGTGGTGCTTACGCTTCCCCTGATCATGCGAAGCGTAGCCTTAGAACTGGACTCTCACGACGTAGTGCCCGTCGATCCCGTGCGGTTTCCCGTTGCGCTCTCTTCTGTGGCCACAGCTTAACTTCCGCCGACCTAATTGTTATGAAGGATCCGTCTCAGAGACATCACGACAAGAACGGAGTAGCAGAACGTATCTTAGAGGCGGCAGTTCAGTTGTTTGCTCGTCAGGGCTTCAGTGGAACCAGTACGCGCAAGATTGCGCGCTTGGCGGGTGTAAATGAAGCGTCTTTGTTCAGACATTTCTCCAGCAAACAAGAATTGTTTTGGGCGGCATTGCAATCGCGCTTAGGACATCTGTGCCTTGGGAAAGAACTCCAGAATGCATTGTCACAGCGGGCCAAGCCTGAAGTGGTTTTTCCGCTGCTCATCGAACTTCTCGTGCAAGTTGCGACTTATCAGGCTGAACTCATCAGGCTCTTGGATGTTGGCCTGTTGGAACAGCGTCCCCGCGTGGAAATCGTTTATCGCAAACAGATTGCACCGATCTTTCAGGCCATCACTGATTACCTGGACGCCTGCGTTAAAGGCGGCGTGTTACGCGGCATGGATCCGTCGCTCACCACAATCGCCTTATCCACCACGGTTTTAGCTCATCAGTGCTTGTACGGTCTAGTCTCGGGTGCTGGCACTCCTTACGTGAATAGCGAGGAGGCTGTGTCTGCGTACACGAAATTCTGGCTGAATGCCCTCAGGCCAGAAGACAAACCCAGCGCCAGTTCCCTGACAACCGTGTCCCCAACCTAAATCCGAGCTGCTTTTCAGATGCTTGTTCTTATCGAGGATGAGGCAAAGCGACAAAGGCTCAGTCGCCGGGGTCTTGAGGTGGCATGTATTGGGCGCAGTGAAAAGCCGTACGACTCCATGATGGAGCGGTTCTGTGCGTTGGCGGGTAAAGTCCCCGGGGCTCCCTTTGGTATTTCAGCATCATGCAACCAGAAGGACTGAAGGCGCAGGTACAAGAATTTTGGAACCGCTCGTCGTGCGGAGAAGTGTATGCCGTGGGGGATACCTTTCCGCAGCAATTGGAGCGGCAAGCACAGGCGAGGTATGAACTTGAGCCTAATCTCCGGGCCTTTGCAAAGTTTCCTGAAGGCCGAGGCAGGGACGTCCTGGAGATCGGGGTGGGAATGGGTGCCGATCACCTTGAATGGGCGAAGTCCGGTCCTCGGTCTCTGACAGGCATTGACCTCACTGATCGTGCGGTTGAGTTCACAGCAGCTCGATTGGCCCTCTATCGCTTCTCTTCGGACGTGCGGGTCGGGGACGCTGAGGCATTGCCGTTTGCTGACAATTCGTTCGATCTGGTGTTTTCCTACGGTGTGCTGCACCACACGCCTGACACTGCTCAAGCAATTCGGGAGGTTCACCGAGTGCTCAGACCCGGTGGAATCGGTCGCGTGATGATCTACCACAGGCACTGTTTGGTCGGCTACATGTTGTGGGCGAGGTATGGGCTGCTTGCTGGACGCCCGTTTCGATCCTTGGCTGATATTTATGCCCATCATCTTGAAAGCCCTGGAACTAAAGCGTTCACTGTGGCTGAGGCCTGGCAAATGTTCGCCGATTTCTCAACGGTTGTCATTGATATCAATCTAGGTCTCGGCGATCTATTGCAGGGTGCGGTGGGACAGAGGCACCGTGGAACGCTACTGACTGTCGTAAAGAGCTTTTGGCCTCGTTGGTTCATCAAGAGGTTTCTCGGAAATCATGGAATGGGCATGATGATTGAAGCTGTGAAATGAGGCAGGTTATTCAAGAGGTTCGTTCTGGTGCGACGAGAGTCAAGGAGATTCCCGCTCCGTTGGTCGTTCCTGGACACGTATTAATGGCCACGGTGGCCTCGGCGATTTCGGCAGGGACGGAACGTTATGTGGTCGATCTTGCCCGGAAGAGTCTTATTGCTAAGGCGCGCCAGCGGCCCGAAGACGTCAAGCGAATTCTCCAGAAAATGAGGCAGGAGGGCATTCTCTCCACGTTCACGCAAGTATCCGCGAAACTCGATGACCCGATGCCTCTTGGTTATTCGGCGGCGGGAATCGTCCTGGAATGCGGCGCGGGAGTCCAGGAGTTCAAGCCGGGCGATCGCATTGCGGCGGCTGCGGCACATTCGGCGATTTCTGTCGTCGGGCGCAATCTGTGCGCCCTGATTCCGGATAACGTCAGCTTCGAACAGGCCTCATACACTTCGATTGCGTCTATCGGATTGCAAGGCGTGCGGCTGGCCCACCTGAGCCTTGGTGAATCCGTGGTGGTCGTCGGTCTCGGACTCATCGGCCAGATCTGCGTTTGCCTGCTCAAGGCCCAGGGCTGCCGCGTGTTCGGAATTGATCTTGATCCTGCTAAACTCGAGCTAGCCCGAACGCTGGGTGCGGACACGGTGGCCACAGGGTTCCCGCTGCAAGCCGTTAAGGAATTCAGCGGTTCCTTCGGAGTCGACGCTGTTGTCCTCGCGGCTGCCACCGAAAGCAATGAACCCATCGAGTTCGCCGCTGAGGTCTGCCGCCCGAAGGGCCGGATCGTTCTAGTGGGCGTTGTAGGGCTCCAGTTGCCCCGGCCGCCCTTCTTTAAGAAGGAGCTTGAGTTCACGGTTTCCTCTTCTCTCGGTCCGGGGCGGGGGGATCCCCTTTACGAAGAAAAAGGAGTGGATTATCCAGTTGGCTATGCTCGGTGGACAGCCCAACGCAACATGCAAGCTTGCCTTGACCTGATGAGCCAAGGCAAGCTTCCTGTCGAAAAGCTCACCTCACATCGCTTTCCTATCGATCAAGCGCCTGAAGCTTACGACCTTATTACGAGCCGGCGTGAGCCGTTCTTCGGGCTCCTGCTCGAATATGCGCATTCGGCCGAGAAGCTTCAAAGGCGCATTGACCTGCAAGCTGCCGACTCTCGATCTGACGCCCTCGGGGTAAGCTTGATTGGTGCTGGCAACTTCGCCCGTTTGGTGATGCTGCCGGCGCTCATGAAAATGAACGGCATTGCTTGGCGCGGAATCTGTAGTGCTAAGGGGTTTCATGCGGAGGACACCGGGTGCCGCACCGGATTTGAGTTTGCCACTACGGACGCCGCCGAGATTTGGAACGATAAGGACACCGCAGCAGTATTTATTACTACCCGCCACAACTTACACGCTGAGTTAGTTATTGCGGCACTCCGAGCTGGGAAGCACGTGTTCGTGGAAAAACCTCTGTGCATTCGTGCAGAGGAGCTCGAGCGCATTGCTGCTTGTATAGAAGAGTTAGGTGATCACTGCCCGTTGCTGACTGTCGGGTTCAACCGGAGATTTGCTCCAGCGACTAAACGCGTAAAGGAATTCTTCGCAGGGGCTAGTCCGCTGAGCCTTTCGTACCGCTTCTCGCCACCCTATATTCCCGGCGACCATTGGACCCAAGACGAAGAGGTTGGCGGCGGCCGAATCGTTGGCGAGGCCTGCCATGCCATTGACACCTGTGTTGCAATTGCAGGGTCGCCACCGATCAAGGTTTATGCTGAGTCAGTCGTCAAGAACGGGCTTGAAACCAGCGATGATCGGGTGTTCATTACGCTCCGGCATGCAGATGGTAGCATTTCTTCCATTTCTTACCAGACAGGTGGAGATGGCGTGTTTCCCGCCGAACGGATCGAAATTCTGGGAGGTGGGCGGACAGCCGTTATCGATGGATGGCAGGATGTGGAACTTTGGCGCAATGGAAAGCAGAAACGTTGGCCGGCAAAGAGAGATAAGGGGCATCAGGAAGAATTTGCCGTGTTTTTCTCTGCCTGCCGGACCGGTGGCCCTGCACCCATTCCGTGGAATCACCTGTACGGAGTCACCTGGGCATCCTTGATGGCTGTGCGCAGTTTACGCGAAGGCTCTCCCTTTACGGTTAAAGCCTTTCAAGAACAATCCTCCGCCGAAGAAGTGTAAGCCCATGTGCGGCATCGCTGGCATATATCACTACGCTGAACCTGATCGACCGATCGACAGGGATCTCCTCGTCCGGATGACTCGCAGCCTCGCTCATCGAGGTCCGGACGGCGAAGGCTTCCATGTTAAGGACAATCTCGGCTTCGGTCACAGACGACTCGCTATCGTCGATCTATCCGCAACAGGTGCTCAGCCGATGTCGAACGAGGACGGTACGTGCTGGATTACCTACAACGGCGAGTTCTATAACCACGCCTCCTTCAGAGAGCGCCTTCTCGCCCGAGGCCATCGCTTCCGGGGTCCCTCCGATACCGAGACCCTACTCCACCTCATGGAGGAGTCTGGGCCCGAAGCGCTCACCGAGGCGGTCGGTATCTTCGGATTCGCCTTCTGGAACTCGCGTTCGCACCGCCTCACCCTGGCCCGCGACCCACTCGGCGTCAAACAGGTCTACTATCACGACGACGGCCGCCGTATCGTCTTCGCGAGTGAAATCAAGGCTCTACTCCTCTGTCCGGACGTTCCACGCGACCCCGATCTTGAGGGCATCAATCAGTACCTTCACTTCCACTCTGCCCTTTTTGAGCGCACCTTCTTCCGGGGTATCCGCCAACTCCGCGCCGGAGAGTACCTGGAAGTTGGGCGCTACGGCGCCAAGCTGCGCTCTTATTGGTCAGTCGGAGATTTCACCCGTTCCAGCAAAGCTCCGGAGCAACTCATCGAGGAACTTCGCGCTCAACTAGGTGACGTGGTGAAAGACCAATTGATGTCCGATGTTCCCGTGGGGTCTTTCTTCAGCGGTGGTATCGACTCCAGCGCCATCGCTGCTTATGCCTTTCGCAGTGGTAAGAGACCTGTATGCTTCGGAGTTCACTTCACGGGACAGGGAATCACCGACGAGCGGCCCTACCAGGAAACTGCCGCCCGGGCGCTTGGGCTGGAGTTGCAATTGATCACCATGGACGGCTCCTCCTTCCCGGACGACATGACGCGCCTCATGTACCACCAAGACGAGCCGGTGATCGGGGCGGCAATGTTCCCCATGTTCTACGTCAGCCAACTCGCCGCCAGGCAGGTGAAAGTCTGCCTTGGAGGGCAGGGTGCTGACGAAATCTTTGGTGGATACGCCCGCTATGCTCTGGGTCGGCCCTCTCAGGTGATGCGGTCCTGGTTCACCGGGCGCCGCGGCCACGCCAAGCCCAATGATCGCGCGGCCGATGTCGGTGGCAACCTCCGCCGCCAGTTTTCCGACACACACACGATTTACCGCCTGCTGCGCAATGCCGGGAATCTGATGAATTGGGAAAAGAGTTATTTCGAGAACTTTGCAAAAGTCCCCGAAGCAGCCTGGGCGCGGGTGTTCCAGTCGCCGGTCTTCTACAGCCGGGAGCGCTGCCGTCAGTTGTTCCACGAAACCGTGAACCGCTCCCCCGCGACAGATCCGGCGGACAAAGTCATGCATTGGGACGCCCAGACCTATCTCACCGGCCTCTTCCACCAGGATGATCGGATGAGCATGGCCGTGAGCCTGGAGTCCCGCGTACCCCTCGCTGACCCTCGCCTGGTGCGCTTCGCTTTTCGGACCGGTTTCGACCTGAAGTTCCGCGGTGGAGCTAGCAAGTGGATCCTGCGCCAAGCGGTGTCGGACATCCTCCCCCAGAGTGTCCTGACTCGCCGCAAGGTCGGTTTTGACACTCCGGTCGAGTTCTGGATGAAGGAGCAGCACTACGGCTTCCTCCGCGACGTACTGCTATCGAAGCGCGCGCGCCAGCGTGGATTTTGGAACAGTACGGCTATCGAAAACCTGCTGTCCCATCAGAGTACCCCTGGCTGGTTTGACGTCGTCTGGAAGGTCCTCTCCATTGAAACATGGGCTTCCATTTTCCTGGATGGCTCCTTTAATGGCGCTTCCTTGCCGAACGCTGCCTACGTCCTCCGGAATTCTCCGAACCCCGCGGAACTTCCTGCCAAGCGCAGCTCCCCCGAACTGGGGGTGCGCGAGCTCTTGCAGGAGGGCCGTGAGCTCGGGGCCAGGAAGACTCTGGCCCGCAGCGTGTGGGAATTGAAGAGACGAAGCGGGATTGCCAGAATTATCAACACCAACACCAACACCAACACCAACGGAACCTTCCGTGCAATCTTTTCCGAACCTTCAGCGGTCGCGAACGCAGTTCGCCCGCTTATGGCTTCTGAAGGCCTCTCGGACCTCGCATTCCAGGCCACCGAAGCGACTCGGGGCCGTATTCTTTGCTTCGGCAAGTGGATGGCTGATTTCGGCAATCCCATAGACTGGCACCGCAATCCCCTCAACCACAATCGGTGGCGAGCCGACGCCCACTGGTCGACTGTGCTTGCCGACGAAACGCGGGTGGGCGATGTCAAACTCAGTTGGGAAGCAGCTCGTTTTCCGCAGGCTTATATCATGGCCCGTGGCGCCGCTTTCTTCCCGGAAGCTGCGCCCGATCTTTCGTCCGCTTTCTTCTCGCAGATGCGAGGCTTTTTGGAATGTAACCCAGGTGGCCAAGGAATCCACTGGAATTCCGGCCAGGAAATAGCCTTGCGCCTGATGTCGTGGCTGTTTGGCCTTAATGTGTTCTCTCATCACGGCACGATTCCCGCGGACCTTCAGACAGAGCTCAGCAAACACATTTCCGCCTGCGGAGCACATATCGCCCAGCACATCGAGTACGCGCGCGACTCCGTCTACAATAACCACCTCCTGTCGGAAGCGCTGGCCCTCTACATTGCCGGCCGCGTCCTGCCTGACGTTGAAACAGCTCCTGCCTGGGTCGCAGAAGGGAGACGATTGCTGGAGCAGGAGGCCAACCATCAGGTCTATCCTGACGGCGCCTACATTCAGCAGTCGCACAATTACCACCGTTTCGCGATACAGATCTACTTATGGGCTCTCGGCTTCGCGAGGTCTCATTCTGACCCGATTCCACCCGATTGGATTCGTGCGCTCGAGCGCTCGCTGGACTTCCTGCTCGCTCATCAGAACCCGGCGGACGGCCGTCTCCCGAATTACGGCGCACACGACGGGGCTCTCCCCCTCCCGCTTTCTAGCTGTGATTTCTCCGATTTCCGGCCTACTCTCCAGGCGGCGAGTATTATGACTCGCCAGGAAAGGGTGTTTCATTGCGGTCCTTGGGACGAAATGGCAGTGTGGTTCTGTGGCCCCTCCGCGCTGGACCTTCCGCTCCGCAAGGTCAACCGAACCTCTGTCTCCTTCTCGCACACCGGATATCACGTCTTGCGCGGCCGCCAGCCGGAGAACTTCGCTGCCTTCCGATGTGGAACCATCCTGGATCGCTTCTCTCAGATCGACATGTTGCACCTGGACGTCTGGTGGCATGGCCACAACGTTTTGGTGGACCCCGGCAGCTACCTATACAACGGACCGGAGGAATGGCACGACCATTTTCTTCGTACCGAAAGTCACAACACGGTTCAGGTGGACGGCCGCGACCAGATGCTTCATTACCGGAAGTTCAAGTGCCTGTATTGGACCAGGGCCGAGCTAACGCGCTTCGAAGACAATGCTGACTGGGCTCTTTGTGAGGGCGAGCACTACGGCTACCAACGGCATCCCGGTCACTGCATTCACCGGCGCTCCGTGCTCTACCTGAAGGACGAGCTTTGGGTCGTGGTGGATCGCATGGGAGGTTCAGGCACTCATCGCGTCCGCCTCCATTGGCTCGGCGGCGATTTTCCGTATCGCCCAGGTCTGGACGGGCAGACTTCACTTCAACTGGAAACGCCGGACGGTCCTTTCCATGTGGGCGTGTTCAATGCCGCCGGCCGCCCGCTGTCGAGTGAAATCGTCGCCGGCCAAGATGATCCTCCGCGCGGATGGCTCTCCCGATACTACGGCGAAAAGGTTCCAGTTCCCTCGCTCTCGGTGGAGGTCTCCGAACGGCTTCCGCTCACCATGGTTTCGATTCTCGGCGCACACGTCCCGTCAGTGTCTGTTACAGCCTCGACTTGGTCTGTCACGGCCGGCGACCGCGTTGTCGAGTTTGAACTCAATGCGGATGGCATCATCCAGCCTCGCTCGTCAACACATGCGCCCGTCCCTGCATGAGAATCCTGATTGTCCATCAGTACTACTTGATGCCCGGCCAACCGGGCGGATCTCGCTTCAACGAGATGGCGCGACTATGGGCTGAACAGGGCCACGAAGTCACCGTCATCGCTGGAACTATCGACTACGCCTCTGGGAAGGCGCCGGAACGGTACCATGGCCGCTGGGTCTCCAAAGAAAACGATGGTGCGGTGCTCGTGTACCGTTGCCACGTTCCAGCGACCTATGCGACGAGCTACGTGGACCGCATGTGGGCCTTTCTAGGTTTCACGTTGTCGGCCTCGACGGCCGCGCTTCGCGCTCGTCGCCCAGATATCGTTATTGCCACTTCACCGCCTCTGGTTGCTGCGATCCCTGGCTGGATCGCAGCTCGGGTCTCCAGGCACCCGGTTCCCTGGATCTTCGAGGTGCGCGATCTGTGGCCGGAAAGCGCCATTACCACCGGAGTCTTGAAAGCGGATTCGCTGTTGACGAAGCTCCTGTACGGGCTCGAAAAGTGGGCCTGCCGAAGCGCAAGCAAAATCAATGTGCTGACGCCGGCATTTCAAACTGACATGGAAAGGCGAGCCTTGGCTGCGTCTGCAAAGTTCTGTTTCGTACCGAACGGAGCGGATACCGAATCCTTCTGGCCCGGCCCACGTGACAATGAGATACGCAAGCAGCTTGGCTGGGGAGATCGATTTGTCGTCATGTATGCCGGCGCTCACGGCCGGGCCAACGCCGTCCATCAACTCGTCGATGCCGCAGCGGAACTGCGGGACAGGCCCGATATCCTCATCGCCTGCGTCGGAGACGGGCCAGAGCGACAGAGCCTTACGGAGAAAGCTGAGCGCCGTGGCCTTGAAAACATCCGGTTCCATGGCTCCAGGCCAAAAGCCTGCATGCCCGAAATCGTCAATGCCTGTGACGTCGGAGCAGCGGTTCTACAGAATAACCCCACTTTTCGAACCGTGTACCCGAACAAGGTATTTGACTACATGTCGTGCGCGCGGCCAGTCCTTCTCGCTATCGACGGCGCCGCCCGCACGCTGGTATGCGACCAGGCAAAGGCTGGAGTTTTCGCTGAGCCCGAAAATGCCAAAGCCATTGCTTCAGCGATTCGGTTCCTGGCCGATCACCCCGAAACCAAAGCCGCAATGGCTGCCAATGGGCGGCGCTGGGTTCTTGCGAATGCAAGCCGAAGTGCCCTCGCGGGGCGCTATTTGGATGTATTGATGGAGTTGGTGAACGCCCGTGGCTCCTCGCTCGCGGCAGCAACAGCGGTTGTCGATGTTCAAGAACCTAATTGATCGGAGTCTGGCTGGCATCGGACTGGTAATCCTTTCGCCACTCATGCTCGCGTTTGCGGGCTTAATACGAGTGCGGATGGGTAAGCCAGTGCTGTTTCGACAGCTTCGCATCGGCCATCGTGAGAAAGTCTTCACGTTTCTCAAATTTCGCACCATGACCGACGTCCGCGATCAGACTGGAAAATTGCTTGCCGACGAACAGAGGCTAACGGCGCTGGGAAGGTTCCTTCGCAGAACGAGCCTCGATGAGTTGCCGCAACTCTGGAACGTACTGAAGGGGGATATGAGTTTGGTCGGCCCGAGGCCGCTGCTCCCCGAATACTTGCCCAGATACACCGCGTTCCAGCGACGGCGCCACGAGGTCAAGCCTGGCATAACCGGCTGGGCGCAGGTTAATGGCCGCAATGCACTGACTTGGGAGCAAAAGTTTGAATTGGATGTGTGGTACGTGGATAACTGTAGCATCAAGCTCGATCTAGAGATCCTGTGGCTGACCTTAGTAAAGGTAATAAGACGGGAAGGTATCAACGCTATCGGCTCGGCAACCATGCCCGAATACATGCCGACGCTGGCCGGCGACGCGACCGAAACTGAGAAATCCGGCGCGAAGGGATTATGACAATGTCTGAAATATTGGTTTATGGCGCGGGTGGTTTCGCACGGGAAGTAGCATGGCTCGTTCAGAAGTGCTCGTCCGAAGCCAAACCGATTACGATCGGCTGCTTAATTGACGATTCCCATATCCCCCCAGGGAAACACCTCAACGGTATACCGGTTTTGAGCTTGGCCGAAGCACGTCTTTGCCATCCGCAAGCGCAAGTTGTCGCCGCCATCGGCACCCCAGCGGCCCGCGTTGAAGTGATCAGACGAGCAGAGCAGGCCGGGTTTCGCTGCGCGACTCTCATCCACCCTAGTGTCGAAATGTCCGAATGGGTCGAGATCGGCGACGGAAGTATCATCTGCGCTGGCAGCATCATTACTACCAACATCCGGATCGGTCGGCATGTTCACGTCAACCTGGACTGCACGATCGGCCATGATGCAGTCCTAGGCGATTTCACAACGCTCGCCCCCGGTGTCCACATCTCGGGCTGGGTACATATCGGCGCACGCGTTTACATCGGAACCGGAGCCGTGATCATTAACGGAACGGCTGAATCTCCTCTGCGGATCGGAGACGATGCCATCATCGGCGCCGGCGCCTGCCTCACAAAGTCAGTAGAATCCTCGACAACCGTTGTTGGAGTCCCAGCCAAACCTCTGGTTCGTGCTGCCCATTAGTCTGACCACCGTTCAATGAACCGCATACTCTTATCCGTCCCCCATATGGGCGGGACCGAACAAACTTACGTCCGTGAAGCCTTCGCCACCAACTGGCTCTCAACGGTTGGCCCGAACATCGCGGCATTTGAGAAAGCGTTTGCGGAGCGGGTGGGCCTCCCGGCCACAGCCCTGGCCAGTGGAACGGCTGGCCTGCACCTAGCGCTGAGGTTGGCGGGCGTCGGGCGCGGAGATGAGATCTTCTGTTCCACCTTGACGTTCGTCGCCGCCGCCAATGCCATTGTCTACCAAAGCGGCGTGCCGGTATTTGTGGATAGCGACCGGGCAACCTGGAACCTGGATCCCGATGTTTTGTCCTGCGCCCTGCGAGAGCGGGCGGCGGTGAATCGCCTCCCCAAGGCACTGGTGGTGGTCCACCTCTATGGCCAAAGCGCCGATATGGATCCAATCCTCCGTGCCTGCGCGGAATACGGAGTCGCCGTGATCGAAGATGCCGCCGAAGCGGTCGGCACGCTATATAAGGGTAAGCCGGCCGGGACACTCGGTGACGTCGGAGTCTACTCTTTCAACGGAAACAAGATCATCACCACCACCGGCGGTGGAATGCTGGTCTCGCGCAACTCTGCGTGGATCGGGAAGGCGAGGTACTGGTCCCAACAGGCCCGCGACGTCGCTCTCTGGTACGAACACTCCGAACTCGGCTACAATTACCGCATGAGCAATGTGCTGGCAGGGATCGGAAGGGGGCAACTCGAAGTCCTGGACCTTCGTGTCCAGCAGCGCCGGGCCATCGCGTTCCGCTATCGCGATGCCTTCGCCGACCTTCCTGGTATCTCGCTCATGCCGCAGGCGCCCTACGGCCTGCATACAAATTGGCTGAGTTGCTTCCTCATCGAAGAGCAGAAGTTCGGCTGCTCGCGCGACGAACTCATTCAAGCGCTGGACGAAGCGAACGTGGAGTCCCGCCCGGTGTGGAAGCCGATGCACCTACAGCCGCTCTACGCTGGGGCGGACCATTACGGTGGAGAAGTCGCTGCGGACCTCTTCCGGCGCGGCATTTGCCTGCCCAGTTCCAGTTGCCTCAGCCTCGAAGAGCAGTTGTACGTGATCAATCAGGTTCGCACAGCGGCTGGAGCGGGGCCGCTCACGGCCGAGCCGGAGCAAGCCACGGCGGAATCCGTCTGACAGTTCTTAAGAAACCTCAACACTATGTCCAAACGGGAAATGGCGCTCTACACGCAACGTGTCTTGAGTAAGATGGCGGAATTGAGCCGCTGGATTGCGCTGCCGGCCCAACTCTGTGTGTTCGCCGCAGCAGGAATACTGGCATTCCTGCTGCGGTTCGATTTCAACATTCCGGGCCGCTACCTGGTTCATCTCGGTGTCGCCCTCTGTGTTTGGGTGGTGACGAAGTGTCTGGTGTTCAGACTCCTGAATCTGCACCGCGGCTGGCACTTCCTCTCGCTGCACGAGCTGACGAATCTGGCTGCCGGCAATTTACTCGGGTCCGTCGCCGGAGCGGCGGTTATCCTATGTATTTCCCCGACCGGTTTCCCAAGGTCGATTTACTTGCTGGACCTGCTCCTCTGTTTCGTGTTCACCGGGGGTCTTCGCGTATTCGCCCACATGATGGTCGACGCGCTCAAGTACCGGGTCATGCCCGGAGAACGGAAGCTGACGCTGATTTATGGCGCCGGAGATGCAGGCGAACTCCTGTTGTGCGAGATCCGCCAGAACCCGGCACTACCGTACAACGTGGCCGGGTTCATTGACGACGATCGGAAGAAAAAAGGCCTTTCGATTCAGGGAACGAAGGTCCTCGGCTGTGGGTCAGACCTGCTTCAGATTGCGACACGCCGCAGAGTTGACATGGTCTTGATCGCCATCCCTTCGGCATCAGGGGTGCAGATGACCCAAATCTTACGATGCTGCCACCAGGCGGGGGTATCATGCAAGACGGTTCCAAGCCTGGGAGAGATGATCGAAGAGAACGGGCTGGCGCGGCAGATCCGCGAGGTTGCCGTGGAAGATCTCCTAGGCCGCACCACCGCCCTCCTCGAGCACGACAAAATCTCCGCGAAACTCATCGGCAACACTGTCCTCGTCACCGGAGCTGCGGGCTCCATTGGCTCGGAACTCTGCCGCCAGATTGCCCGCTTCAACCCGCGCGCCATCGTCGGCTTTGAGATCGCCGAAACCGCCCTGTTCCACCTTGAGCGCGAAATGCGCCAGTCTTTCTCCAGCGTACGTTTTTATCCGGAGATCGGCAGCATTCAGAACAAGCAGCGCCTCGCCGAAGTCTTAGAACAGTACCGCCCGTCCATCCTCTACCACGCGGCTGCCTACAAGCACGTCCCCATGATGGAGGCGCACGTCTTCGAAGCGATCGAGAACAACGTCTTCGGGGCATACAACGTGGCCATGGCGGCGGCGGAGCACGGAGTCGAAGACTTCGTCATGATCTCCTCTGATAAAGCAGTGCGGCCCACCAGCATCATGGGCGCCACCAAACGCGTGGCCGAGCTGCTGCTTCTAGCCCTGCAAAACGGACGGACCAAGTACGTAGCCGTGCGCTTCGGCAACGTACTCGGCTCCAACGGTAGCGTTATCCCCATCTTCAAGCAGCAGATCGCCGCCGGTGGCCCCATCAAGGTCACCCACCCCGAGATGCGCCGGTATTTCATGACCATCCCGGAAGCCTCGCAACTCGTCCTGCAGGCCTCGACGATGGGGAACGGGGGTGAGATCTTCGTCCTCGACATGGGGACGCCCGTGAAGATCGTCGACTTGGCGAGAAACCTCATCCTGCTCTCCGGTCTTCGGCCCGATGAGGACATCACGATTGAGTTCACCGGCGTACGCCCCGGCGAGAAGCTTTACGAGGAACTCAACTCCATGGAAGAAGACACGCTTCCCACTCCCCACGAGAAGATCAAGATCTTCGCCGGAAACGGCGTGCCACCAGCCGGCATGGAATCCTACCTCGAAGCGCTTCGCGACATCTGCGCCCGCCGCGACCTGCCCCGCCTCGTGCTCACCCTCAAAGACCTGATCCCCGATTACAACCCCAGCGCCCACCTCCTTAACCGCGCCTTGTCGGGCAGTCCTGTGCCACGACAGGCTGCCACAGCGGATGTACCTAGGGACGAGTCTACGCCGCCGCCAATCGCTGCGCGCTGGAGTGCGTAACCGGTATCCCGCCAAACGACGCCGTGATTCGCGGGCGGGAGTTGTTTTTTGTGCTACCATCCGCAGCGCCCCAACGCATCACAGCTCCAGGTAGAATCACTAGATAAGGTCCATGCACAAGGCTCTAATCCCCGGCTGCACCGGTCAGGACTTGTTTTGCAGTAGGCGATTGATTTGCTCAGATATCTGATAATCGTGGTTTGTATAGTTGCGACTGGAGCGCTATGGTTATGGGGCGCGGCTCGATTTCTTATAGTGAATGCGCCGGCATCGTAGGATATTATCGTTGTTGTTGCGGCCAAGAATAATGGAGGCCGCCTTCGCAAAGCTCTCGGCTTATTTCAACAAGGCTATGGAAAACAAATCCTACTTGACGAGAACACCGACCTTCAAGTTTACGGGTTCGTCCGGGCTCAGCTGGCTGAGGAATTCGTAGCACATATTTCTGGTACCGCCGCAGGAAAGGTCCACGTTTGTCCTATTCGGGGCGACTCGACGTTTGAGGAGGCAGCACACGTTGACAAGTGCGTTTCACAATACGACGCTCGCAGCGTGTTGCTAGTCACGTCGGATTACCATACGCGCCGAGCATTAGCGACATTCAAGCGAATTCTGCCGCGTTATCAATGGTCTGTAGCTGCTTCGGAAGACCCCGCTGAATTCGGGAAAAACTGGTGGGAGCACCGCGAATGGGCGAAACAGACAGTAACGGAGTGGAGCAAATTCATCTGGTGGGAAACGGTTGACCAGTGGCGGGCAGCGCGGACATAGCTGGATTGTCCAGATGCAATTTATTCTTCGTGTTTGATCAGGCCAGCCCTCCCGGTTTCCCGTACCAATATCTCCATCGGGTACTGCCGCACCAAGAATAAAGAGAAGCGGGTGGAACTGTTTTCGCCAGATTCACTGCAGTGGACTCCGCCCCTTGCGCTGGCGCTGTGTCAGCCACTATCCTTTTGTGGCCTTAGCGGCGATGTACTCTGGCGTGGCACGCCGTGCACAGCGTGATCAAGTTTTTCTCTGAATTGGCTCCCGAATGGCTGCGGAATTCCTTGTGGTGCACCTCAAGATTCGACATCGCGCCACAGGATTGACACCGCCCGCCGTCGCGACGCAGGATCTGCTGGCGCAGACTTTCGTACGACAAGGGGTCCTGCCGCAAGCGATCGGCTCTGGGGCGAATCATTCTCAGGATGACTTCTCACGCAGGTTTTCGAGGAAAGCTTGCTGCTGTTCACCGTGCAAGAACCTGTAGTAGCGTGAGATTGAGTTGAGCAGGATCTCCGGGTTGCCAGACAGTAGCCGCGCGACTTGTTGATTTCGCTACTCTGAAGTG
>PLHP01000288.1 GCA_003138955.1 Acidobacteriaceae bacterium | reverse complement strand
CCCTGCCGGGCGCACCAGAAAAATGCGGACGGCCTCGCGGCCGCCCGCATCGCAGTACTAGCTTGCCGAGTTAGTTCGAGTTCGCCGGTGGTTCTGCCACAAGACCGGCAAAGAAGGCAAGATTGCCGGGGCTGTTGGGGTCTTGCAGCAAGAGACCGCGCGTGATCAGCGGCACCGCAGTGGTGTCGCCGGCCAGCGCGCTCAGACCGCTCAGATTAAAGAACAGAGTATCGTTGCCGGTGTAGACGGTCACCGGCCCACCGGCAGCGTAGCCAACCAAGCCGTTGTTCAAGAGCTTGAAGAACCCCGCGTTGCCGTTGCTGACAGTGACGATTCCCGGCACGAACAGGCCGTAGACGCCCTGGCGCCGCAGCGAAATCATCTGCGGCGTAAACGTAGAGTTCACGTAGCTGCCGCCGATAAAGATTCTCTGGCCGACTTCAATGGAGGTGTTGTTGAACAGCGCGCCGGTTAGCGGGCCATCGAGGAAGCAGATTTCGTAGTTGGATACCGCGCTGATGTCGATATTGGGCTGGACAGTGTCCACCTCGCTGACGAGGTCTGCGCCGGTTTCGCCCACCCACATGGTCACTGACTGAGCTTGGCCTGCACCGTTATTCGTCACCTGTAGAACGCGCCCGGAGAGGAACGATTCGGCGGTGGTGATGACTTCTACGCCGCTGGCCATCAGGCTGCCATCCGCCTGAAATGCGCCTTGAACCCCTACAATCGCCGGAGCGGCGAGGTCGGTCATGTTCCAGCCACTGTTGAACCGTCTGCTGTCGTTGACATACACCGTCCATTGGCGACCGTAAGGCCCTTGCATGACAAATGAGTTATTGGCGGTATTCACCGAAACCAGCCCGCCGGTCAGATCCGTAACTTGGCCATCAGGATCGCTAGCCTTCGTGGCTTTTACATAAATGACCGGATTCACGGCGCCGGTAATTTGTCCGCTGTTGACGGCCAGGGATTGCCGGATGTCGAATTCCACTTTCAGGCCGGCGAGCCCATTGCTTCCCACCACCATCGGTGTGGGAAAATTCACCGTCAGGGTGTAAGGAGACTGGGGCAGCGTACCGGGCATCGGAGTCACCACCGGCGGATTCTGGCTCATGTCCACCCAGGAAATGACCGGGTTCGCCAGCACGAAGGTCGCGCTGCTGTAAGTGTCGGCAGGAACGGAGTTGAAGGCAAGCGGGGACCGCAGCCCTAAGAGGCGTGCGAAGTCCACGGTGGTCGGGGTCGAGATTACCTGTGGCGAATTGCTCTGTCCATTCAGGGTGATGGAGTTGATGGTGAGGTCAAGGCCCACTACCGAGGGCAAGGGCGCATCTTCGCCGGTGACGAACACGTTGCCGGACTGCGATTGTCCAGGATTGGGGTTCGAGGAGTTAGAACCGCAACCAACGAGTATGAAGGTTGCGAGCAGGGTGGTAGCGGTCAATGCAAGGAATCTTTTCATGCCAAGCTCCGGATGAACAAGTTTGGGGGAGCGAACTATCTTACGGATATGGAAACACACTTAATTCAGGAATGTCGCGTGACTATGGTGCATTATTTTTGGGGAGTCGCTCCGCGCGTCCGCCGCGATTACCCTTGCTTTTGAGTAAGTTAGATAGGCGGCGGGGAGTGGGCCTGCTCGGACATGTACCGCGGAACCGGCGTTTCCGGAGCTGGGCCGAGCTTCGCACGGCTTGGACGGGCGAGGCGCCCGTCCCCACACGGCCCCCCACACTAGCCGTCCTCACGCGAGTCGAATCTTTTCCATCCCGCTCGGCGGTTTGGCCATCTACTTGGAGTAACGGTTTTGGGGTAATCTTTATTGGGGAGATCCCCAGTTATGGTGATCTCTCGCGCCACCGATGGCCTCCGATCAGGAAGAGGAAGTATTAGGGAAAGCGTACGACGGCCGGCTGATGCGGCGGCTGCTTACGTATCTGCGTCCGTACAAGTGGCACGTGGTGGTGGCGCTCGGGGCGATCATCCTGAAGTCGGCGGCGGACGTGCTGGGGCCGTTCCTCACCAAGATTGCCATCGACAAATATCTGGCGAAGTCGCCGAACTCGCACTCCTGGATTGGCGACCGGCTGAGCGACGCTCCGCTGACCGGCATCGCGCAGATTGGCGGGCTGTACGTCGCGATTCTCATCTTCACTTTCGCGCTTGAGTTCGTCCAGACTTACCTGATGCAGTGGACCGGGCAGAAGGTGATGTTCGATCTGCGCAGCCAGATTTTCCGCCACCTGCAGCACATGCACGTCGGGTTTTTCGACAAGAACCCGGTGGGCCGGCTGGTGACGCGCGTGACCACCGACGTCGATGCGCTGAATGAAATGTTCACGGCGGGCGTGGTCTCCATTTTTGAAGATGTCTTCGTGCTGGCCGGCATTATCTTCATCATGATGAAGATGAACTGGAAGCTGGCGCTCATCACCTTCGCGATGCTTCCGCTGATCGTATACGCCACCAAGATTTTTCGCGACAAGGTGCGCGATTCCTACCGGCGCATCCGCACCGCGATCGCCCGCATCAACGCTTACTTGCAGGAAGCGGTCTCGGGAATGCTGGTGCTGCAGCTTTTCAATCGCGAGAAGCGCGCCTTCAATAAATTTTCCGACATCAACGCTTCGCACATGGAGGCGTTCAAAGACGCCATCATGGCGTATGCGGTTTACTACCCGGTGGTAGAAATAATGTCGGCGATTGCCATCGCCAGCATTATCTGGTGGGGTGGGAAGGATGTGATCCGGGGCGTGGCGACCATCGGCGTGCTGGTCGCGTTCATGCAGTACGCGCAGCGGTTCTTCCGTCCGATTCAGGATCTGAGCGAGAAGTACAACATCCTGCAGTCGGCGATGGCGGCGGGGGAGCGCGTGTTCAAGCTTCTGGATACGAAGATTGAAGTGACCTCGGCGGCGATCACGAAACAACCGCAAGGGCCGGGGCGCATTGAATTCGATCATGTGTGGTTCGCGTACAACGCAAGTGGAGCGACGGGCGTCCCCGCCCGTCCGGAGGGCGCGGGTGTGGCAGCGGGGCTTCGCCCCGCCGGGACGGGGCAAAGCCCCGTCCTCACACCAACAACAGAGCCCGACTGGGTGCTGCGCGACGTTAGCTTTGTGCTTGAACCGGGCGAGACGATCGCCGTCGTCGGGCACACCGGGGCGGGCAAAACCACGCTGATCTCGCTGCTGATGCGCTTCTACGACGTGCAGCGGGGAGCGGTGCGCATCGACGGCGTGGATATCAAAGAGATGAACCTCGACGAACTGCGCAGCCGTTTCGGCGTCGTCTTGCAGGATCCGTTTCTATTCAGCGGCACGGTCGAGAGCAACATCCGGCTGGGAACGGCGCGCATTCAGGACCAGGACGTGGAGCAGGCGGCGGAGGACGTCAACCTCGCCGACTTTATCCGGAGCTTGCCGGGAGGATTCAAGGAGGAAGTGCGCGAACGCGGCTCGACGCTCTCGACCGGACAAAAGCAGCTGATTTCGTTCGCGCGCGCGCTGGCGCATAGTCCTAAGATTCTGATTCTCGATGAGGCGACTTCGAGCGTCGATACGGAGACCGAGTTCCGGGTGCGCGACGCGCTCAACCGCATGGTGGAAGGGCGAACGGCGCTGATCATCGCGCACCGCCTCTCGACCATCCAGCGCGCCGACAAGATCATTGTGATGCACAAAGGCCAGGTCCGCGAGATGGGATCGCACCAGCAACTGCTGGCCCAGCGCGGGATTTATTACAAGCTGTACCAACTGCAATACAAAGATCAGGAAGTCAATGTGGCGCGGGCGCCCTCGCCCGCGAACGTCCCGCAGCCCACCGTCAGCGCCGACGACTAGGGGCTTGCATGGATTGTGAAAGCGTCAGCCTCACCCCACGTACTTGCTCCGCAGCCCCGCCGCTGCTAAGCAGAGGTCGGAAAACGCTCGAGCGGTAAATAACGACGTCGTCCCTGCGTTGTGCAGGATCTTCGGAACGCCACGCCGTAGGTCGCCGTACATCTTCATCATCTGCGGGACGGTCGGCTGGTGGGGCCTTACGAAGGCGTTGCACACTTCGCGCATTACCCCGCGCACCGTCCCGTCGTGGATGTAAGGGTCTGTGCCGTCCAAATCGCTCATTGATTTGGCCAAACGACGCTTGACAGACTCGAAGACGAGCCATCGGTGGCGCCGATTGGCACGAGCCCAGGCCACAGCGAGGCCAAGTTCAAACGGCATGTTGAAACGGGGTGTGCGTGGAGCGTTGCGATCGAGTTGGACGCGGGACAGGTCATGAATCGAATACGAGCAGCTTTCGATGAGCGAGGCTATACGGTCTAGCCTGCGGTTACCTCCGATGCCGAGCGTCGCCCGCGGCAGAAAGCCCATCGCGCTCAACGCCGTAACGTAGGCAAGATAGAGATGCTCGAACTGTTCGTCGTAGGGAATATTGAGAAATACACGTTGCTGTTTGGGCGTTGGCATAGCAACGGCACGACGTGGTCACCGGATACAAAATCCTGATTGAGAAGCTAGCGACTGCGGGCGGACTTACGAGCCAACTTGTAACGGACGGTCCGGCGCTTTCCTGCGCGAAGGACGTGTGGGCCCGGTACGGCGTCGGCGCCAATCAAGGCAAGAATTCGCTGCGCCCTCTGGTGCGGAATGCCCAACTGCTTCGCCGTTTCTTCCAGCGAGAGTGGTTCAAACTCAAGCTTAGTGCGACGAGACATCGACCGTTCTCCCCCTCCACTTTCTTTTTGATTTTATCACGCCTGCGCTAAGTTCTTTTGGTTCATCTACGGACTGCCTTGCGCCGTCGCAGTAACGCGGGCGTTTACAATTGCCCCGTGCGGATTCTCATCTCGGCCGGCGAAGCCTCGGGCGAAATGTACGGCGCGCAGCTGATGGAAGCGCTGCGCCGGCGTGTAGCCATTCCTGCTTATGTGGGGACGGGGCTCCGCCCCGTCCAGGCGGGGCCAAGACCCGCCTCCACACAGGCCGGGCAGCTTGAATTCTTCGGTGCGGGTGGGGAGCGCATGCGCGCCGCCGGTTGCGAAATCGTTGTCGATGCGAAAGACCTTGCGGTCGTCGGCATCACTGAGGTTATCAGCCGTCTGCCGAAGATTCTTGGGCTCTATCGGAAATTGATTCGCGCGGCCGATGAGAAACGGCCGGCGCTTGCCGTCGTCATCGACGCACCGGCTTTTAACTGGCGAGTGGCGCGGCAGATGCGCAGGCGCGGCATTCCGGTCGTCTACTACGTCTGCCCGCAGTTCTGGGCGTGGCGGCAGGGACGCGTGAAGTTGCTGCGCAAGTATGTCGACAAAGCGCTGGTGATTTTTCCCTTCGAAGAAAAGTTCTATCGCGATCGCGGAGTGGACGCGACGTTTGTNNGGCAGCCGCCGGAAAGAAGTGGGCATGAACCTGCCGACGATCCTTGACGCGGCGGATCGCCTGGAGAAAGATCGCCTGGGCAGCGGTTATGAATTTCTGTTGCCGGTCGCGCGCACGCTCGACGCGTCGTTTCTAACAGGATTGATGGAGGCACGGCCGAAGGAGACGCGGCAAGCCGCGTCTCTACAGGCAAGACTTAGCATTCATCTGGTCCCCGAGGCGCTCCCTGCGCTGTTTCACTCGCGCGCCGCAATTGTCGCCAGCGGCACGGCTACGGTCGAAGCCGCCCTCATGGGCACTCCGTTTGTCATGGTGTACCGCGTATCTCGGCTGACCTACGCGCTGGGCAAGCCGCGGGTGAAAGTTCCTTACTTTGCGATGGTCAACCTGATTGCCGGCGAAGCAGTCGTCCCCGAACTGGTGCAGCACAAGTTCACGGTGGAAAATGTCGTCACAGAGCTGAACAAGATCATCCCTGATGGCGAGCCGCGAGCGCGCATGATCGAGCGATTGGCGGCGGTTAAAGCGCGACTGAAGCGCGGGAGCGGCTCGGGTACACATCCTTCGGAAACGGCGGCGGAGATCATCCTGGGGGAGATCAGCTGAAGGAGATCCTCTGAAAGTGATCAAGTCGTTCAGCAAACAAATTTCTCTAACCCTTGTCGGCACAGCATCTTTTGCGTGAAAATTAACATCTTAGAAACTGTAGCCCTGCCAGGAGACTCTACTTGAAGCTCTGCCACTCTCGACCAGCGCGCCGGGCGCTCTGTCTATCTGTTGTNNGTAAGAGTCACGGCGCTCGAAGACCTCAGCGTGGTCACGTTGCAGTTGAACAACGCGCTGCGCATTACCAAGCTCACCGATGCGAATGACAAGCCACTCACTCCGGAGCGCAACATGCAGGATTCGACCGTGCGCTTCTCGCTCACGAGCGGCCTGGCAAAAAATACGAACACCACCTTTTACTTCGAATACGAAGGCACGCTGGAAAGCGCCGACGACAGCCCGGTGCAGGGACTGAAGCTCGCCTACGTCGGCCCGGATACCAGCTACCTGCTTTACTCCGGACTGTGGTTTCCGGTGGCGGGCTACGGCGTCAACCGCTTTACAGCGACGATCAGCGTTACCGTCCCGGCGCACATGGTGGTGATCGGGAGCGGTAAGGAAGCGGCGGCGGCAACGGCAACATCAAAGAAGCCCGCGGCCGTGATTGCGAACTCCAGGACCTTCACCTTTACGTGGGACAAGCCGAGTTTCCCGGGCACGATCATTGCGGGCACCTTCCAGGAATTCAAGGACGACGAAGCGGGCATCGACCTGCACGTGTTCTTCAAGCCAAATAAACAAGACCTGGGCGCGGAGTACGCATCGACGGCGATCAAGGCGTTCACTTATTTCGTCACCCAGTATGGGGTCGCACCCTCGACGCGGCTAAAAATCGTTGAGATCCCGGATGACACGGTGCCCTCGGCGTGGGCGCCTGAAATCGCAGCGCTTTCGAGCCGCGCGATCACACAGAAGACCAACTACCGGTTACTGGCCAATACGATTGCGCATCAGTGGTGGGGCGTCTCGGTGAGTCCGGCGTCGAAAGACGACTGGTGGATCAACGACGGCTTCGCGCGCTACTCCGAAGCTCGCTACGTAGAGAGCGCGGCGGGCGCAGCCGGGCTCGGGGAAATGGTGAAGGACATGTCGGTGGGCGCGCTCGCCTATGACAGCGTGCCGCTTTCAAGCGCCAACAAGCTTGACTATTTTTCTCCCGAATTTCAGTCTCTGGTGACCGACAAGGGCGCCATGATCCTGCACATGCTGCGCTGGGTTGTGGGCGAGAAGAAGTATCTGGAGATCATGCGCGACTTCGCCACCAAGTATGCGGGTAAATCCGCCAGCACCGATGATTTCCGCGAACTCAGCGAGAAAGTGTATGGCGAAAAACTCACCTGGTTCTACTCGCAGTGGATGGATTCGACCAGCGCCCCCGAGTTCAAGGCCAAGTACACGTTCTACCGGCTGGGCAACAACAAAGGCTTCCGCATTGTCGGCGCCATCACCCAGGATCTGGATCTGTTCCGCATGCCGGTTAATTTGAGAATCGATACCGATGGAAGAACGGAAGAAAAACGCATTGAGGTGGTGGGCACAGATTCTCCGTTTTCGGTCGAAACCTTTGGGCGCCCGCGACGGATCACGGTCGATCCCGAAAACCGCGTGCTGACCAACTCCAAGGACATCAAGCTGCGTTCCTCGATCGTGCGTGGACAGGGGCTGATCCAGCAAGGCGATCTGGCGGGAGCTCTGAGCGAATTCAACAAGGCGCTCGAAGTCAACAAGAACAGTTCGCTCGCTCACTACCGGATCGCCGAGGTGTTTTACATGCAGAAGAACTATCAGGCGTCGGCGAACGCCTACCGCGCATCGCTGAATGGCGACGGGGAGCCGCGCTGGACCGAGGTTTGGAGCCACTTGCAGCTGGGCAAGATTTTCGACGTAACCGGCCAGCGCGAACGCGCCGTCAATGAATATCGCCAGGCCATCCAGACCAACGACAATACCCAGGGCGCGCTCGAGGAATGCCGCCGCTACATGCAAAAGCCTTACGAGCGGGAAAAAGGAAGCTAAGCGGCGAAGATAACCGCCCACGCCAAGTCGTCCACATCCTATCGAGAGCAGGATGTGTGTTCGAATCTATCCGGCGCTATTCTCCGGTCACGGTTGCGCGGGCAGCAACTCAGGAGCTGGCTTCTTAACGCGTTCGCACTCACTACCCGCGATTGACAAGTCACCGTTCGAGTTGGCAGTATTAGATTCACAAGCTTCCGCGGTTACACAAGCTTCCGCGGTTACACAAGTTTCCACGGGAATCTGTTCCTCGGCCCGGAGAATCTATGATGCAGTTCCTTCGCAATATTTATAAGGACGATCAGGGGCAAGATATCGCTGAATATGCCGTCATGCTCGCCGTCATCCTGGTGTTGGTGATCGGCACCGTGCGTCTGATCGGCGGTAACGCTAACAATGCGTTCTCCACTGTTGCCAGTTCTCTAGGGGCGCAGTAATCCTGGCTCCTCTTGACCCCACACTCCTTGACCCGTAACAGGGCAGCGCGTAGAGTCTTAAGCAAAGGGTGGGGTGTTTTATGTTGAGCGAAGGCAGCAAATATTTGAAATTTGGTTCCGTCACCGTGGTCATTCTGCTCTCGCTCGGCTATCTTGCCTACACCGGCGTGCAGGACAGCAAGAGCTACTACGTCACCATCAAGGAATTGAACGGCATGGGAAAAGAGGCGTACGCCAAGCGCCTGCGTGTGGCTGGAAACGTGGTTCCCGGATCGATCAAGCGCTCCGGAACCC
Organism: Acidobacteriaceae bacterium; assembly: GCA_003138955.1. Taxonomy (GTDB): domain Bacteria; phylum Acidobacteriota; class Terriglobia; order Terriglobales; family Acidobacteriaceae; genus Acidiflorens. Next base: position 2,242 of record PLHP01000288.1, on the reverse strand, counting down.
GCGTGGAGTTCATGTTGAAGGAAAATGATCTGACGCTGCCGGTTTCCTACACTGGAACGGAAGCTCCTCCCGACACTTTTAAAGACGATTCGCAAGCTTTAGCCGACGGCAGCTTCGGGCGCGACGGCGTATTCCACGCCAAACAACTACAAGCCAAGTGCGCGTCGAAGTACGCGCCGCAGCCCGGAGCCACTCCGGCGACTGAGCCCGGCAAGAGCATGTCGCAGAACCAGAGTTCGCAGAACCAGAGTTCGCAGAGTCAGAGTTCCGGGTCGCGCGGGATGGCGAATTAACCTTCATTCCTTATTTCCTTTGACTGAAAACACGCCCGTCCCCGTCATCACTGTCACGAACCTGATCAAGCAGTTTGGCCGTTTTGCCGCGCTGCGCGGCGTAACCGCGGAATTTTTCGGCGGCAAACTCTATGCCATTCTCGGCGATAACGGCGCCGGGAAGACTACGCTCCTGCGCGCGATGGCGGGGCTCAACCAGCCGTCGAGCGGACATATCTCAATCCTCGGCTCCAGCAAGTTTCACGACGTCTGCCAGCAGGTGGGCTACATGGCGCATCCTTCTCTGCTCTATGACGAGATGAGCGGGATGGAGAACCTCGAATACTTTGCCCGGCTGTACGGAATCACCGGAAGCACGCGGTGCGCGGAAGTCATTCGCGCGGTCATTCTCTCGGTTGGGCTCGATCCCGATCTTGTTCGTCCCGTCGGCCAGTATTCGCAAGGCATGCGGCAGCGGATGTCTTTGGCGCGGGCTTTGCTCAATGACCCCAAAATCCTTTTGCTCGATGAGCCCTTCTCAAATGTGGACACCCATTCCGCAACGGAAATGGTCCGCCTGCTGGCCCGTACCCGCGATCAGGGCAAAACACTATTCATCGTCACCCACCAGGCATCGTTGCTCGAGGGCGCAGCCGACGAGTTCGTCTGGATGGAATCCGGCAAGATTGTTGGGCGCACACGGGAACTGAAACGGCCAGAGAGTCATGGGGCGAGCGCGGGGGGGGAAGTTAACGGGGGAAACTTGAAATGAGCGCGCCCGCCGGCATCACCCGCGTCAGCCTGCTCAAGGACCTCCGCCTGGAGTGGAGATCGAAGGACGCCATCAACTCCATGCTGTTNNAGTTTTTCGTTCGATCCGAGCGCTGAGGAATCGCGCCAGATCGCCGGCGGCCTGATCTGGGTGGCGTTCCTGTTCGCGGCGGTGGTGGCGCTCAACCAGACCTGGGCGCGCGAGATCCGCAACCAGGTGCTCGACGCCTACCGCGTCTCGCCCGCTCCTGCGAACTCGCTGTTCATGGCGAAGACGCTGGGCAATTTTATTTTTGTGAGCGTGCTGGAAGCGCTCATGACTCCGTTGTTCATCGTGTTTTATCGGCTCCGGGCGCTCGGCCCGGCGTGGCAACTGCTGCTGGCGGCGGTGCTCGGGACCTGGGCGCTGGTGGTAAACGGAACTTTCTTCGCCGCCATGTCCCTGCGTACCCGCAGCCGCGAGATTATGCTGCCTTTGCTGCTGTTCCCCATCTCGATCCCGGCCCTCCTCGCCATGGTGCAATCCACGACCGCTATACTGAACGGCGAAGGCGCGCGCTTCTGGATCGTGTTGCTTGTGACCTACGATCTGGTGTTTACTACGGTGTGCTTGATCTTGTTTGAAACGGTATTGAACGCGGAATGACGAACGCAGAATATGTCCCCTGTAAACTCTGTGGCCCCTGTGGTTAAGATCAAAAGCGATAACCACAGGGGACACAGAGGTTCACAGAGGTTCTTAGAATGAAACGAGTCTTCCCCATCCTCGGCGTACTGACCGCGATTCTGTTGAGCTACGCGCTTTACCAGGCGCTGGTGGTTGCGCCCACCGAGCGGACCATGGGCGACGTTCAGCGGATTTTCTACTACCACGTGCCTTCGGCGTGGACGGCGTTCATCCTCTTCTTCATTAACTTCGGAGCCTCGGTCTTCTATCTGATCAAGCGCCGCCCGGCTGCCGATATCGTCGCGCTGGTCACGGCCGAAGTCGGCGTGGTTTTCTGCACCGTCGTGCTGGTCACGGGCCCGATCTGGGCGCGTCCGGTCTGGGGCATCTGGTGGACGTGGGACATGCGGCTGACCTCGACGCTGGTGCTGTGGCTCATTTACGTGAGCTATCTTTTTCTGCGCCGCTTCTCTTCCAGCGGAGAGACGCCCTTACTGGCGGCTTCCCTGGCGGTTCTGGGCGCGCTGTGCGT
>PLHP01000291.1 GCA_003138955.1 Acidobacteriaceae bacterium | reverse complement strand
TGCGCCGCGCCGTTCTCGCCAACATGGCCGATGAGAAGGGCGGCGAAGATTCCTTCGTCGAGCCGGAACGTTCGCACTCCGAACTGTGGCTCGATTTTGTCGAGGGCGTGGGCGGAGGCCGCATTCCGAAACGGCGGCCGGTTGGGGAAGTTCGCAAGCTCATCTCCTGGTTCCAGGGTGTCGCCGGCGAAGGCACTGCGGAAGAGGCGCTGGCGGCTTTCTATGCCTACGAATCGCAGGTGCCGCGCCTGGCGCAAGAGAAAGACCGCGTCCTGCGCGAACTCTACGGCGCCGATGAAAAGACTCGCGGCTATTTCACTTTGCACGCCACCGCCGACGTGTATCACGCGCAGGTGTGGCGCACGCTACTGGAGAAGCGGGTCAAGGCCAATCCGGAGACTGCCGAAAAAGCACTGGCTGCCGCCGAGAGAGCGGCCCAAGCTTTATGGACCGTGCTGGATGGCTTCGAGGCGCGCCGCATGGAGCAGGTGGCGGCGTAGTTTCAAGTCGGAATTAGGAAATCAACCTGTAGAGACGGGGCTTGCCCCGTCTCGGACGCGGCCAGCCGCGGCTCTACGAGTTTCGCCAGTCGGTCCCGGTTGCATCTACAATCCATTCTTGAGCAGGATGCCCCGACCTATCCCCATCGGCGTGCGCGGCGAGGCGGCTGAAACCGTCGAGTTGAAGCACACCATTGCCGCACATCATCCGGAGTTGCCCCCCGTGTATTCGACTCCCGACATGATTCGGCTTATGGAAACGGCGGCGTTCCATGCGCTGCAACCATTTTGTGACGAGGGTGAAATCACGGTGGGGATCTCGATCCACGTCGAACACCTCGCTGCCAGCGGAATCGGAGTGCGAATTCAAGCCGAGGCGGAACTGGAATCGTTCGACGGNNGTCGGGCGCGCCGTGGTGCACGTACCCAGCTTCGTCAAGCGCATGCGCGATAAAGCTCGCGGCAGCTGACGGCGCTCGGAGCAAGCTGGGCATGCAGAAAGAAGTTATGGAATCCCAGACCGATAAAGCGATCCAATTCCGGCAGCTCCATCGCGGACCGGGCGTGCTCATCCTCCCAAACGCGTGGGATGTGGCCAGCGCGCGCATCTTCGAGGATGCGGGCTTTCCCGCGATCGCCACCACCTCCGCGGGCATAGCTTTTTCGCTGGGCTATGCAGATGGCGAACGCATTCCACGCGAGGAAATGATGGCCCGCATCGGCCGCATCACTCGCGCCGTTCAAGTGCCTGTGACCGCTGACGTCGAAGCCGGATACGGTTCCACGGCTGGAGATGCCGCCAGGACCACGCGCGAGCTGATTCAGGCGGGAGTCGCCGGGATGAACCTGGAAGATGGGAGCGGCAATCCGGATCGACCGTTGATCGACTTGCAGTTAGCGGTCGAAAAGATCAGGGCAGCGCGCCAGGCTGCCATGCAAATGCACGCGCAATTTGTGATCAATGCTCGCACCGATGTGTATCTGCTGCCGGGAGGCAATCCGGACGCCGACTATTCCGAAGCGTTGCGGCGGCTGCTGGCGTTTCGGGATGCGGGCGCCGATTGCGTCTTCGCGCCCGGACTCAAAGATGCCGAGACGATTGGACGGCTGGTGAAAGCCATCGAGTGCCCACTCAACATTCTCGCCGGGCCGGGAACGCCCTCGATTCCGGAACTCGAAAAGCTGGGCGTGGCGCGCGTCAGCGTGGGAGCGGGCCCGATGCGTGCGACGCTCGGCCTGTTGCGACGAGTGGCGGAGGAACTCAAAACCTCAGGAACGTACAGCGCAATGGAGGGAGCTGTGCCTTACGCCGAGGTGAACAAACTTCTAGGCGGCTAAGCCACTCCCTCGCATCGTGTGGTGACGGGGCTCCGCCCCGTCCGGGGCAAAGCCCCGCCTCCAAACAAGCCCACTTCTCACCCGTTGACAAGATTCATCATCTCTTTCGGATAGCGCAATCCCGAGGCGGCACCCGAGGGAAAAGCTTCGTTCAGCTGGCGCAGATCATCCGGAGTCAGTTTCAAATCCACCGCCGCGGCGTTTTCCTCCAGATACTTTCGCCGCTTCGTGCCCGGGATGGGGACAATGTCGTCACCCTGCGCCAGCACCCAGGCGAGCGCCAGTTGTGCAGGCTGACAATTTTTTTCGCGCGCGATCTCTTTCACTTTCTTTACCAGGTCCAGATTTTTCTGAAAGTTTTCGCTCTGGAAGCGCGGCGACAAACGGCGGTAATCATCCGCCCCCCAGGTTTTCGAACTTCTTGAACTGGCCGGAAAGAAACCCTCGTCCGAGCGGGCTGTAGGCGACAAAGCCGATTCCGAGTTCGCGGCAGGCCGCCAGGATTTCCACTTCCGGATCGCGCGTCCACAGCGAATACTCCGTCTGCAGCGCCGCGATGGGATGCACTTTCACCGCGCGCCGCAGCGTCTTTTCGCTCGCCTCTGAAAGGCCGAGATAGCGTACCTTGCCTTCTTTGACCAATTCCGCCATAGCGCCAACCGTTTCCTCAATCGGCGTCGCCGGATCGACGCGGTGCTGATAATAGAGGTCAATGTGTTCGACGCCCAGCCGCTGCAAACTGCCTTCGCAGGATTTCTTCACGTAGTCGGGCTTGCCGTTCACGTCGCGAATATTGGGGTTCGTGGGATCGCGCACAATGCCGAACTTTGTAGCCAGCACGACTTGGTCGCGCTTGCCCTTGATCGCCCGTCCAACCAGTTCTTCGTTCTTGTAGGGCCCGTACATGTCAGCAGTATCGAGCAATGTGATGCCCAATTCGAGCGCCCGATGAATGGTCGCGATTGATTCAGCGTCATCGCGCCCGGAGTAAAACTCCGACATGCCCATGCAGCCCAGGCCAAGGGCGGAAACTTTGAGAGCGGAACGTCCAAGATTGCGCATTTTCATGTGTGCTCCTTTGGCGGGAAAAAAAGGCGGCTAGAGATTTGAAGATTCATGATCCATCGTTCTCATGATTCATCGTTCTCATCTTCCATCGTTCTCATCTATGGATGCAACCGCCGCGGAGAAGGTTCCGACCACCGGAAGTGTTCCACAAATTGCGCCGCTCCCGCTTGTTTCGGCATCCGATACGAAGATTTGATTCGCGTGCAGCCATGAATCCAGCGCCGATCTGGTTTGAACGGAAGTTTGACTTCACGTTTCCCGTGGAGCAGCATCCGAACCTGTGCGCACGTTTGCGAGGCACGCCGGCCCGGCTGGAAGAAATCGTCCGCGGCGCCGATGGCGACGTCCTGGTTAGGAAGCCGCGCGAAAATGACAAGTGGTCGGCCCAGGAACATGCCGGGCACTTGGCGGATCTCGAACCTCTATGGATGGCGCGGGTCGACGATTACTTAAAGGAAGCATCCGAGCTTACCGTGGCTGACCTGACCAATCGGAAGACCAGCGAAGCGCAGCACAACCTGCGCCCCATCGAAGAGATCCTCGCCGAATTCCGAAGCGCCCGCTCACGATTGGCGAGCCGAGTGGAGAACATCGACCCCGCAATTTTCGCCCGCGCCGCTCTCCATCCGCGGCTGAAAACACCCATGCGACTGGTGGACCATCTCTACTTTGTGGCGGAGCACGATGATCATCACCTGGCCTACATCTGGGGACTTATCAAGGCAGGCTAGCGGGAACGCACGAATCAAGAAGTGACGCGGATCAAGGGCTTCGTGTGCGGTATCACTTCGCCGATTTCGACGGCTGGAACGCCGGCATTGTGCAGCGCGCGTGTGAGCGGACCGGCGTCTTCGGCGGAAACCGAGATCAGCAGGCCTCCGGCAGTTTGCGGGTCGAAGAGCAGCGTGCGGATGTCGTCGGGCACCAGCGGATCGTACTCGACCAGGCATTCGGCAAAGTCACGATTCGCTTTGAGTCCGCCGGGAATGTAGCCGGCGCGGATGCAATCGAGCGCGCCCTCGAGCACAGGAATGTGCGCCCAGTGAAAGACGAGGCTGACGTCCGATGCCAGCGCCATTTCGCGAGCGTGGCCGATCAGGCCGAAGCCGGTGACGTCGGTTAGAGCATGGACAGTGAAGGAGTCGTTGGTCGTTGGTCGTTGGTCGTTCGCTGCCGAGCTGCGCTCGGCTGGACGGGCGAGGTCGCCCGTCCCCACCCTGGTGATTACCTCGGCCGCAGCCTTGTTCAAAGTTGTCATCGACTTCACTGCCGCGTCGATCCACTCCTGCTTGGCGACGCCTTTCTTGATCGCCGTCGAAATTACACCTGTGCCGAGCGGCTTGGTGAACAGCAGCCGATCGCCGGGTTGCGCACCCTGATTGGTCAGCACGCGCTGGGGATGAATCACGCCGGTGACGGAGTATCCGAATTTCGTTTCTTCATCGCGGATGCTGTGGCCGCCGACGACCGTGCATCCGGCCTCGATCATCTTCGACAAGCCGCCGGCCAGAATGCGTTCCAGAATTTCGAGATCGCCTTTTTCGGGAAAACACACAAGGGCCAGCGAAGTCAGCGGCCTTCCCCCCATGGCGTAGACGTCGCTGAGCGCGTTGGTAGCCGCGATTTGGCCGAAGGTGTAAGGATCGTCCACGATGGGCGTAAAAAAATCCACCGTCTGCACGAGCGCCGTCTCGGGCGTGAGCAGATACACTCCGGCGTCGTCGGCGTGATCGAAGCCGACTAGCACATTCGGGTCCTGTTGCCGGGCTAATTTCCCAAGCACCGTGTCCAGCGCCGCCGGACTCAGCTTGGANNGACGCTCAACCCGCAGCTTTTACGGACTCCGTAAGACGGAATGGTTTTGTGTCGGGCACACGCACATTGTAGCGGAGGGGACCATTGCAGAGGTCAGAGGTCAGAGGTCAGATTGCAGAGGTGGAGACCCAATCCGAAGGTTCTTACCTCTGCAATCTGACCTCTAACCTCTGACCTTACTTCTTACCTCTGCAATCTGACCTCTAACCTCTGACCTTACTTCGAGCTGACCTGCGTGATCTGCAGATCCGGGTACGCGTGGTTCCACTGAGCCGAGATGTTCTCAAAGGTCAGGCGGAAAGGTTTGCTCTCGCCGGGCGCGAGGGGCGACAGGTTGAGGTCCACGGCTTCGTCGTACGGTCCGCCGGTGCGTAGAACACGGATGGGAAGTTCCTCGCGCTGCGCCGTCTGCCCCATGTCGTCCTTGAACGTGATCTGCACCACCGCGTGGAAGACGGTCTTATCGCCGGTGTTGGTGATGGCACCATCGATATAGCTGACAGTGGCGCCAACAAAATTCTGCGCGGCACTCGTCTTCAGGTCCGAGAATTTCAGGTTCGCGGCATACGCTGGAGGTGCGGCGGGCTTTTTTTGCTCGGCGCGGAAAATCAACGCCAGGACGCCGACCACGATCCCGACGATGACGATCCCGACAAGGATAGGACGGAGGCTGGACTCTTGCCGCTCCGTCGTGGGATTTGCGCCCGGCTGGATCAGGCTATCCATGGCGGGATTGTACTACCGCCGACTGCTCAGGAATGCGAGCTTATGAATGTGCTAGCGGGCGCCCGCGTCGGAAGGCGATGGTTTCGCGGCGTTCCCCGACAGCCGCGAAGCGCCCACACGGTAGTTGTTGTAGTCAATCGTCAGCGTGGCGCGCCCGCCCAGCCGGATGTAGCTCACAGACTCGTTGCGCCGGGGAAACCAGAAATCCTGCACCTTCATATACTCGTGATGAACTTCGTTTTTCTTCGTCCAGAATGAAGGATTCTGAGCCGGCTCGGCGTCAATGCGCGTCACGGCAAAATCGGTTCCGTCGACCCACACTTTGCCGCGATAGACGTACTTGCTTCTCGCCTTCGGGTAGACGTCGAGCACGTATTGGCTGCCCGGAGAATTGACGCCGGCGGGCTCGAAGCCAATCAGCACGAAGTCGTAGTTGTCGCGGTTCAGCAGCGTGCGGGCGTGCATTTCCGGTTCTACGGCTTCTTTTTCGCTCTCCAGCAACCGTTTGAACACGCGGTCGATGATCAGCTTCGATCCCGTTTGGGAGATGACTTTGAAGCTCTTGGTTGCAGGACTGTCATACGTGACCTCCACCGTCATTTCGGCGTCGCGATCGCCCGGGAATCCGCGATAGGAAAGGCGATAGACGCGGGTGGATTCGAGGTGACGCAGAGCCCGTGCCCGCTCTTCATCTTTGCGGACGAGATTGTTCACGACTTGGTCGACTGAGAGTGGCGCCGTAGTGATGGAAGGCGGGAGCGGGCTGGAATCGGATCCGAACGCGCCCACTAGTGTGGCCGCCAGCAAGAAGAAGAGCCGGGTCGAACTCTGGATCGAAATTTGGGTCGAACGCTGAATCGAACTCATGAAATCGTCCGTCGAAAGGACCTAGCTTACCACCATCTCCGGCCGTCCCCGAGTGCCGGACGGACGGACGGAAGCGGTGCCCATGTCAAGATCTCGGCACCTGCTCTCGGCAGCAACCGAGCAACTTTCTCGGGGAGCATGGCGATTTCACCCACTTTCAAGTGGCGGCCCCGAGAAACCAAGCTAATGTTTTCAATTACTTGCGAGAGACGCGCAAACGGGCAGTTAATTGCAGTCGCATCAGACGAAACAAGGAGTTCCTCCCCCATGTCTACCCGCGAAAGCGAAAGATATATTCATTGGAACTGGATTGCCATCTTCTCCTACTCCGCATCATTGGTAGTCAGCCTGGCGGTTTGGACAGGTCTAGTCCGGGCCGTGGCACACTTGGTGAAGTAGCGGGAAGTGTTAAGCGGCGTTAAAGTAGCCAGTTCGGTGCTGTTTCCTAGTGATCATAGTGCAGCAGCGAGAACACGTCATACTTCGCCAGCCTCTCGCGACCTTTCAGAAAATCGAGTTCCACCACAAACGCCAATCCTGCAATCTGCGCGCCTAGTCCGCTAGCCAGTTCCGCAGTCGCAACCGCGGTCCCGCCGGTGGCCAGCAGGTCGTCCACGATCAGAATGCGTTCACCTTCTCTGATAGCGTCTTTGTGAACCTCGAGCGCGTTGCTGCCATATTCCAGTTCATAGCTGATCTTCAGGGTTTCGGCGGGCAGCTTCCCCGGTTTGCGGACAGGAACGAATCCCGCATTCAGCCGGTAGGCGAGCGCTGGTCCAAAGATAAATCCCCGAGCCTCCATGCCCAGCACCAGGTCAATCTCCTTGCCGATATAGTTTGCCGAAAGCGCGTCAATCAACCGCGCGAAGCCGACTTTGTCTTTGAGCAGCGTGGTGATGTCGTAGAACAGGATGCCTTTTTTCGGGAAGTCCGGCACCTCCCGGATCAGCTTCTTCAACCCCTCGCAATCTACTGGCTTGGGCGGCATCTGGGTTGACATCTTGGTTTGCATTTTAGGGTTAAGCTCCTCGAACTTGAAATGAATTGAGTCCCGCGACCGGCTCGGCTTCGGATTCTTCTACGTCATCCACTCGCGCCGCACGCGGGCCTTCGCGCAACCGCGACCGCATTCCGGATAACTGCTCGCGCGTTCCCATGGCCAGCACTTCGACGCTGCCATCGGGATTGTTGCGCACCCATCCGGCGATTTGCAAGGTGTGCGCCTCACGTTCGGCAAACCAGCGGAAGCCGACGCCTTGAACGCGTCCGCGCACGAGAAAGCGGCGGGCCAGCGTTAGAGATTTCTCGGTGGAAGCCATGGTTCGATTGAAGAGGTCAGAGGTCAGATTGCAGATGTAAAAACCCAAGCCCAAGGTTCTTACCTCTGCAATCTGACCTCTAACCTCTGACCTTACTGCGCTCGCGACAAATACGTGCCTTCCGCGGTATCGACTTTGATCTTCTCGCCTTCGTTGATGAACGGCGGAACCTGCACGATGAGGCCGGTTTCGGTCTTCGCCGGCTTGGTCACGCTCGACGCGGTTGCGCTCTTCAGGCCGGGCTCGACTTCCGTCACGGTCAACACGACCGTCTGGGGCAACTCGATACCCACTGCCTTGCCGTCAAAAAACTCCACCTTGATCTGGAGATTCGACGTCAGGTAATCCACCGCGTCGCCCAGCGTGTCGCGGGTCAGGTGGGTCTGCTCGTAGTTTTCCGTGTCCATGAAGTAGTAGCTGTCGCCATCGGCGTACAGAAACTCCATGTTGACCTCATCGACGTTGACCTTATCGATCGGGTCGGGCGAGCGAAAACGGTGCTCGAACATGGCGCCGGTGCGAAGGTTGCGCAGCTTGGCCTGAATGAAGGCGCGCAGGTTGCCCGGCGTACGGTGCTCGACGCTGAACACGGAATGCAAATCGTTGTTGTGCTTGATGATCATGCCGGGGCGGAGTTGGGTCGCTGGAATCGACATTGCTGGTTTACATCTCCTTCACTCTGCTAGGAATTCTGGCAGCGGGGCAGGTCCGGGGTCCTCCGCGGGCCCATTTTTGGCCTGCTGGAGTGAAGCTCGCCGGGGCTTCCGCCGCACTTGGGATCAAAACTTTATTTTACACAGCCGGAGAAGGTTGTGGAAACCGGACCGTAAGGGAATTGGTAATTTGGCAATTGTGTAATTTGGCAATTTGCAAACCCAGGACGCAGAGCCAAATTACAAAATTACACAATTACAAAATTACCAATTCCATATTCGGGTCTAGAATAGAGACGATCGGGAGGTTTATATGCGCATAGGAAAATACGAGAGTTCGGACGGCATGGTCGGCACAGCAGTTACTTTTCTGCTGATCGGGCTTGGCGTTGGCGCCGCCGTCGGTCTGTTGCTCGCTCCGAAGACCGGGCGGCAGCTGCGGAAAGACCTGCGGCGCTCCTGCGATGACGCCCTGGGAACCGTCTCCGAGTGGACGGACGAAGCGCGCGACCGTTTCGAGAAAGTGGTAGAAAAGGGCGCCGATTTCGCCGACGAACTGCGGACCAAAGCCGAGCCGCTGAGCGATTTGCTGCGCCGCTAGTAGCGGTACTCGCGGTTCGCGGTTCGTCTTCGCTAATTGCGAATAGCGATCGGCCGCCCGCCCTACGGTTCGGGCATAGTTTCGTCCTCAAGCGTGCGCCTCTTCTTGTGCACATTGCTGAAGACAATGCCCACCGAGAACCGGAAGTTGTCCTGCTTCTGCTTGCCGGGAATCGAAAAGTCGGTGGCGGTCTGGAAATAATCGGCCTTGAACCGCACCGCGAGACGCCGGCTGATTTTGCGATCGAAGCCCCCGCCCGCCACTATCGCCCGGCCAGTTCCGATTTCCGTGACGTAAGCACCCGTTAGAGGGGTCGCCACGCCGCGCGTGCCTTGGTGCCCGTACAGGAACTCGCCAAACGGCGTAAAGAGTCGATACTTGCGGCGGAAAAACTGCACGCCCAAAAGAAAGTTGTACTCTCGCGTTGCCACGTTGAACGTGGGAGACGGCGTCGGCTTGTAGAATTGGCCCGATGGAAACGGCGTCGGCACGAGACTCGGGATCCTTGAGGTGCCGAAGAATTGGCCGCCTTCCACTACGAACCCCAGCCAACTGGCCGCGTTGGCACCCAGAGAAGCATCCCAGCCCGGCAACCCCGCCCAGTGTCCGGCATTAAAAAAACCGGTCTCGGCGTAAGAACCGCCGCCAAACACTTCGAAGCGCGGATACGGCGGCGCCTTCACGGGGATGGCGGTTGGGGTTGGAGCGGGAAGCGGAGCTGGCTCGGGGATTGGGGCCTGGGCCGGAACTTGATCTGGAGTGGGAGTGGGAGTTGGAGCGGGAACCTGCGCCCACGACATCACACACAGCGCAGCCACGCCCAAAACTCCCAGGTATTTCCTCACGAGTCCTCCTTGAAATGCAGTTGCCAGTTGCCATTGCCAGTACCCATTCCGGCAGCGACTTGCCTACTGCGTCAACCTGAACTCAGTAGGTCCCGGAAGATCATCTTCCGTCCCAAAAACTGGCCACTGGCAACTGGCAACTGGTTCTGTTGGATGCGTCCGGCAAACTATCGAGTATACCGTGTGCGGCGTTGAGGCTCGCGCAAGCCTGCCGCCGGCCCCAGTTTGCCGGTGGAGAGCCGGGCTTCTCCGCGCGGCTGGACCCTTCGGCTTCGCTCAGGGCAGGCTCGCGAGACGCCCGTCCCTCCACGGTACGACTCGGTACAATGAATGAAATCCATGGAATTCAAGCTGACGGAAAACGAAGTCCGGGTGCTGGGGTCGCTGATCGAAAAGGACATCAC
>PLHP01000320.1 GCA_003138955.1 Acidobacteriaceae bacterium | reverse complement strand
GCCGTCGAAATCGGTGACGCGCACGCCTTCCTGGGTGATCACGGCCAGATCGCCATCAGCCAGAAAGAAAAGATCGCGGGTGTGATCGAGGAGCGCGGGCACGTCGGAGGCGACGAAGTATTCGTCCTTGCCGAGGCCGATGACGACGGGCGGTCCATTGCGCGCGGCGACGATCTTGTTCGGTTCGTCGACCGCGATCACCACCAACGCGAACACGCCGGTGAGTTCCTTGACCGCTTTACGCACGGCTTCTTCCAGCGATGGGCGATGCCCGTTCCCGGTTTGCAGGTAGTGCTTCTCAATCAGGTGCGCGATGATTTCCGTGTCGGTTTCGGTGGTGAACTTGTGTCCTTCGGCGATCAACTTCTTCTTGAGCGAGAGATAGTTTTCGACAATGCCGTTGTGCACCACCACGATTCTGCCGGTGCAGTCGCGATGGGGATGGGCGTTTTCTTCGGTGGGGCGGCCGTGTGTGGCCCAACGCGTGTGTCCAATGCCATAGGTGCCGTCGAGTGGTTTGAGGCGGAGCACTTCTTCCAGATTGCGCAACTTACCTTCCGCTCGACGAACCTGCAGGCCGGCGCCGTTTCCGGCCACCGCGATGCCCGCCGAGTCGTAGCCGCGATACTCCAGCTTTCTGAGGCCCTCTATGATTACGGGGACGACCTGCTTTTTACCCACATATCCGACAATGCCGCACATTGGCTAATTGGCTCCTTGACGAATGGTTCGGTGGGGACCGGTGTGTTCGGGCAGCCCCTAAAGGGGCGTCTGATTTCGAACTTTCGGCACCGCTAAAGCGATGCCCTGATACGAAGCACTAGCTTTTCCGCAGCCTGCTAGTCTTCGAGCAATCCGCTAGTCTTCGAGGGAGAAACGAAACTCTTCAATGACCGGGTTCGTTAGAACTTCGCGCGCGATTCGCTCTACCTCGGCGTGCGCTTCATCCTTTGAGATGCCGCCGTTGAGAGTAATTTCGAAATACTTTCCTTGCCTCACATCGTGCAAACTCTTGTAGCCGATTTTCGTCAGGGCGCCGTGGATGGTCTTACCTTGCGGATCCAGAACGCTCTTCTTCAATGACACGTAGACGTAGGCTTTCATCAACCTATCGATTATACGTCAGGTAGCAGCGAACCGGACCGTGGTTTTCGTTATAGGGGGTATGCGTCCGGGCCGTTCACTTTTGTGACGTCGAGTTCGTAACCTGTTTAGAAGACGACAGTTGACGATCCAACTCCGCGATAGCCTGCTCCAGCATCTGGCGATGACGAGGGTTGCCGGCTGCTTGTAGTTGCTGCGTGAGGCGTTTCCGGGAAAGAAGCAGGCTTTCGCGTTTCCGATTGCGCTGCTGCTCGTCGGGCGGGATCGGTGCGCGAACGGTCTTCCGCTGCTCTGACATTTCCGCTTGTTGTTGTTCTACGGACTTACTCTCCCAGCCGCGCGCCATTTGAGGAATCTTACCTCGAAGTGACCCGGGGCGCTATGAGGGTGATATCTGCCGAACTATCGGCAGATGGGCCAGTACTGCGGCATCCCGGTTCGCGCCCTGCTCGTTCAGGTCATTCTAAGCATTGAAGATACAGCCACTTAATCCATGCCGAGTAAGTGGCGACTGGTGTGCACTAGAGGTTCGGGGAGGCGCATTCCGGCTTCCCTGGCGAATGATTCCGCCAGCCAAATTTCGTCACCAGCAGGAGTTTGCTTTGGGTGTGCCACGGCGCTTTGCGGTACCGAACGACTGCCTGAGCTGCACCCTGACACAGAAGGGTGACTTCTGCAATTTGCCGCAGCCTCTGATGAGTGGGTTCAACGCGATGGGGCACTTGACTCTGTATCCCGCCAACGCCACCTTGCTGAGGGAAGGTCAAATTCCGCGCGGCGTCTACATCGCCTGCTCGGGCCGCTCCAAGCTCTCGGTCGAGGCGCGCGATGGCAAGACCATCATCCTGAAAATTGCGGGGGACCGCCAGGTGCTGGGGCTGAGCGCGGTCGTTTCCGGGGGGACTTGTCCGATTACGGTCACCACCCTTGAGCTATGCCAGATCAAGTTCGTCGAACGCGACAGCTTCCTGCGCCTGATCGAACACGACAGCCACGCCGCGCTGGCCTGCGCCACCATGCTTGCCCGCGAGATCACGACCTCGTTCGACGATGTGCACGACCTGCTGCTCGCCCGCAGTTCGACGGAGAAGCTCGCCCGCCTGCTGCTTTCCTGGGTCTCGGGTGAGCCNNTTGAGCGATATGAAACGGAAAGACTTGATTCGGCTTGAGGGCTCGACGCTGGTAATTCCCAACCGGATCGCCCTGCAAGCCATCGCAACTTGTCAGAGATCCCTCCCCGGGCGGACGATCGGCAGCGCTTACGTCCGCCCTTTTTTTCCCCTTACAGCTTGAACAGTTCCCGCAGGCGACGGGTCTGTGCGCGGCTGACCGGGATCTCCGTCTGTTTCTTGTCGTCCATGCGCAACTGGTACGAGCTTTTGAACCAGGGCACGACTTCGCGGATATGATTGATGTTGACCAGAAACGACCGGTGCGCCCGCCAGAACAGATTGGGATCGAGGTTTTCGAAAAGTTCTTCCAGGGTTCGGCAGTTCGACTGGCCTTCCATGCCCGCGTGGCCGCTGGTGGCCACCGTAATCACTCCATCTTCGATGGTTGCGTAGCAGATATCCTTCGGATCGGTCAGGAATAGCCTTCCCGCCGCCTTGATCAGAATCTTCGCCGTCCTTGCTGTCTGGGGCTTCTGCGATTCCAGCATCCGCACCAGCGTTTCGAATTTTTCCTCAGGCCCAGTGCCCGCTTCAATCTTCGCCCGTGCTTTCTCGATGGACTGGGCCACTCGCTTTTTGTCGAAGGGCTTCAGGATGTAGTCCACCGCATTCACCTCGAACGCCTTCACCGCGTATTGATCGAAGGCGGTCGCGAAGACAATTTTGGGGAGCGGAACCTTGCGGTCGAGCAGTTTTTTGAGGACGCCAAAACCGTCCAAGCCTGGCATCTGGACGTCGAGAAAAACGAGGTCGGGATTGTGTTCGCGGATCAGGCTGANNTCGTCGCGCGCCAGTTGTTCGTCGTCGACGATGACCGCGGAGAGGGGCATAGGGTTCCGAGCCGAGTTGGTGAAGCCGGTAGTTGCAGCGGCGATCGCCATATCCTTAGTAGTGAGTATAGCTATCGCAGCGGGCAAGCCGCCAGTCGTGGAAAAGTCGGGTAGTGTCCGAATTGCGCTCGCGGCGTTGTAGCGCCGCCGTCCCGGCGGCTTTCCGGCAGGCATCATCCGCGCCGATCCGAGGGCGAGGACGCCCTCGGGACAGCCGGCAAGGATGCCGGCGCTACTTAGACGGCACTGGCGCGCGTTAAACTACTCGGCGTGAATATTCTTTACGGAATCAATACGGTTACAGAGGCGCTCAAGGCGCGCGGACGCAACTTCGAGTGGGTGGGTGTCGCCAAGGAACGAAACGATATTCGCCTGAGGCGGGTGATTGACGAGTGCCGCAAGATCGGCGTTCCAGTGCGCGTTTTGTCGCGTGTGGAACTCGATGAAATTGCCGGCAACGCCGCGCATCAGGGCCTGGTAGCCGCGACTTCGGCGAAACAATATAGCGACCTCGATGACATCGTGGCATCGCGTCGCGGCGAGCGCTCGCTGATCGTGGTGCTGGATGGCGTCGAAGATCCGCACAACCTGGGAGCGATCCTGCGTACCGCGGACGCGGCGGGAGCCGACGGCGTGGTGATTCCCGAACGCCGGTCGGCCGCGGTCACGGGTGCGGTGGCGAAGGTTTCGGCGGGAGCGAGCGAGCACCTTCCGATCGCCAAAGTCACGAACATATCGCGCGCCCTCGAGGAATTGAAGGAGAAGGATCTTTGGATCGTCGGATTAGACGAGCGCGGCGAGCAGACTTACGATGCGGTGGACTACAAGATGCACTGTGCCATCGTGCTCGGCGCCGAAGGCAAGGGACTGCACGATCTGGTACGCAAACACTGCGATTTCCTGGTGTCGATTCCGATGCTGGGGAAAGTACCGTCGTTGAATGTATCGGTGGCGGCGGGGGTGGTGCTGTATGAAGTTGTGCGGCAGAGACGGCTGGGCGCATCGAAATAATCATGAGGCTGGAAATCGTGAGACTTCTTGGTTGGTTTGGTCTGCTTTTTGGTCTGACGGCTAGTCTGATTGTTCCCGCAACGGCGCTTAACCGGGAATCTTTCACCATCACCAGCTACGACCTGGAAGTGCGCCTTGAGCCCGAACAGCAAAGGCTGGGCGCGCGCGGTAAGATCACGCTGCGCAACGATTCCGCCCAGCCGCAAAAGGTTGTGTCGCTGCAGATTTCATCTTCCCTTAGTTGGCGTTCGATTCGTGTGGATGGCAAGTCCGTGCAATTTGTTTCGCAACCTTACATTTCGGATATCGACCACACGGGTGCGCTTTCGGAAGCCATCGTTACGCTGCCCGTCGAAATCAAGCCGAAAGATTCCGTCGAGCTCGAAATCGGCTACGAGGGCGTGATTACACTGGATACGGCGCGGCTGACTCGGGTCGGAGTGCCAGAAGAGATCGCCAAACATTCGAGCTGGGATCGGATCAGTCCATCATTTACGGCGGTACGGGGCGCGGGATATGTTGCGTGGTATCCGATAACGACGGAGTCGGCGGATTTCTCGGAGGGGAACAGTCTGTTCGAGGTGACGGATCGGTGGAAGAAGAGGGAGCAGGACGCCAGCATGAAGCTTTCGCTTAGTACCGATAGTGGAACCTACGAGCGAAAGCTGCTGCTCCTGTGCAATGGCATTGGCAATAATGTTGATACGCGCGAGGGCAGTACGCACGATCACTACGCCAGGTGTGAATACGAGCGCCTTGGTTTGACGACGCCGACATTCGCGATGGCCAACTATCGGGACCAGTCAAAGCCTCCTTTCTATCTGTTCAGTTTTCCCGGCCACGAGGCCGGAGCGGCCACCTATTCTAACGCGCTCGAGCCGGCGGCGAAGTTTGTAAGCGAATGGTTTGGGCCGCCGAGCGCGCCTGTTGCCATCGCCGATTTTGCCGATCCGAATTCTGCTCCGTTTGAGAGCGGCACGCTGTTGCTGGCGTCGATGGCCGCGCAGGATTCGAAGCTTGCGGGGATCAACCTGGTCCACGAACTGGTTCATTCCGCTTTGCCATCGTCGAGGCCCTGGGTGTACGAGGGGTTGGCTCATTTTGCCGAGGCCATGTATCGCCAGCAGCAAGGCGGACGTCAGGCCGGGCTCGACCTTCTTGGGCTGCACCGGGCGGCGTTCCTCGATACGGAAAAAGAAGTATCAGCAGCGTTGCAGAAGAACGTCGAGCGTAAGGTCGTCGAACAAACGAGCATCGGCCAACCGCTGGCCGCCACGTTTGATGAAACCTACTATCGGAGCAAAGCTGCGTATGTGTGGTGGATGTTGCGCGACATGATCGGCGACGATGCGCTAAAGCAGGCCATTCGCAAGTATCGGGCCGAGGGCAACAACGACAAAGATAAGGACCCAAAGTATGTGGAGCAGTTGATCGAATCCGCCGCCAAGCGCGACTTGAGTTGGTTCTTCGACGACTGGGTGTATCAGGATCGCGGCCTGCCGGATTTCCGCGTGCAGTCGGTGCATCCGTGGAAGACGGATAAAGGTGTGCAGATCATTACCGTAACGCTGGAAAACCTTGGCAATGCGGGGGCGGAAGTCCCGTTCACGATAATGTGTGAAGGGGGCGAGATCACGAAACGGATTGAGGTGCGTGCCAAAGGCACAGCGACCACGCGAGTTGCATTGCCGGGCACGGCGAGCGAAATCGTCGTCAACGACGGTAGTGTTCCGGAAAGCGACCTGACGAATAATGTGTTTCAGATCGGTGCTCAGCAGAAGTGAAGCGGAATTGCAGAGGTCAGAGGTCAGATTGCAGAGGTAAAATCGAACTTCGCCGGTTCACTTCTGCACTCTGACCTCTGACTTCTGCAATCTGCAATTTTGGAGGACGACGTTTGCCCTACATCCAATTTCTCGGCGCAGCCGGGTGCGTGACTGGCTCGAAGCACCTGATCAACACCACCTACGATTCGAGCAGCAAGCATGGATTTCAGGTTCTGATCGACTGCGGACTTTTCCAGGGACAGAAAGAATGGCGGGAGCGCAACTGGCAGGACACTCCGGTGCCGGCGCGTGGAATTGATGCGGTTGTTCTTACCCATGCGCATCTCGATCATTGCGGCTGGATTCCGCGTCTGGTGAAAGAAGGCTTTCGCGGGCCGATCTACGCCACGCAGCCGACCATCGATCTGTGCTCGGTCGTGTTGCCGGACTCCGGACACCTGCAGGAAGAAGACGCCGCGTTCTACAACAAGAGGAAAGTATCAAAGCACCATCCCGCGCTGCCGTTGTACTCGCTCAAGGAAGCGCAGGATTGCCTGCGGTACTTCAAGCCAGTTGCGGTCGGGCAAACCACGCAATTGAGCGCCGAGCTGGCGTTTCGCTTCGTGCGGGCCGCGCACATTCTTGGTTCGTGCATGGTGGAAATCACGCTGCAAACAAATGGCCGCAGCCGACGGCTGCTTTTCACCGGCGACATTGGCCGGGTGCGCGATAACTTAATTGCGCCCGGCAAGGTGGTGCACTCCGGGCCGCAGGAAAACGAGACTGCCGACGTGCTGGTCATGGAGTCCACTTACGGCAACCGGCAGCATCCCGACACCGATCCTCGGCCGGAACTCGCCCGCCTGATTCGCGAGACCGCGCAACGCGGCGGCTGCGTGATCGTCCCGGCTTTTGCCGTGGAGCGGACGCAGAAATTTCTTTTCATTTTGAAAAGACTCATGGAGACGGGACAAGTTCCGCGCCTGCCGGTGTATTGCGACAGCCCGATGGCGATCAGGGCGGTCGAGATTTTCCTGAAACACACGGAAGAATACACGGAGCGAGCCGCCGAGTTGATCAGGACATACGGCTCGCCGATCGAGTGGCCGGGCTTCACGTTTGCATTGACCGCCGAGCAGTCGAAGAAGATTAACGAGAGCCACTATCCCTCGATCATTCTTTCGTCGAGCGGAATGGTTACCGGCGGCCGGATCTTGCATCATATGGCGCAGCGGCTGCCCGATCCGAAGAATCTGGTGATTTTTATAGGCTTCCAGGCGCCGGGCACGCGCGGCGCCATCATCAAGAGCGGGGCGCCCGAGGTGAAGATCTTCGGCGAATTCGTGCCGATCCGCGCGCAGGTGGCGGCCCTCGAACAGTTCAGCGATCATGCCGATCCGCCCGAAATGTTGGAGTGGCTGCGCACGTTTAAGAACCAACCGGGCGCCACCTATCTTGTTCACGGCGAGCCCGCCGCCGCGGCGCAACTTCGCGACCGGATGAAGAAAGAACTTGGATGGAATGTGCAGGTGGCGGAGTATATGGAGAGAGTGGGTGTGAAGTAGAATTTTGTAATTTTGAAATGGGGTAATTTGGTAATTTGAATACCGGCGAGCACTGTGCTGGTCCCAAGAGTTCCTGATTTGCCAAATTACCAACGAGTGCCTTGCCTATGACAGAAACAGAGTTTAAGAAACATCTCGATGCAGCGGAGAAGAGCCCGAAAGAGATTGCGGCGGCGGTCTCCGGTCTATCGGAAAAAGTTCTACGCTACAAGCCTTCCCCGGAAAAATGGTGCGTGCTGGAAGTNNCTGCGGCAGATGCTGGCGGATACTAAGGCCGTGATCGCGCCGCTGGATCCGGACGCATGGGCTCGAAATCTGAACTATCTGGATTCGCCTCCCTCCGAACTGGTCGCTTTTTACGGATTGGGGCGTCATCACAACCTGCGTTTGCTGCGACGTTTGAAGGTTTCCGACCTCTCCAAGTCGGCCTTTCATCCGGAAATGCAACGGGAGATGACCGTTGCCGACCTCGTCGAGAGGATGGGCGGGCACGGTGCGGCGCACCTGCAGCAGATTGAAAAATTGAAAGCGGCGGCGAGCAAAACGTAGTTTCGAGCGGCGATGTCAAGTTGGGTGCTGCTCGCGGACTGCGGTGAAAGCGACAAGCGCCTGCAATTTTCGAAGCGCGGCGCCCGAATCAATCGCGTTTGCGGCCAGGGGAATTGCATCGCGCAGGTGATCGGCCTGTCCCGCGGCGACGAGGGCGGCGGCGGCGTTGAGCAGCACGATATCGCGGCGGGCGGATTTCTTTCCGGCGAGGATTTCGCGGATCAGCGCGGCGTTGCGAGCGGCGTCTCCGCCGGATATGTCATCGAGCGTGGTGCGCTGCAGGCCGAATTCCTCGGGTGTTACTTCGTAGCTGTGAACTTGTCCCTCGCGCACTTCGGCGATGCGCGTTGGGGCGGTGATGGTGATTTCGTCCAGGCCGTCGCTTCCGTGGACGACGAGCGCGCGCCGCAACCCTAACATGCTTAGCGCTTCCGCAAGTTTCTCGACAAGATCCGCAGAATAGACACCCACCACCTGGCAGGTGGCGCGCGCGGGATTGGTCAGCGGACCGAGTAGGTTGAAGACCGTGCGCAGTTGTAGCTCGCGGCGGGCGGTCTGCACGTACTTCATCGCGGAATGCATGGCGGGGGCGAAAAGAAACGCGATTCCTACTTGNNGCGACGACGAAGGCCGTTGCCGTCGAAATATTGAACGTGCCGCTGGCATCGCCGCCGGTGCCGCAGGTATCGACGAGTGCGTCGCGCCCGGTGCCGCTGGCGTCGAGGACGGAGCCGGTGTGGAGTTCGAGCGGAATGGCAGCGGCGCGGATGGCTTCGGCAAATCCGACAATTTCTTCGACCGTTTCGCCCTTCATGTGTAAGGCCACGAGCAGCGCCGCAATTTGCGCGTCCGAGCATTGGCCGGTGAGGACTTCGGTCATCACCGCGTGTGCCTCTTCGCGGGAGAGCGACTGGCGGTGATTGGCGATGCGATGGAGAACGTCGAGGATCACACGATCCAAGCTACAGCAGAGACGAGATTACTTTCAAATAGGATTTCGGTTGCCGTCAACATTTTCGTCAGTCATTGTCGGCCGTCAGTGTCTGTGATCGCAAGCTACTTCGCAACCGAAGCAACACCCCTCCAAGTGCCGCAATCGCGGCAAACCAGACGGCCAGCGCCGCATTCACCACCCAGCCCGGCGCTGCCCCGACGCGGCGCAGCAGAAATGGCAGAAAATTCCACGTCGTGATATGAACATAATCCCACGGGTCTTGTGTCATGGACTCGTTGTTCAAGCCCCAGGCATCCATCTTGCCTAAAGCGAAGGCGACAATGTTCTTGAAACGCAGAGCAATCACAAAGGTCGGATGTCCGAGCGTCTCCATCTGGTAAATTTC
>PLHP01000136.1 GCA_003138955.1 Acidobacteriaceae bacterium | reverse complement strand
ACAGTTTCGGTGACACCGGAGACGGTGGAAGCAGCTTACACAAAGGAAACCGACCTCTTTACCGAACACGGCATTCGCTACGTGCACCCGCTGGTGAATCTTACAGACCACAAGCTCTTGGCGAGGCAGATGTTCGAAGTGTGGGCGCCCATTCTTGGCGTCTCGGAGGAGGAGAATGTGCGCGCCATCGAGATCGGCTACCGCGAGTTGGGAAAGTTTGAAGCCAGCGTTCGCCGGCGTGCGCGCAAAGTCCTCGACCAACTGGAATCGGAACAGAAGTTAGGCATCGTCATGCTGGGACGCCCGTACCACCACGATCCCGGCATCAACCACGAGATACTGGAGCAGTTCCAGAAGCTGGGTTACTCGATCTTCTCGCAGAGTACTTTGCCGATGGATGAGGACCTGCTGGAGCGCCTGTTCGGCGAGGAAGTACGCGCCGGTGTAATCAGCCACCCGCTTGACATCTCCGATGTGTGGAAAACCGCCAACTCGGCCAGTTCCAACCACAAGATCTGGGCCGCCAAGTTCACTGCCCGCCACCCCAACCTGGTGGCGGTGGAGATTTCCAGCTTCAAGTGTGGCCACGACGCGCCCATTTACAGCGTGATCGAGCAGATCGTGGAGCGCTCGGGCACGCCTTATTTCTCGTTTAAAGATCTCGACGAGAACCGGCCGGCCAATACCATTAAGCTGCGCATCGAAACCATCGATTACTTTTTGAAGCGGTACCGGGAAGACCGGTTACGCCGAAAGGAAAAGGAAATGGATATCGAACGGCAGCTTGCAGGCTACGAGCACGGGCTGCGGGAGGGCGGGATCGAGTCGGATTCGTTCGCGTGTCTTCGGAGCCCGTGGTGAAAGTCGAGCCCGGAACGAGTACGAGCGACACCTTTAATGAAAGTCTGGTGCTGCCCCGTGCCCTCTGTGGTTAAATGATCCTATGCCCTCCGACCTAAGAATCCGCGTCCTCGTCGCGAAGCCTGGCCTCGACGGGCACGACCGCGGTGCCAAGGTTATCGCCCGCGCCCTCCGCGACGCCGGCATGGAGGTCATCTACACCGGCCTGCGCCAGACGCCGGAGATGGTCGTTAACGCCTCGCTCCAGGAAGACGTGCAGGTCATCGGACTCTCGATTCTCTCGGGCGCGCACAACGCCATCGTTCCGCGCGTGATGGACCTGCTGAAGCAAAACAAAATGGACGACGTGCTGGTGCTGGTCGGCGGCATCATTCCCGATCAGGATATCGAAGGCCTCAAGAAAATCGGCGTGGCCGGCATCTTCCAGCCCGGAACTCCCATGGACGACATCGTGAAGTTCATCCGCGCGCACGTGAAGCCGCATGGCGTGCCGGCCGTTTAGTTTTGGGTAGGGATAGCCGGGGGCGGCCGTTCCTACGCGAGCCTCGCGTAAGATGTTTTCGTGTCTTCTCTCTTCTTCCGAATCGAGATCGACGGTCCGGTGCGCATCCTCCGCCTCGCTTCGCGCGACGGCACCAACCGCCTCACCCGCGCCTGCGTGCTGGCATTGACCCTCGCCATCGCCGAACTGAAAAACGATCTGAAAGACGAACTGAAAAAGCGCCCGCTGATCGTCGCGGGCAATCGCCAATTTTTCTCGGTCGGCGCCGACCTTAACGAAATCGCTGCGCTGACCGGCCCCGA
This sequence comes from Acidobacteriaceae bacterium, assembly GCA_003138955.1. Classification (GTDB taxonomy): domain Bacteria; phylum Acidobacteriota; class Terriglobia; order Terriglobales; family Acidobacteriaceae; genus Acidiflorens. The sequence goes on along the minus strand of PLHP01000136.1, from coordinate 2,430 downwards.
AGCCTATCGGTTCTCCGCCATGGGGCAAGCACTCATGAACGCAATCGCCAGCTATCCCGCCCCCGTCATCGCCGCCATCGAAGGCCACTGCATGGGCGGAGGTCTCGATCTCGCGCTTGCCTGTCACCGCAGGATCGCCGCGCCCCACGCCGTCTTCGGACATCGCGGCGCCGCTCTCGGCCTCATGACCGGATGGGGAGGCACGCAGCGCCTGCCGCGCCTGATCGGGAAGAGCAGAGCGCTGGAACTTTTCGTCGCAGCGGAAAAAGTCTCCGCCGCCCGAGCCCTCGAAATCGGGATGGTGGACGCAATCTCCGACGATCCGGTCGCCGAGGCTATGAGTCAATTCGCAGCCACATCCAGCTAACCAAATTCCGAGAAGGTGTTCGGCGTGGCCACCTGTAGAGATGAGGCTTGCCGCGTCTCGTGCGTGCACGCGGCACGCTGCTTTCCTGGGCAGCAACCGTGAAACCGCACTACAGCACAAGCGACCAACTCAGAAAGGCCCACATCCACGCCAGGTTTAAGATGCCGAGTGCCGTAACATAAAATCCGAGCTGCTTCCCATTCCAACGCTCGGCGGAAGCTCCCCAAACCAGAAACACGGGATACACCATGAGCACATATCGCGCTGCCCCCAGCAGCGGACGCCCCGTGTACATCAGCATTTGCAGAATTACCGCCAGCGCGAAGGCTCTGTCCTCAATCCGCAAGTTGGTTCGCACTTGGCGCCGCAAACTGATCGCGGCAACCACGATCACCAGGCCCAGCTTCATGGCCAGAAGAGGATCGTGCTCGGTCACGATCAACCGCAGAGCCTCCCACAAACCCCTCCATGGCGGAACCATCGCCATGCCTTGATAGAGCCGGTAAGCCTCCACCACAGAAATTCGCCCCGACCACCGCAGCCAACCCCAATAGCTCAGCAATCCGAGAGGCGTCAGCGCCACCACCAGCGACCGGGCCTGCCGGTTGCGCAGCGCCATCATCGCGAGCGGAATAAAAACCAGAACACCCGAAGGCCGCGCCGATCCTGCAAGAAGCCCGCAAGCGACCGCCGCTTCCCACCGCGCTTCACGCCCAGATTCCCGCGCAAAGACGATCGCCCACACCACCAGTGCCAGCGTCAAGGATTCGGCGTAGCCCGCAAACAGCACGAAACTGGTCGGCCACGCGCAGACCAGCAGCAGCATGCGGAGTCTTCCCACCTCGGATAATTCGCCTCCTGCCAGGCGCAACAGGCCCCAGAAAAAAAAGAATGCCGCTACGGTCGAGACCAGAAGCGCCGCTGCCATCGCTGGTATCAACCCACTCACGAGCCGAATCGCCGCCGGATACAACGGATAATAAATCACCGCCATGGGCCGGTCGTAACCGTGCTCCGCGATGTGCAAGAACCAGAGCGTATCGAAGCGCTCCCAAATTCCAAGCAATGCGTAATGAAGACCGTGCGGCGCCGGCAAATGCTCGGTGAGCGCATTGGTGTGAATCAGCGCCGGATCAGGATGGAGAAACGGCATGAATGCCGCTGCCATCGCCGTATAAAACACGCGCAACGCCGCGGTTACCACCACCGCGATCTGCCAGTCTGGACGGAATGCGAGCTTCCGCAGCATTTCTAGATTGTAGCGCCCGTCTCTTGCCGCGCCCGGCATTCAAAAATAGCCGCGTTCTTAATCGCCGCGCTCCGCTCTTCGTCCCGCTGGTATAGTAAGTTGTTTCGTAAGTACTTTGGAACTCTGCCCTCATGCGCGAACGTATCGATTCCACCGCTCTCACGATTAACAACGTCCTCCCCACCAAAGTTGACCCCAGCTCTCTACGCTTCGAATCCAATATGCGCGCGCTCGCCGACCTGGTCGCCCAGGTCCGCAACGAAGAGGAAAAAATCCGCGAAGGCGGGGGCCCGAAAGCCATCGAAAGTCAGCATGCCAAGTCGCGCTTCACCGCCCGCGAGCGCATCGCCCTTCTCGCCGATCCTGGGTCTTTTTTCGAACTCGGCCTCTATGTCGCACACAAAATGTACGAAGAATGGGGAGGCGCCCCAGCCGCCGGCGTCATCACCGGACTCGCCCGCATCTGCAACCGCATGGTCATGCTCATCGTGAACGACGCCACCGTCAAAGCCGGCGCCTTCTTTCCCATGACCGCGAAGAAAGTTATTCGCGCGCAAAACATCGCCATCGAAAATCGCATCCCGACGATCTACCTCGTCGACTCCGCCGGAGTCTTCCTCCCGCTGCAGGAAGACGTTTTCCCCGACACCGACGATTTCGGCCGCGTCTTCCGCAACAATGCGGTCATGTCGGCCATGGGCATCCCGCAGATCGCGGCGATCATGGGCATGTGCGTCGCCGGCGGCGGATATCTTCCCGTGATGTGCGACCACGTCCTCATGACCGACGGCAGCGGCCTGTTTCTCGCCGGCCC
>PLHP01000261.1 GCA_003138955.1 Acidobacteriaceae bacterium | reverse complement strand
TCCTTCGATTGGAAAAGACTGAGCGCATCGTAGGCGCACGGTATGGGCTCGGGATCAGAGCTTCGAGGGCTACACCTGGCAGTGGGAGTGAATCGCGACTCCAAACTGTTGCAAAATCGCGATTTCACTCATCCTATGAAAGAGGATGTCAAGAAAAAATTCTTCTCCGTCCCCCTCGAGGGGACACGAGGCTGGTAGCTTGCATCCAGCCCCGCCTCCTTACTAGAGGGGCTTACTTGCTGTCGCGACTCATTGAGTTGCCTCCTTGGGGGGAAGGTCATTCGTGCCAACGCTTATCTTTCCCCCAAGGTAAAGTGCCATTCTTCAGCGGGTTTTTCTATGCAATAACTTCTCAGCGCGGCCGTAGCGCAGCCCCTGCACGGCGCAGCGGAGTCAAGGCCGCGCCACACCATCTGCTTCAACCTTCTGAAGCAGGGCGCTCTTTCATAATGCATTGACCCCAGTCGCGAGGGTCTAGCGGGATCCATCTAACTAAATTGCAGATTGTTCCAGCCTCAATATCGCACTTGGGAGCGGCTTCCGCCTTTCGCCAAGTTCCGCACTACCCGATTTTTTCATCACATTCTTCCCGTACCGCCATCACAGACATGCACCATAATCGGCGCGATGATTCCTCGACAGTGCACCATCCGGAAGTGCGCCCGTCCCCAGAGACGAGACGCATCATCCGCCTCAAACCATCGGCTCTTTGACAACTACGACAACTACATGGAAGCAAGTGCGTGGTGACCCAGTTTGGCCATGCTCCCTCGGACACGAACGCCATGAATTGCCGCATTTTTTCTAGCCGTTCCTTCGTGAACCTTGGTGCCCTTTGTGGTGGACGTTTTTGGCAAAATGAGCCATTGGCCAGCACTCTAAAGTGCACGCCAAACCGCAGAATTCGCAGCTAAGTCCAATCTTTTGAAGACTTTACTTATAACAGATTTACTATCAATAACTTAACCTGTTTTAGGTGGGGGGGCACCCCCCCGAATTTCCATTTTTTCTTACCCGCCAAAAGCAATCATCTGTCTGCCAATCATCGCCTCAGGAGCAATCATAATGTCTTCTTCTCTTGATAAATTTTCCGACAAAATTTGTGCCCAGCGCAAGGCAGACAGCGATCCCTTTTCGTTGATTCCGGCAAAGATTGCAAGAGACAACACGGCGATGCTTGACCGGTTTCCATCGTGAAAAGGCGGTCAGCTTTTGGGCGCGCGGCCATGCGCCGCTTTCTTGGCGGCGGAGGTGAAGTGCTCGATCCGGTTCCGGCCGTTCTCCTTGGCTTGATAAAGGCCGGCGTCAGCCTGATTCAACAACGTTTCGACTTCGTTTTTCCCATCGCAACGGGAGACGGCGACTCCCATACTCATGGTGATGAGTCTCTCCTCGCCGGAACAAACCACAGGTGTATTGGCTATGATCTCGCGCAGTTCATTCGCGCGCAGCAGAGCGTTGGGCAGATCGCAGCTGGGCAGAACCATAAGGAATTCTTCTCCGCCATAGCGGCCAACGCCGTCGTAGACGCGCAGTTGCGCGCGCAGGCGCTTGCCGATTTCCCGAAGCGCGTCATCGCCAAAAAGATGGCCGAGAGTGTCGTTCACGTTCTTGAAATGGTCAACGTCGCAAAGAATCACGGCCACCGGCTTGCGCTCCCGGCGCGCTCGTTCCAATTCCCGCTCCAGCATAGCGAGAATTTCTCCGCGATTCGTCAACCCGGTGAGGCTGTCGTGGGTGGCGGCGTGGCGCATGGACTCGCGAGCGGAAACCAGTTCCTCCTGCAGGTCGAGGATCCGTTTACCGACCAGCAGGCGCGCCTTCAATTCCAGCTCGTCAAAGGGCTTGACCAGATAGTCGTCGGCCCCGGCTTGCATGGCCTGGAGCATATTCTGGCGGCCCTCCTTGCTGGTCAGCAAGATGACGTAAACATAGGGACTGGACGATCCGGCTTGGCGGATGCGCTGGCAAAGCTCAATGCCATCCAGATCGGGCAGCACCCAATCGAGCAGAACGAGCTTGGGAGCATTCGGCTCCTCCAGGATTCGCCAAGCTTCGGAGCCGGTCTCCGCGAGGGTGACGCCAAAACCCCAGCTGCGCAAATGATCGCCGATCAATTTGCGGTAGACAGCGGAATCATCGACCACCAAGGCTTGCATCAGTCTTGAACCTCCGACCTCCGCTGCGCCAAACCAAGAACCGCCGCTCATTCTTCCCCCTTGGCAGATCGGTACCCGACCTGACCATCATAAGATCAAGAGGTGCTTTGAGGGCTGGCAATAGGGCTGGCCCGTGTACACAGAGATACGTCTTGATGAATCGGCAAACGGAGTCAGATGCTTTAGCGTTGGGCCGGGATTGGAAGCGCACTTTCAAGCGCCGAAAGCCTACCCAGCCGGCGTGTCGGGGCAAGCTTTCACGCGTTCGCGTGCCCTCGAAGAATGCGGGGACTTCTATCTCGCCTGAAGTTTCTCGCGTGAGGGTTGACCTAAGCTTCTCCAGCGGCCTAACATAGCCGCCGACGGCACTGAGGCCCTCGGAATGATCGGCCAGACAGTCTCCCACTATCACATTGTGGGAAAGCTCGGTGGTGGAGGCAT
>PLHP01000374.1:17351-17549 GCA_003138955.1 Acidobacteriaceae bacterium | reverse complement strand
CCTGCCGGGCGCACCAAGAAAAACCGGGGAAGCGTTTATGCTTCCCCGGCTCGTGTTTCAGCTTGCATTTTACTCTTATTCGGTGCTGCCGCCTACGACGGCACTGATGGATTCGTTTTCCGGTTGCAGGATGACGCCGTCAAAGGGAGTCGCGCCCACGAAGCGTCCGCCAATCACGCTGACCCGGCGCAGCGGGAA
>PLHP01000374.1:0-17339 GCA_003138955.1 Acidobacteriaceae bacterium | reverse complement strand
AGGCCGTTGACGACATGCTCCCAGGTCGCGCCCCCGTCTCCGCTGCGGAACGCGCCTTCGCGGGCGGCGATCAGGATCTGGCCATCGGAAGCAATTGCCGCGCTGCGGATGCTGACCACATACGATGGCAGACCGGCATGTTTCCAGGTCGCGCCGCTGTCATGCGAGAAGAGCACGCTGGAACGCGTAGCCGCCACCACCGTGGAACCCTCAGCTCGCACCGAAACGAAATCCTGCTCTCCCAGAATCGGTCCGCCCTTCCAGGTTTTGCCCTGGTCCGTGCTCGAATAGACGCCGCTGGTAGTTGCCGCCAGCCAGCGTCCGGAACCGAGTTCCAGATCGCCGAGTTCCAGATCGTTGACGCGCGATACGAGCTCCTTCTTCTCTATGCTTGTTTTGGTGACCGCTTTGCTCGAACCTTTGCGCGTGACTTTCGAAGTATGCTCGATCACCACGACGTTCATGGAGTGCCACTCGCTGCCATTGCGCTCCAGCCAATACACGCCGTGGTTGGTGCCGGCCACCAGCATTCCGCTCGGGGCCTGCTTGAGCGCGAAAACGTCTTTTCCGCCGAGGCCGGCCGCTTTCTGCGACCAGTGCTGCCCAGCGTCACGGGAATGGAACACGCCGCCGTATTCGCGGTCGTTGACCACGCCGACATAGAGCGAGCTGGCATCTTTGTTATCGGCCAGGATCGCGGATACATAGCGATGCGCGTAGCCGTGGTTGGAAATGGTCCAGTTGGAGGCGCCATCGCTCGAGGCCATTACGCCGCTGCGGTCGGTGGCCAGCAGCACGCGATTGGAATCCCGCGGATCGATGAGCACGTCATTGACCACCACCTCGGGATTGCTGACACGCTTCCACACCTTGCCCAGATCGGTCGACTTCCACAAGCCTTCGGTGGTTCCGGCGTATACGATATTTTCGTTCGTCGGATCCTGCTTGAGCACGCGCGTGCGGCGCGCCGAAAACGGGATGCCCTGAATCTTAGCGAACAGGTTGCCCCCGTTCTCGCTCCGGTAGATTCCCGAGCAGGCGCTGGCGAAAACGACCGAGGAGTTCGCATGGTCGACGATGACCGAAAACACATCGGAGTCGTCGATCATACCCTTATTAATATGCTGCCAATTGGCGCCGCCGTCGGAAGTTTTCCAGGCCAGGTGCCAGGTTCCGGCATAGACGGTGTTCGGATCTTTCGGATCGACCGCGATCGATTCAATATTCTTGATGTCGGCGGAGTTCGCGGGCGAAAGGCGCTCCCAGGAATCGCCGCCATCTGTGCTGCGATAGACGCCATCGAGCGCGCCGACGACCACTACCTTGGAATCACCCTTGTGCATAGCCAGGGCGCGGATGGATTTGCCGTGCATGGCGGGCAGTGTGTCCCAAGTGCGGCCACCGTCGAGCGTGCGAAAAATTTCGCCAATCTGTTGGCCCGATCCGCTCCATGCCGACACATAAATACGGTTGGAGTCCTGTGGATCGATGGAGATGTGGTCGAGCACATAGTCATCGCCGCCCAGGCGCGCCAGGCGCGACCAGGTGCGTCCGCCATCGTTCGAAGCAAACATCTGGCCGGAGCTGGTGCCGAGCAGGATACGATCCGGATTGTGCGCATCGTAAGCCAGACTGCGCGCATCGCCGCCGTCCGGACCCAGCACCTGCCAGGGCCCGGAGGCCAGCAATGCGGTGCTCAAAAGGCTGACTGCGAGAACCAGTAACCCTGTGCGGAGAACTTTCCCTTTCACTGTGAAATCCATGAACGTAGATTGACCCCTGCGAATGATATTCGCCTGCGCCCCACATTGACAGGCTAGCACGGCTGGGACAAGGTTACGTAAGGGCAAAAAATAAAAAGGCCGGCAGGGGTTGAGCCCCACCGACCTTTCGTGCTCTTCCTACCTCAGTTATTCGGCCTTTTTCGCCGCTTTCTTCTTGGCCACCGGCTTTGGATGATCCGGGACCGCCTTTACCTTCGTTTCATCCACCGGGGTGGTGCTGTCGGCCCCGGGGAAGGTCGCGCCGGCCGGAACGATCCACTGTTCCGAAGTCGCCGTGCCTGCGCTTCCGGTGCGGGCCTCGATGCGGCTGGGGTCGATGTTCTGTTTTGCCTCGCCTCCCGAGATGTAGCCCTTTACGTTAAGCGCACGCTCGCCCGCCAGGTTCTTACGCTTTTCCTTCGGATCGGCGTTGCCCACCACCACCAGCTTGGCGTCCGGATCCTGTTGCAGCTTGAGTGCAACATCGTCCAGTTCAGCCTTGCAAGTGTTGTCGACGCGCCACGGCTTTTTGAGGTTCGGGTACTCGCACTCGTTCACCTTGGCTGCCTGCGGTGGCGCCGGTGGCGGATTTTCAACCGTCACCGAGCTCGAAGTCGAGGCCGTCAAGCCGCGCGAGTCGGTACAAGTAGCGTTGATCGTGATGGGGCCCGACGAAGCCCCGGTGGTGTTCAGAGTGGCGGAGTTTCCGCTGCCGGAAATGCTGCCGCCGCTCGCGGTCCATCCACCCACCGTTACCGGAACGTTATCCGGACTGGTGCAACTGCAGGTGATGGTTGATGGAGTACCGGCCTGCACCATCGTCGGATTCGCCGAGCAGGAAATCTGCGGCGCGTTCTTAGGCAGTTCCTTCACGGTGAAGCTCGCCGTACAACTGGCCACGTTGTTCTTCGTGGCCTTGGCATCGGTCACGGTGGCGGTGGTGGTGTAGCTGCCCCCGGCGACGCCGGTGGTGTCGATGGTGGCGCCGGTATTATTGCCCACGATCTTGCCCGCATTGCTCGCCCAGGTGTAAGTGAGCGCGTGCTTGGGGTTGAAGTTGCTGGCGACCACGGTGGCGTGCACCGGTTCGCCCACCATGACGTCGGCGGGCTGCACGGAGCAGGCCGCCGCAACCGGTTCTTCGGGAGCTCCGCCGCCAAAGTTGAACACCAGACCGGTGCGCAGCAGGAGACCGTCGTAGTTGGGACGGCGCAACGAGGGATCGTCAGGCGGCACGGCACTGGCATAGCCTTCGTGCGCCCATTGGTAGTCGACTTCAATCAGGCGGAACTTGAGCTCCTTGCAGAGTTTGAGATCCAAGCCGCCGCCAAGAAGCGCTCCGACGCCGAGGCTGTGGTGGATACCTTCTGGCTTGATGCGGTCGAATCCGATCAGGGTGTGAACGAAAAGGTCCACATTCTCGCCACGCCAAGTGGCCTTTGGCCCGAGGCCACCGAAGATGTCATTGCCGGAGCCATCCTTCCAGTTCTCGCCGTAAGTGCCTTCGAACGCCAGATTCTTGGTGAAGTTGTAGGCCGCACCGAAGCCAAAGCCTTGTGCCATTCTTGCCAGCCCGATAGCGTTGGGTGGAGTGCTTTGATCGGGAACGTTGCCGCCCGGGTGTAACCACTGATAGCCAACGAAGACCTCCGCCTTGGGGTACGTGTCGTCCGACTGCACACTCGGCGCATTGGGTGCAGCAGTTTGTGCGTTCAGCATAGACGGCAACGCAATCAGAACGAGCGCCAGGACGAGCGCGCCACTCGCGCATCTCCGGTAAGTTTCGTGACAAAGTGACATTGAGTTCCTCCGAATCGAATCCACTACAAGTTATTTAACAGAGCTGGAATTACTAAAGCCTTACGTGACGCACGGATGGCTGCATCTTGGGAACACCGAATTCTACAGCAACTGGGCATTTTTGCAAATGATTGGCGGATATCTTAGTAGCTTCCTCCGGCGGCGGATCCATCAGCTTCGTGCCGACGGTTGCGCCGCAATGATCTCAAATTGATATTCCGCAACCCGGGCCGGGTTGCGAGGCGGCGCTCTTCCCTGAATAATGCTGTTGGAGCCCCTGGCAGAGGAATATGACACAGGAACGCGTGCTGATTGTTGAAGACGAAGAGAACGAACGAACCGGGCTGGCCGAACTGGTCTCGGGATGGGGTTATCGCACCGACACGGCGGCCGACGGCGTGGAAGCTCTGGAAAAAATTCCCGCCTTCGCCCCGTCCATCGTAATCACCGACGTGAAGATGCCCCGCATGGGCGGCATGGAACTGGTGGAGAAGCTGGCCGACCTGGCGCAGTCGATCGCGGTGGTGATGGTGACCGCGCAAAAGGCGACCGACACCGCATTTCACGCCGGCCGGCTGGGCGTGCAGGACTACATCGAGAAGCCTATCGACTTCCGGCGGCTGCGCTCCATCCTCACCAACATCGGCGAGATCATCAACACCCGCACCGAAAACGAATCCCTGCGCCGCCGCTTGCGCGACAAAGGAGCGCTCGGCCTGCTGGTCGGCGCCTCCGCACAAATGCAGGAGGTTTTCCGCCTGATCGAACTGGTGGCGCCGAGCACGGCCTCGGTGCTGATCACCGGGGCGAGCGGAACGGGCAAGGAATTGGTGGCGCGCACCATCCACGATTTGAGTCCGCGGCGCAATAAGCCTTTCGTCCCCATTAATTGTGCCGCCATTCCCGAGACGCTGATGGAGAGCGAAATTTTCGGCCACGAAAGAGGCGCTTTCACCGGCGCGATGGAGCGCCGCACCGGCTGCTTTGAACTGGCCGAAGGCGGAACCCTGCTGCTCGACGAGATTGGCGAAATGCCGGTGGGCACGCAGGCCAAGCTCCTGCGTGTACTGGAGGACCACAAACTGCGGCGACTCGGCAGCAAGGTCGAAACTTCGGTCGACGTGCGCGTGCTGGCCTCGACCAACAAGGTTCCCGAGGATGCCGTGGCCAATGGAGAACTGCGCCAGGATCTTTATTACCGGCTCAACGTTTTCAATATTTATTTGCCGGCGCTGCGCGAGCATAAAGAAGATATCCGCGAGTTAGTCAAGAGCCTGCTCGCGGACATGAACCAGAAGCACGATCGCAAGGTGGCGGACGTGAGCGAAGCCGTGCTCAATATGTTCCAGACTCACTCCTGGCCTGGCAATGTGCGCGAGTTGCGCAACACCCTGGAACGCGCCGTGATCGTCTGCGAAAGCGGACTGGTGGAAACCAAGCACTTGCCCCCGGGCTTTGGCCAGAGTGTGCGGCCGGTGACGAACGATCCCGATGCCGTGCACCTGGGCGTGGGCACCACCGTCGGGGAAGCGGAGAAGCTGCTCATCCTGAAAACCCTGCAAGCGACCAATAACAACAAAACGCGAGCCGCGGAGATGCTCGGCATCAGCCTGAAAACGCTGCATAACAAGCTGAAAGAATACGGCCGCCCGCAGGATGCAGAGCCGATCGCGGAAGAGTGAGAAGAAGCTCTCAGCCATCAGCCATCAGCCGTCAGCCATCAGATTGGCGGGGCGAGCTGATGGCTGATGGCTGACGGCTTCTTTCCGATGACTCGCAAATTCATCATCGTGCTCGTGATCACCACGCTGTTCACGGCGCTGGTTGTCTGCTTTTCCTGGATTTACCTGTCGCAACTGCTGCGCCAGCGCTTGCTGTGGGCCGATGAAACCGCTTCCCAGCTCACCAACCAGATGGAGTACGCCGCCTCCAAAGCGGTGCCCGATCTGACCAGCACGCGGGTTGACACCAACAATCCCAAGGCCATGCGCGCCGCCGTCAGCAAGTTTCTGCAGACCGACGCCAACCTCAACGACATGCTGGAATCGGTGGTGGGGAATTCTCGTATCGTCTACGATGCCGCCATCATTGATCCGAATGGAGTGGCGATTCTCGATACCAATCCGGCGCTGAATGGCAAGCCGGTTCCAGAGCGTCCGCGATTGGGCGTGTTGCGCGACGCGAGCTTTCGCCGCCAGTTGCGCCTGCTCTACGCCCCCTCCACCGTTTACGACGTGAGCATCGGGCTGGAGCTGGATGGGCAGGCGTTCGGCAGCGTAAGGGTAGGCGTCTCCACGGTTTTTCTGCGCAACGAATTGACGCCGAAACTGCAGCAAGCGGCTTTTTTTTCGGTGCTCGCGATTTTTTGTTCGCTGGTGCTGGGGGCGGTGGTTTCGAATGTCGCGCTCGGCCCCTTGAAGGTCATCAGCCGGAACCTGGACAGCGCAAGCGCGGGAGATCTGTTGCCGGATGAGGAAACCAGTTCGGGCGACGAAGTGGGACTGGTGTCGCTGAAGATCGCTCACCTCGGCCGGCAGATTCGCGATACCAACCAGATTTTTTCCGCGCTAAAAGACAACGTCGAGCAGGTCATGACCAAGCTGCAGGACGGACTCATGCTGTTCACGCGCGATACCCGAGTCGTGCTCGTGAGCGCCTCCGCGGAAAAATTTCTGGGACGCCCGCGCCGCGAAATTCTGGGACGCACCGCGGAAGAAATTTTCTCCGATGGATCGGTTCTCGGCGCGGTGGTTCTGCCCGCATTCCAGAAGCAGCGTCCCCTGGTGCAGTACGAATTCGACGCTGCCGATGGCCGGCGGGTTCAGGTTTCGCTCGACTTCATTCAGGAAAAGGGAACGCCGATTGGCGCGCTACTGACCATGCGCGATGCCGAATCGGTGCGGCGCATTGAAAACGACATCGAAATGTCGCGCCGCCTTTCCGCCAGCGGACGCCTCACCCGCGGCGTGGCCCACGAAGTCAAGAACCCCATCAACGCCATCGTGCTGCACCTGCAGTTACTGCAAAACAAGCTGCAGCAGGACGATCCCGAAACCCGCCGCCACATGGACATCATCGGCAATGAAATTCACCGCCTCGACCGCGTCGTACAAATCCTGGTGGACTTCACTCGTCCCCGCGATTTGCATCTCGAAGACCTGGACCTGCGCAAAATTCTGGAGAGCGTATCGGCTTTGGCCACCCCCGATGCCGCGCGCCACGACGTGCGCCTGGTGCTGCAACTGCCCAACCAGGAACTATCGAACCGGCCACTACCGGACCGTAACCTATCGAACCGGGACGCGGCCCACCGCGATGACGCGCTCATGGTGCGCGCCGATTCCGATCTGATAAAGCAGGCGATTCTGAACCTGGTGCTGAACGGGGTGCAGTCCATGACCGCGGGAGGAACGCTCACTCTGAAGGCGCGGCGCGATGGCGAAACCATTCTCGCCGAAGTGCTCGACCAGGGTTGCGGCATTCCTCCCGAAGGCCAGGAGAAAATTTTCGAACTCTACTACACCACCAAAGGCGACAAAGGCGGCAGCGGAATCGGCCTGGCGCAAACCTACCAGATCATGCAGTGGCACTATGGCTCGGTGGAATTCGATTCCATCGTCGGAGCCGGCACAACCTTCCGCCTGCGCCTGCCAGCGGCAGCCGCCAAATCGGAGAGCCGGGAAGAAATAACGGCCTGAGCAAGCGCCAGTCGCTTGGGTGGGTCGGCCACTATGCGAGCTTCACTGCTAATCGCGTCGATCCTCGCGCTCCTGACAACCGGTCTTCAACTAATGCCGGATTCTAGCGCGCGCCCGGCGCCCGCTGGATACATAGGATTTGATCGCAACGACTATCCGGGCGACTCGAACTTGAAGATTCTCCGCCAGACCTTCTCCTATTCTGGCTATTGGCTAAATAATCCGCCGGGAGCGAAAACAAATTCCTGGACTGGAAAACGGAAGATTCTCCAAGCTGCGGGTTTCGGCTTCCTGGTTCTCTTCAACGGCCGCACGTATGCGGAGATCAAAGCAGCCGGGGACGCGGCCAGGTTGGGCAGTTCCGACGCTGCCGCAGCGGTCTCGGTGGCGCGTGCGGAAGGATTTCCATCGCAGACCATCATCTTCCTCGACCAGGAACAAGGGGGACGTCTCCTTCCGGAACAACGAGCCTATCTTCATGCCTGGGTCGATGCCGTGAATTCCGCGCAATTTCTAGCGGGTGTGTACTGCTCCGGCATTGCTGCCAGGGAAGGTTCCGGTGTCTCCATCGTAACGGCGGAGGATATCCGGAAAAATGCGGCTGACAGAAAAATAAAATATTGGGTCGTCAACGATTCCTGTCCACCCTCACCGGGATGCGCCGTTTCACGAAAGGAACTCTTGCCGAAATCCAGCGGCATCTCCTTTGCAGACGTCTGGCAATTTTCTCAGTCGCCGAAGCGAACTGATTTCGCCAGCGGCTGCTCCGCTAACTACAACAAGGACGGGAATTGTTACCCACCCGGTGTTGATCCCTCTCAGCGACTGCACGTGGACCTCGATATTGCGACTTCAAGCGATCCTTCTCACGGCAGAACCCGCGACTGATGGGAGAGGCTCAGCAAGGATTCCCGCGAGCACGACCCCAACCCAAGTGCAGCAGCGAGATCCTCCTTGCTGTTCAAGCTACGGCTATTGCAAATCAACCGCCTGGGCGAGGCGGAAGTTGAGACGGCGATCGATGCCGAGGACGATTTCTTTGTCTTTATCTTTCCGGCTATCTTGCGGACTCGCGCCAGAAGGCGCGCCACTCGCGGCAGTTCGTTCCTCGTGGGAGCCGCCTTTGGCGAAGATGCTAGAGGTCTCGATCATGACCGTTTTGCCCCCGACGTTCAAACTCACCAGCACGATCCGCAGATAGCCGGGTTCAAGCGAGTTGTCGGGCGATCCTTCGGGCGAGCCTCCGCGAGATCGTGCGGAGGGCTTGGCTTCGAGCACCCGTCCGCTCACGGGAGTGCCGCTGGCAATCAGCGTCTGGCCGTCGATCACGACCGGCTCGCCGATGGTCGCGCTGAAGCTGTCTCCCGCATGCGACGACGCGCTCGAAAGCGCGCTCTGCAGGCGAATCGGGATGGGGGTTCCCTCGGGCAGTTTCGTGGCGGATGGAATCAACGCCTGGCTGGGCGAAATCCCGGTCGAGTGCGGCTCGCGATCGAAGGGCAGCTTTTGTGAATCGGCGGAGTTCGAAGCGTTGTCGCCGGTGGGCCGGCCGCAGGCGCAGATGAGGCTGAGCATCAGCAAAACAATGGTGATGCGTTTGCCATGGGACCGCATGAACTCCTCCATAAATGTGGCTGCGATGTGGCTGCCCGCGCTTTCAGGACCTCGTTGCTGGATACCACGCCAATGTCGTCCCTCTTTGCCGGCGTAAAATCCCATGCAAATTCTAAATCGAATTAAGAGAAAGCACAGGCGTGGTTTTCTCGAACCCTCCGCGGGCGCGCCGTTTCATGAATTAGCGTAGACTTTGCGTCGAGCGAGCCACGTCTTTCGGCATCACCGAGAGGAGAGTCACCATGAAACCGCGCATCCAGGCGATTGCCTTCGACGCTTACGGCACGTTGTTCGACGTGCACTCGGTGATTGCACTGTGCAACCGCAAGTTTCCCGGCCAGGGCGCTGAACTGAGCAAGCTCTGGCGCGCCAAGCAACTGGAGTACACCTGGCTGCGCAGCCTCATGGGGCGGTACGAAGATTTTTGGATGGTGACCGAGTCGGCGCTGGTGTTCGCCTGCCGCAGTCTCGGCCTCGCTTGCTCGACCGAGACCCGCAGAGAGTTGATGGAATCGTATCTGCACCTCGCTACCTTTCCCGAGGTGAAGTCGTCATTAAGTAAGCTGGCGCAATATAGGTTGGCCATTTTGTCGAATGGCTCGCCGAAAATGCTTGCCGCCGCGGTGGAAAACTCCGGACTGAAAGGCGTTTTCGCCGACGTGATCAGCGTTGACGAAGTGCAGATCTACAAGTCCAGCCCACGTGTGTACGCCCTGGCTTCCGAGCACCTGGCCGTGCCCGGCAACGCGATCGCCTTCGTATCGTCGAATTTCTGGGACATCGCCGGCGCCAAGTCCTTCGGGTTCTGGACGTGCTGGGTAAACCGGGGCAAGCTTCCGGAAGATGAACTGGGAATCAGGCCCGACGTCACCGTGGATACGCTGGATGGGCTCATCACGGTCCTGGGAGGAACGCCACCCCTCTAAACCGCCTGATCGCGATGGCGGGGCCGCTAGAGGTTCCGAATTGGCGCGGCTGTGCCTGCCCATATCGGCATCCCGCGCCCCGTTACCATCTCCATTCTGATCTCTACGCCTCTCAATTCCGTCCGCAATATCCCCCGATTCATCACAAATTGAGTGTGATGGCCCGCACTTAGCGGCGATGGGTTTCGCACTACTCTTTCCCTAATCAGGTTTAGCGCGGTTCATTCGCGGAAAAATTGGGCTCGCTTTTCCCAGTTTGGAATCGAACCGAGCTCGCAGGTCTTAAGACTTTGTTTTCCTGAGACCTGGGACCTGAGAACTGAGACCTAAGGATGCAGAGGAGCGGTATCGGCATGAACGTCATCACTCAATTTCCGGCGGTGCACGATTGCGGAAGCGATCTGCGCTTCCAGGCGATGTTTGAAGGGGCCGCGATTGGAATTGGGATTTGCCGGCTCGATGGCTGGATTCTGGAAGCGAACCCCGCGCTCAGCAGAATGCTCGGCTACAGCGAACAGGAACTGACGGCCAAGCACGCGGGCGAGCTCTATCCGGAGCGTCGTTTCGAAATTGGCCGCGAACTTCGCCGCCCACACGATCCCGGCAATCTTTTGCCAGACGAACGATTGCTGGGCGAGCTGATGCGAGGTGAGCGCGACTGCTTCGAAATGGAAAAGCGCTGCCGGCGCAAAGACGGTTCCGAACTCTGCGGACATCTGACCGTGTCGCTGGCACGGGACGCGCGCCGCCAGCCCGCCTTCCTGATCGCGATGCTGGTGGACGCAACCGAACGCCAGCGCCTGGAAGAACATCTGCGCGAAGCCGAGAAGATGGAAGTCATCGGAAGGCTGGCGGGAGGAATCGCGCACGACTTCAATAACCTGCTGACCGGAATTCTGCTCTACTGCGACCTGCTGACCGCTGGATTGGAGAGCGGCGGACTGGAGAACGACGGACAGGCAACCGGAAGATCGGTAAGCGGCGGACTTGAGACCCGCGGGCTCGGGCCCCATGGATTCGAGAACCATGAATTGGAGCGCAGCGGGCTGCGCCAGCACGTTGAAGAAGTCCGCATGGCAGGCGAGCAAGGGGCGGCGTTGACGCAGCAACTATTGGCGATGGCGCGCAAGCAAGTGGCGCAGCCATGCCCAATCCCGATCAACGGAATTGTGGCTTCCACGGAAAATCTGTTGCGCCGACTGATCGGCGAGCAGATTGAACTGGTGGTGGCGCTCGACTCGGCGCTCGACTCCGGCGCCCTGCTTGTGCTCGCCGATCCGGTACAGTTGCGGCAGATCCTGATGAACCTGGTGCTGAACGCACGCGATGCCATGCCGCAGGGCGGAAAGATCTGGCTGGTCACGCGGGCCGCGGAATTTCCCGGTGAAGCCTCCAGTAACGCTGAGCCCGGAATTGCCCGGCGCGCCGTTTCGCTCACGGTGAAAGACAACGGCTGCGGGATGGACGCGGAGACGCGCGCAAGGCTGTTCGAGCCTTTCTTCACCACCAAGAAACCGGGAGAAGGCACGGGCCTGGGTTTGGCAACGGTGCAGCGCATCGTCAACGAAGCGGGAGGGATGATCGAGGTCGAGAGCAACCCAGGGCAAGGCGCCTCGATCGAAGTGTTCCTTCCGGCGTCCGCTTTCCCGTAGAGACGCGGCAAGCCGCGTCTCCACGAATCGGTTTTGGGTGGGGCACGGCTTCAGCCGCGCCGTTCAGGGCTTTGAAAGAATGCCCCCTGGGGACCGTGCCTTCCGAGCTGAACGGCATTGATGAAGCCAGCTCTAGTTAGTAGTGAAGTATAGGCTAGTAACACTATGAATTTCAAGGAGATACGTCATGTTCAACGCATCGAACGCCGCCGTCGCCGTCCTCAGCCCCAGCCACACCGCGCAAATCGAGGGAGCGACTTTCTTGAACCTTCTGATCGTGGACGATGACCGCACCACCCGCGAGGCCTGCCGCGAGGTGGCGCAGTCGCTCGGCTTCAACACGCAGGTGGCGGAGTCGGCCGAACAGGCCTACCGCTTGCTCGACAGCTCCAGTCCCGACGCCGTGCTGCTGGACCTGCGGCCGCCGTGCTCAGGCAGCCTGGAAATGCTGCACGCCATCAAGAAGCATCGCGCCGATGCGCTGGTGATCCTTGTAACCGGCTATGGCACCGTGCAGTCGGCGGTGCAGGCCATGAAAGATGGCGCCTACGACTACGTCACGAAACCGTTCAGCATGGAAGAACTGCGTCTGCTGCTCAATCGGGTGGCAACTCATCTACGGCTGAAGACCGAGAACCGCGTGCTGCAGGAAACCATCAAATCGCGGCAGGGTTTCGGCAACATCATCGGGCGCGCGCCGGAGATGGAGAAGCTCTACCGCATCATCGCCAAAGCCGGGCAAAGCTCGCATCCGGTGCTGATTCTGGGCGAAAGCGGCACGGGCAAGGAGTTGGTCGCGAAGTCGATTCACTTCGCCGGCATGTTCCGCAACAAGCCGTTCATTCCGGTCGATTGCGGGTCGCTCGTGCCGACGCTGATCGAAAGCGAACTGTTCGGCCACGTGCGCGGCGCCTTCACCGGAGCAACCAATCCGAAGGATGGCTTGCTGGCGATCGCCGAAGGCGGCACCGTATTTCTGGACGAGATTGGCGAACTGCCGGTGGACTTGCAAGCCAAGCTGTTGCGGGCGATTCAGGAGAAAGAAATTCGTCCGGTGGGAAGCGTGAAGCGCGTTCCCATCAACGTGCGGATTCTGGCCGCGACCAATCGCGCCCTGGAACGCGCCGTAACCGAGGGTACGTTCCGCCGCGATCTTTTTTTCCGGCTCAACGTGCTGACCCTGCGCATTCCCCCCTTGCGCGAGCGCAGGCAGGACATCCCGCTGCTGGTGGCGCATTTTCTGGAGCGCATCGGGCGCGACGCAGGAATGGAAAAGACCATTTCGGACGACTCCCTCAAGGCGCTGATGAGTTACGACTGGCCCGGAAACGTGCGCGAACTCGAGAACTCGCTGGAACGCGCTTGTGCCCTCAGCAGCGCCAACCAGATTCAGATGCGCGATCTTCCCACTCAGATTCACAGCGCGCCCATCGACGTGCTGGCGATGAGCCAGCCCAACAATGGCATAGTGCCCATGGCGGAACTGGAGAAACAGACCATCCTGAGTGCCCTCACCCAGGTGAACGGAGACAAGATGCTGGCAGCGCGTCTGCTCAAAATCGGCAAGACGACCTTGTACCGCAAGCTGAAAGAGTACGAGTCGCAACCGAATTTGTGATTTGTGATTGGTAATTGGTAATTGAAAATCGGGCGGCTCGGCTGGACCAAAATTACAAATTACAAATTGTCAATTGCAAATTCCCCCAGTCGCAACTGAATTTGTAATTTGTGATTGGTAATTGGTAATTGAAAATCGCGCGGCCCAGCTGGACCAAATTACAAATTACAAATTGTCAATTACAAATTCCCCCAGTCCCAAAACTGAGCGGGCGGTCCAAGCGTTCGTGCCAGAACGGGAGCCCAAGCGGAGCCCGAGCGCATAACTCATTTATTTTCAGGCTAAATCAATTGGCCAGCGAGTTGCGTAAGGGTTCAGCATGATCCTTCTTGTGACGACGAGCGAGCGCGCATCCGAGTGCGCCAAGGCGCTCAATGAGGCGACTGGCGAGGGGGTCGCAGTGGCGGAAGGTCTGCCCCGGGCAACCGCACTTCTGCGCGCGGAAGACTACCGCGCGGTGGTGGTCGATCAATATCTGCTCGAAAGCGAGCCCCATGAAACCCAGACCATGCTCGAACACCTCGGCACTGCCATCCTGGTGCAGGTCAATCTGGCGATCAGTGGAATGGACCGTCTGGTGCGCGAAGTCCGGGCGGCCGTGCAGCGCCGCCAGCGCGAGGAAGTGAGGACCCGCCAAGCGGCGCTCGCGCATCTCCACAGTGAACTGAACGGCACGATCACGGCGCTGCTGCTATCCAGCGAACTGGCCCTCGGAACCCCAGATCTGCGCCCGGCGACGGCCGAAAAACTCCAGTCGATTCACGAACTGGTGAAGAAACTCCGCCAGCAATTGGAGCGCGCGGGTGTAACCGGAGAGCCCGAACCGCTTGTACGCGTCTAGTTGCGCGCGTCTAGTCTAGCTGCGCACGTCGAATGATCCCAGCCTGGGCCGATAAAGGTGTCTTCATTCACCGCTTCACAGGCTGCGGAAAAGCTCAGGTTTGAAAGATCAGGTTCGAAAAATCAGGTCCGTATCAGGGCATCGCTTCAGCGATGCCGCTTGCCTTCGAAGGCGTGGCCGATGAATTGAAAAAGAAAAACGGCTGGCAGATTCGTCATGCCAGCCGTTCGTATTGATCGGGCTACTTAGAGTCAGAAGCCTTTGAACTTCGATCACCCGATGACCCGATGGTCAGATCACCCGATCAGCGATCGCCCGATCAGCGATCAGCGGCGGCCGCGGAACCCTCCGCGGTTGCCCGCGACGGCGCCGCGCGCTTCGAAGCCGCGACCAACCGCCGCACCACGACCCGCAAAGCCGCGGGCGTAAGGCCGTCCGTAATACGGATGTCCCCAGCCGTGGCCCCAGGGGCCTGCGCCAATAAAGACCCCGCCCGAGAACCAGCTCGGACCATAGTAGCCGTAGGGCGCGCAAGCATACGGATAGCTCGGGTAATAGCCGTAAGCGCAAACCGGCGCCCCAGCCACATAGCCGCCACCCACTCCAACTCCAACGCCCACTCCGACCCTCGCTCCGACAACGACCGCAGCCTGCGAGTACGCAAGCGGCATGGCCAGCAAAGCAAGCAGTGCAACATATCTCAGGTATTTCATGGTGAACCTCCCTTTCGTTCCGCTTGGCGATTCGCTGATTTGATTCGCCAGAGCATGAGGTCCTTCAGCTTTCTGTTTCTTCTGAAGCGCCTACTCACTTGAACTCGGATCGCAGAGAAAAGTTGCGGCAAGACGAGTGGCTGATTTCAACCATCCTGCGTGAAATCAATCAGTTGAAGGGAATGGGTGAAGCGGAACGTAAAACGCCAAGGAGGACGCAAACACGGGTTTCTCACGAGAATCCTCCGAGATAAACTCTCGCTCGAGAGCCCGACGCCGGGTACGCCTAATACACTGGCTACTACCTTCAGATGAACCCAAAAGAAGTAAGCGAATTAGCCTATTCTGCAAGGAGCGGCCTCGCCGGCGGAAAAATCCAAGAAAACTCTTCCCTACTGGCAGCCCTCGCCCCTAAACTGAAGACAACTAGGCCCGAGGGTAACTCCCAGCCCTCGATCCCCCGAGGCTTCTGTGCGCGTACTGGTAACGGCCGATACGTTCAGCGGAGTGTGGACATACTCGCGCGAACTGGTTTCGGGTCTGGTGACCCACGGGGCGCAGGTTGCGCTCGTCAGCTTTGGAGAAATTCCGCTTCCCCATCAGACCGCCTGGATGGACGGACTGCACGGCCTCGAATACTATCCCACCGCGTTTCGTCTCGACTGGATGCAGGAAGGTGAGCAGGACTTCCACGCGGCCCAGGATTATCTGTGCGCGATCGTTCGCGACACGCGCCCTGATTTTCTGCATTTGAATCAGCTGAGTTTCGGGGCGCTGCCGGTGGCGACGCCGCGGCTGGTGGTGGCGCACGGCGATGTGATGACGTGGTGGTTGAGCATCCATGGACACGAACCAGCCGCGTCGGCCTGGCTGAAGTGGTATCGCGCGACGATTGTCGCCAGCTTGAAGCGGGCCGAGGCCGTGGTCACCACTTCGCGCTGGATGGGAGAGATGCTGCGCCTCGCCTACGGCGGCGATTTCGAGGGGCACGTCATTCCGCCCGGACGCAATCCCATCTACTTCAATCCGTTTGTGACCAAGGAAGAGTCGGTGCTGGCGATCGGGCGCCTGTGGGATACGGGAAAGCAGGTGGCCTTGCTAACCCAGCATAAGCATGGCCTGCCCGTGTGCATTGTAGGGGCGGATAACCCGATACCCATGCCCACGGTGCCGATCCGCGCCGACGTGCGCGTCTCCACCGGCGAGCACGAGATTTCGGTGAAGGGAGCGCAGACCGAATCGCAACTGCGCTCGCTTTACAGCAAGTCGACGATTTTTGCCGCGACTTCGTGCTACGAGCCTACGGGATTGGCGTCGATCGAGGCGGCGTTCTCACGCTGCGCGCTGGTGGCCAATGACACCGAAGTCTATCGCGAATTGTGGGGCGACGCGGCTTTGTACTTCGATCGCAATAACGCCGAGAGCCTCAGCGAAGTGCTCGGCCACCTGGACGAAGACCGCGAACTGGTACGCCTCTACGGCACGCGAGCCTACAACCGGGCGCGCGAACGCTTCACCGCGCGAAGGATGGTGGACGACTATCTGCGGCTGTATCGCCAGTTGCGAGCTGCGAAAGTGGCGGCGGCGTAACGCCAAAGCGCTTCAGTCAAGTGCGGGATTCTCTGTGTGACAGGCGCGCATCCAACGACAACGAGCCTGCACCCACAATTAGAAGGAATAGCGCGCCCAGCCACATGCAGTAGTCGGTGCGGGCCTCATGCATGGCAGCCCAAAACCCGGATTTTGCCAGCATGGGTATCTTTGTTGTGAGGATCGCGACGCTGATGTCGATGAGCAGAGGTATGGCGGCAAGCCGGGTAAGTAATCCCAGGATCAAGAGCGAGCCACAGACGATTTCCACGACGCCGACGAACGGCGCAAAAAAGTGCGGCGCGGGAATACCGATCTTAACGAACCGCCCTACGCCGAGAGCATCGGGAAACAAGAACTTCTGAATCCCCTCCGACAGAAACACCCAGCCCACCAGCAGCCGCACTAGAAGCGTAACCGCCGGAGCGTCGCTGCGCAAAGTTCTGGAAACGCGCATCCTGATTTCCACTCGCTTTCTTCCAGCCGTCTTCGTTCTTTGGCGAACTGGCCCCATTCTCCGTGAGATAACTATAGTTTAGTCGCTCGGGAGTGTTGGCGGAGTGAAAACGAGGGCACACACCTTCGCAACTTTCGGCCCCATGCTATACTTTTCAAGCATCTTTCCTGTCAGATATATACAGACGGAGGACAGTATCGACAAGCGTTTTATCCGCATGAATGAGCGTATCCGGGCGCGTGAAGTTCGCGTCATCGGTGACGAAGGGGAACAGATTGGCGTGATGCCTCCCTTCGAGGCGCTCAAGATGGCCCGCGAACGAAACCTGGATCTGGTGGAAATTTCCCCGACCGCGCAACCTCCGGTTTGCCGCATCATGGACTACGGGAAATTCCTGTACCAGAACGAAAAGCGCGAGCGCGAAGCCAAGAAAAAGCAGAAGACCATTACGGTCAAAGAAGTCAAGTTTCGTATCAATGTGGACGATCACGATTACGAAACCAAAAAGAATCACGTGCTGCGCTTCCTCGACGAAGGTGACAAGGTAAAAGCGACCATCTTCTTCCGGGGACGCGAAATGACGCGGCAAAGCCTGGGCCGGCAGATTCTGGAACGTCTGATCAAAGACGTCGACCAAAGAGGTTTGGTGGAGTTCCGTCCACGGCAG
>PLHP01000393.1 GCA_003138955.1 Acidobacteriaceae bacterium | reverse complement strand
GATGGCATTGTTCGGGTACTTGGTCAAATATGCCTGACACGCAACCATGGCCTTGGCGAAGTTGCGCTCGGTGAGGTGTCTCCGCGCATCGGCATAGGCAGTGTTCATGGCGTCGTGTTCGGAGCGCACCTCGTTGTAAAAACTCTGATAGGGGGCGCCGCTCTCGAGATTGACAGAATCCGGGGCGCGCCGATCCAGGTCCAGCACCACACCCAGTTTGGCGAGGGCGCTGCTTACATCGCCCTTATGCCAGGCGTCCATGGCGGCGCGATGGAGTTTCTCTTTCTCCTGGCGGAGTTTCTGGTATTCCTGTTCCTGGCGGTTGACCTCCGCCAGCAATTGGAGCGCGCGGGCCTCCTTCGGACGGAGTTGGAGAACATTCTGCAAAGCCTCGCGAGCATGCCCGTAAGCGTTATTGTCGATGTGCTGCCGGGCCAGGCGATACCAGTTGTCGATCTGGCGTTCGCTGCGGCGGTTTTCAATCCTGCTCTTCAGAGCCAAGGCTGTGGCGTTGTCCGGTTCTATTTGCAGCGCTTCCTGTAACTTCTGGAGAGCCAGCGGATCTTCCTCTTCTTCAAAGCGCGCCCGCGCGGCCTCGAGCAACTGAGAAAGTGTTTTTCGCCGGACGGCGCCGTCGAGTTGCCGGCGCAGAGAACCAATGGAATTGTCCATATGGCCCTCGGCTTCCAGTTCGCCCAGGATCTCTCCGGCAAACTGAAAATCGCCTTCTTCCAGGGCCTTGGTGGCGCGCTGCAACCGTGGCCTGGTGCGCTCGGGATCGAAAAACTCGATGGGCTCGTTGCGCAGAGCCTTGTTAAGGGTGTCGCCGAATTCGCGGGCGCTCGCGAAACGGTGCCAGGATTGCTTGGCCATTGCCTTGTGCAGTACGCGGCTGACGGGCTGGCTTATAGTGGAATTCAATTCTGCCGCCAGAGGCGGGATCTGACGAAGAATTGCGTCGACCACCTCATCGGCTCGGGCGCGCTGGAACGGATTCCGGCCCGTCATAGCTTCATAGCAGACCACGCTGAGAGAGAAAATGTCGGACGCCGGGGACAGCGGTTTCAATTCAATCTGCTCTGGAGACATGTAGAGCAGCGTCCCTTTTTGCGCTCGGGTGGTATGGGCATCGGCCATGTGAGCGACGCCGAAGTCGATAATCTTCACCGAGTCGTCTTCCATTACGAAGATGTTGCTCGGCTTTAAATCGCGATGAACCAGACCGCGTTCGTGCGCCGCCTGCAGGCCTCGGCAGGCCTGGGAAATGATGTCGATCGTGCGCTCCACCGTTAGACGATGGCTCGCCTTGCGGATGAAATATTCCAGCGTGGTGCCGGGAAGTAGTGGCATGACGAAGTATGGCTTCTTCTTGCCCTCTTCTTCGAATTCTCCGATGTCGAAGATCTCAACGATGTTGGGATGGCTCATGGAGGCGAGCACGTCGCACTCCTTGTAGAACAACTGAAGCGACGCCGGGTCGGGAATGTCGAGGATCGTCTTGACCGCTACTTCGCGGCGCACGACAGTATCATAGGCGCGGTAGACGAGGCCCATTCCGCCCTGGCCGAGGATCTGCCTGACCTCGTAGCGGCCTGCCAATTTTTTCGGTGAAGTCGGAATCTCCATGGCGCACCCCAGTGTGGGAGCCCTAGCATCTTAACCCACATTTCCCGGCTGATCCTAGTCCTGACGCTCGATTCGGGCCGCCCTGCTGAATTCCGGCGCAAGCGCTTGATATTGGGGAAAGCTGTCCCATACCATTGCTTGTCCATGACCTTTTCTGACTTCTCCCGTCCAAGGTGAATATGCGCGAACAGGCAGCGTTCCTGCTTTTGCTTCTGGTTGCTCTATCGCTTGCAAATGCTCAAACATCCACGCCGCCGTCTTCTCCGGCAGCATTGCCTTACAGCCCCAGTCTGGACGTTTCGTCGATGGACAAGTCTGTCGACCCTTGCGTGGATCTCTACCGTTATTCCTGCGGCGGTTGGCAGACGAAAAACCCGATCCCGCCTGATCAGACCTCATGGTCGGTCTATGCCAAGCTCTATCAGGACAACCTGATCTTTCTCCACGGCATGCTGGAACAGGCGGCCCAGCGGAATGAGCAACGCAATGCCGTAACCCAGCAGATTGGCGACTTCTACGCGGCCTGCATGGATGAAGCGGCGGTAGAAAAGCGGGGACTCACAGCAATTCAGCCGGAACTCGACGCGATTGCGCAGCTCAAGTCGGCTAAAGAACTTACTCCGCTTGTGGCGCGGCTGCAGCTTATCTATTACCGGTATTCCTACAACGGTTCCTTGCTTTTTTCGGCGGGCTCGATGCAAGACCCGGACGACTCCGAGCAGGTAATCGCCGACGTGGATGAGGGCGGCCTCGCGCTGCCCGATCGCGACTACTACATTAAAGATGACGCCAAGTCGAAGGAAACGCGCGAGCGCTACCTTCAACATGTGCAGCGAGTGTTCGAGCTGATCGGCGACGGCCCGGCCGCCGCCAAGCAGAACGCTGAGTCCGTCCTGCGTCTGGAAACGGCCATGGCCAAGGCTTCGCTCACTCGGGTGGAGCGCCGCGATCCCCACAAGCTGGTTCATAAAATGAAGGTCGGCGATCTGATCCAGCTTGCTCCCAACTTTGACTGGCTCGCTTATTACCGCGAGATGCAATATCCGGAGATCGGCATTCTGAACGTCGACGCGCCCGAGTTTATCAGGGAACTCAACACGCTCCTGTCTTCGGAATCGATCGACAGCTGGAAATCCTACCTGCGCTTCCACGTGGCCGACACGTCTTCCCCGTATCTTTCTTCGAAATTCGTCGAGGAAAACTTCGACTTCTACCGCAAGTATTTGCGGGGCGCGACGGAGATCCAGCCGCGCTGGAAACGCTGCGTGGAGTATGTCAACTATGACTTGAGCGAGGCGCTGGGCCAGGTCTATGTGGCCAAAGTCTTCTCCCCCGAACTCAAGCAGAGCACGCTCGACATGCTGCGGCGCATAGAAGACGCCATGGGGGCGCGCATCAAGGCGCTCGACTGGATGAGCCCGGAAACCAAACAGCAGGCGCTGACGAAGCTGGCGGGAATCCGCAACAAGATCGGCTATCCTGACCATTGGCGCGACTACAGCTCGGTGAAGATCGTTCGCGAGGATTTTGCCGGCAACGTCGAGCGCGCACATCAGTTCGAGAGCCGCCGCGACATCAACAAAATCGGCAAGCCCGTCGACCACGGGGAATGGGAGATCTCCGCACCCACCGTGGATGCCTACTACAATCCGCAAATGAACGACCTCAACTTTCCCGCCGGCGTGCTGCAGCCGCCTCTCTACGATCCGAAAATGGATGACGCTCCCAACTATGGCGATACCGGGGGGACCATTGGTCACGAACTCACCCACGGCTTCGACGACGAGGGCAGCCAGTTTGACGCTAAGGGGAATCTGAAGAATTGGTGGACAAAAGAAGACCGGGAGAAGTTCGACGCGCGCACTAAATGCGTGGAGGATCAATATTCAGGATATGTCGCGGTGGACGATGTTCACGTCAACGGCAAGCTGACCCTGGGCGAAAACGTCGCCGATCTGGGCGGCGAGATTCTTGCATACGTCGCGTGGAAGGATGCGACCAAAGACAAGAAACTTCAGCCCATCGACGGTCTGACCCCGGAGCAGCGCTTCTTCGTCGGATTCGCGCAGTGGGACTGCGCCAATGAACGTCCCGAAGACTTGCGCGTGCTCGCCATGACCGACCCGCATTCGCCTGCGCTCTACCGCATCAACGGAGTTGTGGTCAACATGCCGGAGTTCGCGCAGGCATTCTCCTGCAAACCAAGCCAGGCCATGGTGAAACCCGGCGCCAATTTGTGCAAGGTTTGGTAGTGGCAGGTGCGCAGTCGAAACGCGGCTTGATCTGGAACTTGTGTGCATAGTTTGCGTCTCGAAAGATGGTGGACCAGGTCTAAGAATATTCGATCGCGCACAACCGCTGAAAGGGAAGCTTAGGGCGCGGTCAGTTCCAGACGATTGGGTATAGACTATTTGCCGCTTTCGAAGTCACAAAGGGCAATCTCGGACCTGTTTTCTTCGACCCAGGAGGTCATCATGCGTTTCACGTTCCGCAGCTCTCAGATCTTCGCCTTGTTCAATCCAATGCTGTTATGCGTGATCTTTTTGTTTTTCGCGCCCTTGATGAAAGGGGACTCAACCAGCGCTCCAATGCTGCTGCGCAAACCGGCGGTGAGCCGGACCCAGATTGCCTTCAGCTATGGCGGAGACCTCTGGATCGTTGACCGCACCGGCGGCGAGGCTCGACGCCTCACCAGCGATGTTGGGATCGAGACTGACCCTTACTTTGCGCCCGATGGCTCGCTCATCGCCTTCACCGGAGAGTACGACGGAAACGAGGACGTATATGTTATTCCCGCGGCCGGGGGCATTCCCAGGCGACTGACGACACATCCTGGGCGAGACCAGGTTGTGGGTTGGACGCCTGATGGCAAGTGCATCTTGTTTCGCTCTCAGCGGAACAGTTATTCCCGCTTTAACCGCCTGTTCATAGTCAGCGTCGAAGGAGGCCTTCCTGTAGAACTGCCCCTGCCCATGGCGGAAGAGGGCTCGTATTCGCCGAATGGCACGCATCTGGCGTACGTACCATTTACAAACTTCAAGGAAGCTTGGGAAGCGCAGCGCGGTCTGAAGCACTACCGCGGCGGTACGGCCTCCCCAATCTGGATTGCGAATCTATCAGATTCCAGTGTCGAAAAGCTCCCGCGCAAGGATTCGAACGATTCGACCCCGATGTGGCTCGGCAACCACATCTACTTTCTATCTGACCGCAATGGCCCGGTTAGCCTGTTCGCGTATGACATCACCACCAGGCAGGTGACCGAGGCGATACGCAGTAACGGCACTGACATCAAGTCTGCGTCCTTGGGGCCGGACGCCATCGTTTACGAGCAATTCGGCTCCATTCACCTCTTCGATCCGGCGCGCGGCACCGAGCACGCAGTCGCAATCCACGTGACCGGCGACTTTCCCGCAGTTCGAGGACATTTCGTCAAAGCTGCCGCTCAGATCCAGAACGCAAATATTTCGCCCACGGGAGCGCGCGCAGTCTTTGAGGCGCATGGCGAAATCCTCACCGTTCCAGCGGAGCACGGCGATATTCGTAATCTCACGAATTCGCCGGCGGTTGCCGACCGCGATCCGGCATGGTCGCCCGACGGAAAGTGGATCGCATACTTTTCGGATGAGTCGGGCGAGTACGCGCTGCACCTGCGTTCCCAGGACGGTCTCAGCGACGTCCGGAAAATAAACCTGGGCAGTCCGCCCACGTTTTACTACTCGCCCGTATGGTCCCCCGACAGCAAGAAGATCGTCTATAGCGACAAGCGGTCAAAGCTCTGGTATCTGGAGATCGAAGGAGGAAAGCCGCTTTTGGTTGACACCAACCCGTACGATAGCGGGCCGGGTTCAGGATTCGATCCGGTTTGGTCGCCCGACAGCCGCTGGATCGGCTACACACGGCAGCTCACCAGCGGGATGCGCGCCGTTTTCATTTATGGGCTCGAGGGAAAGGCTGCGCATCGAGTGACCGACGGCATGAGTGATGCCGCTTTTGCCGCGTTCGACCGCAACGGAAAATATCTGTACTTCACCGCCAGCACCGATGTTGGGCCTGTCCTGGCCAGCAGCATGGCTGGCTTCAAGGTGCCTGTAACACGCAGTGGATATGTCATTGTTCTGGGCAAGGATCTGAAGTCGCCACTTGCTCCCCAGAGCGACGAAGAAAAAATGGAGGGCGACAAGTCTGGGACTGCCGAGAAGCAGAAAACGCCTCCTGAGGTGGAGGAGTGCTCACCCGACGCGCAGTCGAAAGGGGATGGAGCGTCGAAGGAGAGCGCGGGCAAAGATGGCGACAAAGGCAAGGATAAAGACAAAGATTCGGCCGCCAAGAAAGAGGATAGCAAGTCGAAGGAGCCTCCGCTCGTGCGCATCGATTTCGACAACATCGATCAGCGTATCCTGGCCCTGCCTTTCCCGACGCGAAACTACGGTGGAATGACCGCCGGCAAGACCCACATCTTGTTCCTGCTCGAGGGACCGGCGGTTAACGACGGCACGGGAAATGGCGGCGAGATCGTCCACAAGTTTGACCTGTGTACCCGCAAGACCGACAAACTGCTTGACAACATTGGAAATTTCTTTGTTTCGGCGAATGGGGAAAAGGCGCTCTATGAACAGTTGGGGGGGCCAAAGCCGAGCGACGGCGGCGACGGAGAACGTCCCCATGGCACGTGGTCCATCAAAGCAATCGATGCCTTGGGCAAGCAACCGGAGCCCAACAAGCCCGATGGTTCGCTGAAACTCGATGCGATGGAGGTGGAAGTCGATCCGCGTGCCGAATGGCAACAAATGTACCGCGAAGCATGGCGGCTTGAGCGTGACTTCTTTTACGATCCTAACCTGCACGGCGCCGATCTCAAGACGCTGATGGCCGCGTATCAGCCGTACGTTGACAACGTGATGAGCCGTCCCGATCTTAATTACATCTTCGCCGACATGCTGGGCGAGATTACGGCGCAGCACGTCTATATTTTCGGTGGCGACCGGCCCGAGGTGAAGCACGTCAGTGGCGGACTGCTGGGCGCGGACTACACCATCGAGAACGATCGCTACCGCTTTGCGCACGTGTACTACGGCGAAAACTGGAACCCCGATCTGCGTGCTCCGCTCACGGAACCGGGCGTGAATGTGAAGGAAGGTGAGTATCTGCTGGCGGTCAATGGTCGCGAAGTGCACGGCCGAGACGAGATTTTCAGCTTCTTCCAGGAGACCGCGGGCAAAGCAGTTCAGTTGAAGGTGGGACCTGACGCTAGCGGCAAAGGGGCGCGTAACGTCACGGTTGTACCGATCGCCAACGAACTCTCGCTGCGGCTGCATGCCTGGATGGATGCCAACCGGAGAAAAGTTGAGCAGCTGAGCAACGGCCGCCTTGCCTATGTCTACCTGCCGAACACTGCCCAGAGCGGCTATACCAATTTCAACCGCTACTACTTTGCGCAGTCCGACAAACAAGGTGCGGTGATCGACGAGCGCTTCAACGGGGGCGGATGGATTGCCGACTACATCGTGGACTGGCTCAAGCGGCCACTGCTGGCAGTGGCCATGACCCGCGACGGGAAAGATGAGTACATCCCGCATTCTATCTTCGGACCCAAGGTGATGTTAATCAATGAGTACGCCGGTTCCGGGGGTGACGCCCTGCCCTGGATGTTCAAACGTCTTGGTACCGGCCCGCTGATCGGCACCCGCACCTGGGGTGGGTTGATCGGCATCGGAGGCTATCCCAACCTCATGGACGGCGGCCGGGTCACGGCGCCGCGCTGGGGCATCTACAATCCTGAGACTGGGGAGTTCGACGTCGAGAACAGAGGCGTGTCACCAGATATCGAGGTCGAGTTCGCCCCCGCGGCATGGCGGCAAGGGCACGATCCGCAGTTGGAAAAAGCGGTTTCCGTTGTGCTTGACGACCTGAAACAGCATCCGGTTCCGGAGATCAAGCGGCCGAAATATCCCGTCTACAACTGGCCGGCGGTTCGCAGCGCGGCGGGCACACCGGAAAAACCGGCCGCACAGAACTAGGCTGAATCCCGACGTTCGCGCCGGTGCCGTCCGGCGGGACGCGTGTTGGTATCGCAGGATCTCCGCGAATCACTTCCGGCTTGGCCGTCATTTGCCTGCGGTCAGGCCCTGCCCCGGAAGCGGATGATTTCCCGGCGATCGCGTTTTGATGGCTTGCCCGCGGGTAACTCTTCGAACTGCTTCATCGCCCTACGCTCCGCTGCCACTTTCAGGCGCAGTTGCTGGCTCGCTTCCGTCTCGCGGTAGAGCGTTTGCGCAACCGAAGCCGGGCCGCGCTCGTCGCTGAGAAGCAAGACTTCGACCTGAAAGTCGCCGCCATCGTTTGCCACTCGCAACATGTCTCCAATCCGGACCTCGCGCGCAGCCTTGGCGGGCTGCTGGTTGGATTGAATCCTGCCAAGTTCACAGGCTCGCGCGGCCAGTGCTCGCGTCTTGAAGAATCTGGCGGCCCAGAGCCACTTGTCCATTCTTACGCTCGTCATCATCTATTTTCCTATGCGTGCGGTATTCTGGCTGGGGAGCACTCATTCCATCGGATCCATTGGTTCACACTCTTGGTTTTGCGCGGGGCTGATTCAGCCGGCGAAATAATGGCGCACCCCATGTTCCCATCGCGAGCAACGCCCCAAATAACACAATGGCATCAATGCTCTCACGACCCTGCCGCGACCAGTACGCCGCTGCATCCAGGTTCAGCCAAAGTGCAAATTCGTCCAGCGTCAGGGCTGCGCCAATTCCGTAACTCAGCGCGAGCAACCGACCCAGAAGAATCGAAAGCGAGCTGTCGCCCGTTCCCACTTCCGCAATCTCTGCATAGCCACAGATGAGCAGGAGAAAAATTCCCCAAACCAAGTGGTGGATGTGCCGCCCACCCATCTCAACATAGCTGAATGGCCCGATGTGATGAGTGATCGAGGCCACTAACAGCCGCACCGCAAGAAACGTGATAAAAAAGCTGACCGACGCAAGGAATAGCCGCCTGTGCGGCCGGTCCGGAATCTGCTGATGGATCAGCAGGCCGAGCTTCGTCAAGTGCAGCAAAAGAAGGATCAGGGCCGTTAATACGCTGACAAAGACCAGCAGAATCCAAGATCCGGGAATATGCATAGGTAAGTATTATCTATCGAGGACTTGGGTATTGGTGCGGTAGTAGCGGGTGCCGCTGGCTTGCTATGATGACAGCTCCTATGGTCGCGCCTTCGGCCGATATCGCAGAGCGCAGGGCCTACGGCAAATCCTGCCGGCAGGTTCTCCACAGTGTTGACCAATGTCACTGGAAGCCGGCGAGAAGCCGGCCCGATCCAGTCGAACTGCTGATCAGTGCCAGCCGCGACCGGATAGCAAAGCTTCTGCCCGTCAAGTGGGCACGCATGGCAGCTTCGCCCTTTGGTTTCTTCCGCGGTGCGGTGCCGGTGATGGCGGCCGATTTGGTCTCGCTCCCGACCACCGGCATCACCGTCCAGATTTGCGGTGATGCACACCTGCGCAATCTTGGCGCTTTCGCCTCGCCCACCGGAGCGTTGGTTTTTGATATCAATGACTTCGATGAAACCATACCCGGGCCGTGGGAGTGGGATGTCAAGCGGCTGGCCACCAGTCTCGTGCTCAGTGGCCGCGAAGCCGGCCAATCCGACGGCGCATGCAAGGAGGCTGTCAAGAGCTTCGTGGCTGAATATCGTATGTCGGTCCACCACTGCTCGGGGCTGACGGTACTGGGCCTTGCGCGCTACAGCGTGTTTCGGCACATGGAGGCGGGACCACTTCCAGAGCTGCTCAAGAAGGCTAAGCGTGCCACGCCGGAGCACACTCTGGAGAAGCTCACCCGGAGCGGCAAGGGCACGCGGCGTTTCAAAGAGGAAAAGCCGCTCCTGACGAGGGTTTCCGGCAAAACTCGCCGCGCCGTGCTGACCGCGCTGGAGAGTTATCGCGACACGCTTTCGTCCGAGCGGCGCCACTTTTTCGAACGCTACCAACCGGTGGACGTCGCCTTTAAAGTCGTAGGGACGGGCAGCGTTGCCACGCACGACTACGTCATCCTGTACTTTGGCAACGGGAGCGAAGACCCACTTTTCTTGCAGATGAAGGAAGAGCCGCCTTCCGCTTATGCGCGATATCTCAAGGCTCAGGTCCCGCGCAACCAGGGAGAGCGCGTCGTAGAGGGGCAGCGGCTGATGCAAGCGCAGTCCGACATTTTTCTTGGCTGGACCAGAATGAATGGACGCGATTATCTGGTGCGCCAACTTGCCGATCACAAGGCCGTTATCGACGCCGGAGATCTCAAAGGCCCCGTTTTGATCGCATACGCCCAGATGTGCGGCGAGGTCCTGGGCAAGGGACACGCGCGCTCAGGTGACGCCTGCGCGTTGGATGGTTATTGCGGTGACGCCGAAAAACTCGGCAACGCCATAGCCGAATTCGCCGTCGCCTATGCCGACCAGAGCACGGCCGATTACAAGCTGTTTGCCAGCGCAGTGAAGAAGGGGCGACTCGCAATCGCGAAAGGCGTGTGCTGATGATGGACTGGTGATCGGACCGCCCGGCACGATCTTCTTGGCCTTGCTGCCGGAACGCTACAACAGAACTGCGATTCGTCCAAATGAAAGCTGAGTATGGAAGGCGGTTCACGATATGACCCTACCTGTTGTTGTGCCGGGTCTTTCGTTAAGGCCGTTCCGTCTCATGGTGGAGCGCGCAAGCGAGTTGCCGCCTGATGTGCTGTTTCGTGCCATGACAGAACAATTCGACCGCTGGTCTGCCGCGCCAGGAACGGTTTTGATGAAGGCCGAGACCAATGCCGTTTTCTTTTTCGAAACTCGTCACGAGGGGCAACGCCATCCTCACTACGGGCGCTTCCTCAGGCTCGAGCGCGACCGCCTCGTGCAAATCACCTGGCTCACCGGAGTACCAGGCACCAAGGGCTACGAGACGGTGGTCACTGTTGAACTCACTCCTAAAGGCGAGGGCACACATCTCCGTTTCAGTTATGCTGGATTTCCAGATGAGGAGACAAGAAACCGGCACGAACAGGCTTGGCCGGCTGTTCTGGCCCACCTTGAACAGCAAATGAAAGCGTCGGAGGAAGGATCATGAACGCGCGCTACTGCGATTTGTCCGCCAGGGCTGATTCTTGATTTACCAGCAGACGTATAACTGTGCTGGATACGGCAAACTCAGTAACGGAAGGAAAGGTCACTCAAATTGGCACGCCATTTAGGACTTGGGCCCAATTGAGATAGTCAAACACCGGCCGCAAGTGTCCCGTGCCCGGGTGCAGGCAATGGCGCCCGTTGGGATTTTTCTTCGTACATGTTCCGGTCGGCGAGATCGAGTATCTCGTCAAGCGTCTGGCCGTCGGTAAACTCCGCCATGCCAATACTGAGGCTCACCGTAAAGTCATCAAGATTGCTCGATTGATTCCAGTCATTCAGGAAAGCGTGAATCCGGTTTACTACGATGGCAGCGCCGGCTGCGTTGGTATTCGACAGCGCAATCAGGAATTCGTCGCCTCCGTAGCGAATGGCAACGTCCGTACCTCGGATCGAGCCTTTGAGCAGGGTCGCAATCTCGGTAAGGACAAAATCGCCGGTCAGGTGGCCGAATCGAGTATTGACCTGTTTGAAGCGGTCCACGTCAATTAGCAGGAAGGTGAGCGGTTTGCCTAGACGCTTTGCCTGGCCGATGAAACGGCCAGCCAGTTCCTCGAGCGAACGCCGATTGTAGATTTCAGTCAGCGGATCGGTAAAAGACTGGAGGCGAATGAGCTCATGCTGCATCGCCGTCGAGATCATCCTCTGTCGCAATTTCCGGAACTCGATGCGGCGCGAAACGATGTAGGTGTTGGCAAGGGTCAACAGCACGAGCAGACCGCAGGCCAGTTCTTTCGATACGGTGATCTCAAAATGCAGACTGCCGGACTTCAGGAAGGCAGCGGGCAACAGAACGGCGAGCAATCCAGCTCCTGCCAGGATCCCGGTGGCAGTCACAATCAGCCATAGCTCCCCGTCGCGCTTCTCCAGCCTTCTGAGTTCCCAATTGACATTGGCCAAAACGTTGTCGGGTTCGTGGCCAGCGTGTGCGGGTTTTTTTGAGTTATCCACGGATTGATTTCGCAAGCGAAGACAGGAGGTGGCTCCGCACGTTCGTTTCAAGCCGGCGCTTTTCCTGGAATGAGACCACCAATCCCCCCGTATGACCGGCGCCGGTCGGCACCGCCGACAATTCTTCCAGTGGCGGGCTCAGCGTACGAAGCCGGTGTTGCACTTCAGTTTGTTCGCCGTTAGGCATAGCCAGGTCGGCCCACGCGGAGAGGCCACGTCCCATTGCATGAGTCTACCCGGCAATTTCAGCGCTGGGAATGTTACGAGGGTAATGGCAGCCAAGGTGCCCAACTTGCCTTCCCAGTTGGCGAATTTGCCACCCGAACAGGCGCTTGCGAGATTGCGGCAGAGTTGACCCACAGGGTAATCCGGCTGGGGTAGCGACGGGCTAACTCCTCGATTGTCGGCAACTCTTACCTTGGGATTACTTCAGGGTTGCCCGTGACACGCGTCAATTGACAGTTCCCGGCAATCGAGTCCGCGCCAAGTCGAGAGGGTGTTGTCCGTTCGTCACCAGCAGGCGATCGGTGCGTTGCATCCTCTTCCAGTCATATTCGTAGGCAGTTCCGCAAATGAGACAGATCTGATAATGCTGGCCATTGCCACTGAGTCGTGGCCAAGTAAAGCGATGGGAGCACAATTCGCCGAGGAGTCGCTGCAAGAACTTCATGTCTGTTGCTCGCTTTCGCGCGGGCCAGACTCGGTGGCGTGATCTGTTCTGAAAAGTGGCGAGTAAATAGATCTAACTACCACCCTGCCACACTTTCAAATTACGGGAGTGCATTCCAGGTACAAGTTACCGCGTAGCTGGGCCAGTTCGGGACACTGGATTCCAGTCGCATTGGCGAGTGAGCCGAGTCAAAGAAGCAGCAGAGCTCCCGCTCGATTGGGATTATATCCAGGATAGGTAACAGCTAATCCACAGGACCCACGCGCACACGTAGAGTTCGCGGTACAAAGAAATACGTCAAAAGAGCGCCGACCATCAAGATCCCCGCAATGATATACAAGGCAGCAGATCGGTCCGAAGAAAAATGTCTCGCCCAAATCGGAATATTCGGTCCAACATAACCACCCAAATTGCCCACCGAGTTCACGATGCCAATCCCCGCCGCCGCAGCGGTCCCGGCCAAGAATGCGGAGGGCAATGGCCAGAACAATGGCATCGACCCAATCACTCCCAGTGTGCCTACGGACAAGAAAATGATCGCTAACACTGGGTTCGACGCAAAAACTCCGCTCAGAACCAAGCCGACGGCTCCAGCCACAACATTTGCCACATAATGCAGTCGCCGCTCTCCGGTTTTGTCGGAATGATTGCTCAGGAGGATCATCCCGATAACGGCCACGCCATAGGGTATGGCGGTAATCAGGCCAACTTGACGATATCCTTTCAAACCAAAGGCTTTCACAATCGTCGGCAACCAGAAGGCAATGCCGTACAAGCCGATCATCAATGTGAAATAGATCGCGCACAGCACCCAGACTTTTCCGCTGGTGAAGGCATCTATCAGTTTATGCTCGGTTTTATGCTTGTCTTCAGCTTCCAGGTTACGCGCAAGCAATGCCTTTTCCTCGCGCGTAAGCCATTTCGCTTCTTCAATGCTGCTCTCCAGATAAAAGATCACCACCAGGCCAACCAGAATTGAAGGGATGCCTTCTGCTAGAAAAAGCCACTGCCACCCCGCCAACTTCATTGCGCCGGAAAGCACATCCATAATCCAGCCGGATATGGGATTGCCGACTACCCCCGATACAGCGATCGCCGCCACAAACCAGGCGGTTCGGGTGGACCGGAGTCTTGAGGGGTACCACAAGGTCAGATAAAAAATTACCCCCGGGAAGAAACCGGCTTCGGCCAAACCAAGCAGAAAGCGCAGGGCATAAAAAGACCGCGCCCCTTTTGCAAAGATCATGCACGCTGATATGACGCCCCAGGAGATCATGATCCTGGCAATCCACATGCGCGCGCCGAATTTCTTCAGCAGCACATTGCTGGGAACTTCGAAAAAGAAATAACCGATAAAGAAAATACCGGCACCGGTAGCGAATGCCGCATCGCTCATCGACAGATCTTTCAGCATCTGGAGCTTCGCAAATCCGACGTTGACCCGATCGAGATACGCCAAAATGTAGCAAAGGAAAAGGAAAGGCACTATGCGGACGTCAACCTTGCGATACGTTCTCGCCTCAAAACTTTCCGCGGGCGTCATAGAATGTAGTCTCCGAAGGCGGCCATGACGGCTGTCACGCGGTGCAGTTCATTCCCGAATCGGTTCCGTTCTTTCTGAGGTTGGCTGACTACAGACTGCATCAGCGTTCTTGGCATGAAGCAAGTCTATCAGTCTCAAACGGAAACGCGTTTCCCGAGAATTCGGATCATTCGCCTCCGGGTGGCCTCTCGACGGGCGGGAACCGCTCCTCATGGAGGCGGGATAGTCTTAATGCAGACACAAACGAGTGCATCCGGTCAGTGAGAAAAGTCATATTTTGATGTGAAATCACTGCTGTCCGGTTAAAA
>PLHP01000423.1:7060-7840 GCA_003138955.1 Acidobacteriaceae bacterium | reverse complement strand
GGTCGCCCACACATCCACCAACCTGTGCAGCGCGTCTTCGCGAGCCTGCAGCCCGAGTTCATAACGCACCGAACCGGGCGCCGCTGTCTCCGCTCCACGGAACCGCCCGCGCTGATACCGTATCACCGGTTCGACCGCAGAGAGCAATTTCGCCGCCGTCATGATGCCCACGGTCACGCGCGTCCGGCGGAACACGGCTTCAATGACCTCGCTGTGGTTGTAGCGCGGCACGATGACGCCATCTTTCACGTCGTAGCCGCCGACAATTCTGCTCGCCGGAATGCGCAAGCTGAAAATCGGATCGCCGGTCGAAGAGAGCTGATGCACCAGTTTTCGCGTGGGCGTGCCGCGATCGAATGTTCCGGGATCGCCTTCTTCCAGAATCACCATGCAGCTTCCCTTGATCCGCTCGTCGCCCGAATCCACCGCCGCCGTCACAAAATTGGCAAACCCTATATTGGTAATGAAGCGGCCGCGCTTTTCCACTTGCAGCGTCGGTTCTTCTCCTGGTTTCCAGTCGGCGATGCGGATTTTTCCATTCAGCATGCCAGTATCCACGCCGACGTAAGGGATGGGCTCCGTCAGGCAGAATGCTCCCCGCCAGGGTTTGCGATCCTCTCCCGCCTGAGGCGGCGCGGCCAACTGCATGTATTTCGTTTGCTGCTCGGGCGTGCCCCGCTCGTGAATCGGAGCCAAGGCCAGACAACCCGCCAGGCTCGCGGTTGCGGCCCCGCCGTCCACCCATGCCAGTTCAAACGCCACCAGCGCCAGCGCCAGGTT
>PLHP01000423.1:0-7055 GCA_003138955.1 Acidobacteriaceae bacterium | reverse complement strand
GCGCCACCGGACCGCGGGCCACCGCTCGTGCCGATTGCACCAGCATCTGCAGGTCGTAACGGTCGGCAAATCGCCATTGAATCTGGCGCGCGGCATCGGAAGGAAGCGTCCGCAGCAGTTCCGGCTTGACGGGGGTGGCAGTGGAAGCCATGTCCTTACTCCTTTGGGAAGTGGTCGTTTGCAATGCAGTCTTACGATTCTGCCGTCCCATGACCGTCCGGTCTGTGATGTACGTCATAAGGGCCTGTGACCTTCGACCATGATCGCCGACCCTTGCTCCGCCGACCCTTGCTCCGCCAACCATCGCTCGCGAGCTACGGCCCGGGCCAGCGCCGCTACCCGCCTAGCCCGATTCGTCCAACAGTTCGCTCGAAGATGCTAAATTAGATGTTTCATGTCTGCCCCAAACTCTCTCTTTGTTCGCGCCGCCAAGGCTCAGCCCACCGAACGCACCCCGGTCTGGTTCATGCGCCAGGCCGGACGCTACATGCCGGAGTACCGCGCCATCCGCAAGCAATATTCCCTCATCGAGATCTGCAAGAAGCCGGAGGTCGCGGCCCAGGTCACCATTGAAGCGGCCGAGATCCTCAAAGTCGATGCCGCCATCATCTTCGCCGATCTTCTTCTCCCCCTCGAAGTCATGGGACTGCCCTTTCACTTCGCTGCCGGTGAAGGCCCGAAGATCGAAAAGCCGGTGCGCACCGCCGAAGACNNTCGCGCAACTATCTTTTCACCAAAAAGATGATGTACTCCGCGCCCGCCGCGTGGAACGAGCTGATGAAGAAGCTGGTCACGGTAACCGCCGAGTACTCGGCCGAGCAGGTCCGAGCCGGCGCCGACACCATCCAGATTTTTGATAGTTGGGTGGGCTGCCTTAGCGTTGAAGATTATCGCCGCTATGTTCTGCCGCATGTGACCGACCTGGTGAAACGCCTGCAAAAGTCCGGCCTAACAAAGACTGGCGTGCCCGTCATCTGCTTCGGAACCGATAGCGCGACGCTGCTCCCCTCGATGCAGGAAACCGGCGCCGAAGTCATCGGCCTGGACTGGCGCATTCCGCTCGATGCCGGATGGCAGAGCCTGGGTCTGAAAGGCGCCGTGCAAGGCAATCTCGACCCCGTGCTGCTTTTCGCCGATTGGAAAGAACTCAAATCGCGAGCTCAAGACATTCTGCGCCAAGCCGCCGGACGCCCCGGCCACATCTTCAACCTCGGCCACGGCATTCTTCCCGAAACCTCGGTGGAGAATGTGAAAGCGCTCTGCGATTTCATCCGCGAGCACTCGGCAGAGTTCAAAACAGCGGTTAAGAGCAAGCAGTGATGTCCCCTTTCTTGAATTGTCATCTCCTATGAATTGTCATCCTGAGCGAAGCGAAGGACCTGCTGTTCGCCGCGAAATGCTGCTCACTGGCCTTCGTCACAATGGTGAATCGACCAGCGGTGAATCGCGAAGTTGGAGCCAAGAATGACGCCCTGTCCGCTGGGCCTCGCCGGCCGGTGCTATTGCGCGAATCGGGTGAGTTCGTTTGCCACGTCGGCGACGTCTTCGGGAATATCCGCGAAAACCGCCGTGCTCCTGCTGGCCCACGGCAGCCCCGAGAACCCCGATCAGATTCCCGAATTTCTAAGCTACGTCACCGGCGGACGCCCGCTACCGCCAGCGGTCGTCGAAGAGATCCGCCATCGCTATTCGCTGATCGGTTTCTCGCCGCTCCCCTGCTGGACTCTTTCGCAAGCCGATCAACTTTCGCAAGCGTTGCAGATGCCGGTCTTCGTAGGCATGCGTAACTGGAAGCCCTTCATCGCCGATGCGGTGAAGGCCATTGCAAGCAAAGGATACAAGCGCGTCATCGCCATCTGCCAAGCGCCGCAGAACTCGCGCACCAGTGTAGGCCTCTACCGCAGCGCCGTGAGTGGTGACGGAAATCTTCCTTTCGAGATGGACTTCGTCGAGGAGTGGTACGATCAGCCGCTGCTCGCCAAAGCGTTCGCCGAAAAACTGCGCGCGGGCTGGGGAAAAGCCAGCGCCGAAAATGGAGCAGAGCTACCCGTCATCTTCACCGCGCACAGTGTTCCGCGGCGCACGATTACGGAAGGCGATCCTTACGAAAGGCAATCCAAGGAAACCGCCGAATTAGTAGCCAAAGAGGCGGGCCTCGCAGGCGAAGACTGGACCTTCGCCTTCCAGAGCCAGGGCATGTCCGGCGGCCAGTGGATCGGCCCCACGGTAGAGGAAACGATCGGGAATCTAAAAGCGAAAGGCCATCGCGGCGTCTTCCTGCATCCCATAGGATTTCTCTGCGATCACGTAGAAGTGCTCTACGATATCGACATAGCCTTCAAACAGTTCGCAGAAAAAGAAGGCATGCGCCTATGGCGAGCCGAGTCGTTGAACGGCTCAAAGACATTAACGGCAGCCCTGGTGGAAGTAGTAATCAGCCGAATGAAAGCACGGGGCATTTAGCTGACAGACTGACAGCCGAGAGCTAATTAATGAAACGCATAGCCATCATCGGCGGCGGAATCTCCGGCCTTTCGGCCGCGTACACGATCGAAGAAAAGCGCCAGTCCGGCACGCCCGTCAAGTATGTTTTATTCGAGTCCAGCCCGCGCCTCGGAGGCGTGCTCGTCACCGATCGCGTCGACGGCTGCCTGATTGAAGCGGGCCCCGATTCATTTCTCACCGAGAAGCCTTGGGCTGCCGACCTTTGCCGCAAGATCGGGTTGGGCGATCAACTCATCGGCTCGAACGACTCTGAGCGCAAGACCTACATCGTAGTCAGGGGCAAGCTGGTGGTGATGCCCGACGGGCTCATGTTCATGGTGCCCACCAAGATCATGCCCACCGTGTTCTCACCGCTTTTTTCCTTGCGCACAAAAATGCGCATGGCTGCCGAATGGTTTCATCCGCCGCACAAGGCCTCCGAGGACGAAACCGTTGCCCAGATGGTCGAACGCCACTACGGTTCCGAGATGGTCGACCTGCTCGCCGATCCGCTGCTCTCCGGAGTTTACGGCGGCGAAGCTTCGCAGTTGAGCGTGCGCGCGGTGTTGCCGCGCTTCGCCGACATGGAATTGAAACACGGCAGCCTCGGCCGCGCCATGCTCGCGGCCCGCAAGAAGATGGGCCGAGCGCCGAACCTCCCAGCGCGGCCGCTGTTCACTTCGCTCAAAGACGGCATGCAGCAGATGACCGATGCCCTGGTCGCGCGTCTGGATCCGGACGCGCTCAAAACTTCGTCGCTCGTGCAGTCGGTGATCCCGCAGGATGACGCTTGGACTGTGTCTGCCGGATACCAGAGCGACCAATTCGACGCAGTGATCATCGCCACCCCAACCCATGCCGCTGCGGCCGTGCTGCAAGCGACGGATGAGAACCTGTCCCGCGAACTGGGCGAGATTCAGTACAGTTCCTCGGTGACCGTTACGCTCGGGTACGACGAAAAAATCCGCCGCTCGCTTCCCCCGGGCTTCGGATTTCTGGTGCCGCGCAGCGAAGGCCGCCGTATGCTGGCAGCCACTTTCGTCCACAACAAATTTCCCCATCGTGCACCGGAGAATCGCGCCATCGTCCGTTGCTTTCTCGGCGGCGCGCGCGACGAGCAGATCCTGCAATCGAGCGAAGGGGAAATTCTCGAAATCGTTCGCCGCGAACTGCGCCTTATCGTTGGAACAGCCCTCAATGCCGAACCGCTGTTTGCGCGCGTCTACAAATGGAAGTCCGCCATGGCGCAGTATTCGGTCGGCCACCTCGAGCGCTTGCAGCGCATCGAAACACTCCGCCAGAAACTTCCCGGTCTGGCGCTCGCCGGCAACGGCTATAGCGGC
This sequence comes from Acidobacteriaceae bacterium, assembly GCA_003138955.1. Taxonomy (GTDB): domain Bacteria; phylum Acidobacteriota; class Terriglobia; order Terriglobales; family Acidobacteriaceae; genus Acidiflorens. The sequence goes on along the minus strand of PLHP01000423.1, from coordinate 3,228 downwards.
ATCGGCGTCCCCGACTGCGTTCGTTCCGGCGCCGAAGCGGCCAGCAAGATCCTGGCCGGGATGGGGATGTGGTCGTCCGCCTAGCGTCGCGTTCGATGGCCCGATGGCCCGATTTCTTACGCTCGCTCTGATATTCTGAATTTCTCCTGCCACTCCCATGAGCACTGCGCCCGCGAGTCGATGGAAGATCATTGTTGCCTTCGGGCTGGTCTATGTCTTCTGGGGCTCGACTTATCTCGGCATCGGCATCGCGGTGGAGCACATTCCTCCGGCCGTTATGTGCGCCGCGCGCTTTTTGACCGCGGGCACGGTTATGCTCGCTTACTGTGCCCTGACCGGACGCCGCATTCGTTTTTCGGCACGCCAGTTGGGCCATCTGGCTGCGGTCGGCATTCTGCTATTGGTGGGCGGCAATCTCACGCTTTCTTACGCGGAGCAAATCGTTCCCACTGGCCTGGCGGCGCTGCTGGTTGCGGTTACGCCGCTCTGGTTTCTGGTGCTCGACAGCCTGTTGCTCGGCGACCATCGCATCGCGCGCCGCGGCAAGATCGGGCTGGCCATCGGAATCGCGGGAGTGGTCGTGCTCATCTGGCCCGATCTTCGGCACAACAACGTCCTTGGCCGTCGCGAACTCTGGTGGTCGCTTGCGTTGCCGGTTGGGTCGTTCAGTTGGGCGCTCGGTTCGGTGCTCTCAAAAAAGTGGCAGACCGCGGCGGCCGATCCCTTCAGCGCCACGGCGTGGCAGGTGGTCTTCGCGGGCATCGGGAACTTGATTTTTGCGCTGCTCGTCGAGAAACCTTCCAACGCGACGTGGACCGTCCGCGGAGTAGCCGCGATTCTCTATCTGGTGGTGTGCGGTTCCTGGATCGGCTACACGGCCTACATCTGGTTGCTGCAGCACGTTCCGACCTCGAAGGTTTCTACCTACGCCTACGTCAATCCCGTGGTCGCGGTGTTTCTGGGATGGCTGGTTCTGCACGAGCGGATCGACCGCTATATCCTGATGGGGAGCGCGATCATCGTGGCCTCGGTGGTCCTGGTGACGAGCGCGAAGGTCTCGACGCGGACTGCGGCGGAAGAGCTTCCCGCGGTCGAAGCTGCGGGAGACTGATTCTCAGCTCTCAGCTTTAAGTTTAGGCAGCCTCTTCGGGAGCGTCGGGAAATGGTGATGGCGCTCGACTATTCTTCGGGTTCTTCGGCATCGTTGACGACATCGACCACGCGGCTGCGGATGGAGAAGACCAGCTTCGCATCGTCGCCATGCTGAAAGGTGACGCGCATGGGGGTGCGCTCCCAGACGGGCGCCGGGCACTCCGAGTCGGGATCGTCGGCTCCCGCGGGTTCGCCTGCGTCTTTTTTCAGGATGGGCTTGCGCCGTCCTACCTGGGCGACGACCGCGTACAGTTTCTTGCCGTCTTCGGAGACGCCGCAATAGGCGATGTAGTCGCGATACCAGCTTGCGGTCGAATAGAAGGGATCGAACTCGGGAAGGTTGAGTTGGGAGACGCGTCCGGTGAGGCGGTCGACGAGCAGCCAGCCTCCGCGTTGCCACTGCCAGTGCGGGGCGTTGGCGTTTGAGCTCTCAGTGGGCAGCGCATCGTTCACGCGAAAGGCGCGCCGGACTACAAACAGGCGATCGGTCAGCTCATGCGGAGCTCCGGTGGTGTACTCCTTAAGTCGCGTGTCGACAAACAACGGACGTACTTTCAAGTCGAGCAGCTTCTGTCCGGTTGCATTGGGCCATTTGGCGGAAATCCATTTCCCAAAAGTGATGACATGCGGTTTCGTGACGGCGGCGCATTCGCTCCACGGCAGGCAGAGCATGACGAACATCAGGACGAGCGTCAGGACGAACGTCAGGACGAACAATGAGAGTTTCCGCAGCATGATGATGGAAGAGTGGCATGGGGGTGGAAATCGGCGCAATGACGGTTGAACAGGGAAAATGTTCGGTTTTCTCGTGGGCCAGACGGTGCTGGACAGCCGGACGCAGCTATCCCTGCGCGGATCGCGGTGGTGGCGCAGTTTCCGGGGGTGTGGGAGACTGGAATCATGGCCAAGCGCAGTCTTCGGATACTAAAGCGAGTCAGCAACGTCCCGTCGCGGGGAATCTGTGAAGCGTGCAATGCGCAGTTCTCGGCAGACCCTCGTCAACTGGGGCAGTCGGGAGTNNTTGCGGGAAAATAGTTGATGGCCGCATGTTTTCTAGCTTCGCAGTTGCCAGTTGCCAGCCGTCAGTTGCCAGTCAACCCAGCCCTGCCGGCAGCTGGGTACTGGCAACTGGCAACTAGTGAAGCGATGTCGCAGCGAATTGATTTCAGATACCATCAATTGCAACGCAGGTGAAGTGATGAGTCTTCCACCACGACCGCGCCGGACAACTCTTTCTCCGCACTCGAACTCCTATTCGGGTATGGGTGATCTGCTGGCAAGCCGCCGGAAGCAGTCGATTCTGGTGGTCGAAGACAATGTGGTGAACGCGGCGCTGATGAAAGAGATGCTGGCGAGCCGCGGCTATCCCACGATTGCTGTGCAGAACGCGGCTGCGGCGGAAGAGGAAATACGTCGCGAGGCTCCGGATCTGATTTTGCTCGACGTAATCATGCCTGGCAAAAGCGGCTATGAACTGTGCCGCGAACTCAAGGGGGACCCGAACACGCGGCTGATTCCGATCGTCATGATTACCGGGCTGAGCGATCGAGAAGACCGCCTGAAGGGAATTGAAGCAGGCGCGGACGATTTTTTGATCAAGCCGATCAGTTCCGAGGAATTGTTTGCGCGCGTGGGTTCGTTGCTCAAGTTGAAGGAGTTCACCGACGAACTGGAGACCGCGGATTCGGTGCTGTGCACACTAGGGCTGAGCGTGGAAGCGCGCGACCCCTACACCGAAGGCCACTGTGAGCGGTTGGCGCGTGATGCCACGGATCTGGGCCGGTTTCTCGGCTTGGATGAAGAATCGATTGTGGCCCTGGGGCGGGGCGGCTATCTGCACGACCTGGGAAAGATCGCGGTGCCGGATGAAATCCTGAAGAAAGGCAGCGATCCTCTGACGCCGGCGGAATGGGAGATCATGAAGCGGCATCCCGTGACCGGCGAGACCATTTGCCGTCCCTTGAAGTCGTTGCGGCTGGTGCTTCCGATCATTCGGCATCATCACGAGCACTCCGATGGCAGCGGCTATCCGGATGGGCTGCGGGCGGCCGAAATACCGCTTCTGCCGCGCATTCT
>PLHP01000172.1 GCA_003138955.1 Acidobacteriaceae bacterium | reverse complement strand
GCGCTCTTTCATAATGCATTGACAGGGGTTCGACCTTCCGCAACCGCACACCACTCGCAGGTGGCCACGACCAAGAAGAGCATATTTGGTCTATCAAGTGTTGCCTAGAGTACTGGCAACAGTGGAGAAGGTGTGAGCAGTAGCCAGCCGGCTGGAGTGGCTGTCGGGAACGGCCCAGGTGTGCCGCCCCTGCTCTAGCGGACAATCCGGCATGAACGACCCGAAACCTGCTGGGCGAGACATTGGTCCAGGCTGGCGGCAGTGGGCCGCGAGGACCAGCGCGTCAGGTGTGCGGCGCCAGCGGACCGGCAAAGACCGTGACCGGGCGGCGGCGTGCCGGGAAGGAAGTCGATGACTAAGCGAAATCGTGAATACCGAAACCTTAGATAGAAACGGACTCTCGGTGGTCGCCAACAAGCGGTCACACATCGAGACAAATTAACCGTTTACGAGGTCGAAATGTACAGCGATACCAATGAGAACGATTTGACTCCGAATAGTGACGGTAGCTCCCAGACCGTCGCCAACAACACCAACATCAACAATAACAACACCAGCGACCCTCAAGATAAGGTCGCTGGCTCCGAAACCAGCCAGCCCAAGAAACCCACCTCAGAAGCTCGGCTGCGTGCCAACCGCGAAAACGCCAAAAAGTCGACAGGTCCGAAGACGTCTCGTGGCAAGGCGTATAGCCGCCGTAATGCTCTCAAACACGGACTCCTAATCAAGCGTATTCTGTTTTCGTCTGACGGCACGCCGATCAACGCAGAACTCCATGACCTGTGGGAGAGCGTGCAGGAAAAGTATGGCAAGGGCGACGTGCGTACCGACCTGCTGCTGGAAAGCCTCGTCGTCGAATGGTGGCGCCTGCGTCAGGCGCTGGATATCGAGATGGCATGCTTAAACTACCGTCCCGTTGATCACTTCACCTCCATAGGAAGCATGTCCAAGTTGCAGCTCTATCGCACAGCCAGCCAGCGGGCGTTTCTGAAGAACCTCGAGCTGCTGGATGAGTTGCCACCACCCACGTCGGAGGGTGACGAGGACGAAGCCGAAGTTGAGGCTCCGACTCCGCAACCCGAGAACCCGCCTCCCGCACTGGAGCCCACGAGCGGTTTAACCGTGGTGGCGACCGAACAGGGTTCGCCGCCCGTGGGTGATTCGCAATCCGAGGACGAGACGGCGAGCGGCGAGGGCTCGCCCCCTTGGGGCGAAGCGGAAGAGGCAGCCTAGTCGAGAGCGGCGGCGGGGGGTGATCACCTACTCCCCGTCGCCCTCGAGGGCAACGCCGTGGGACGGCGACCGGACCTGCGTGCGGCGTCCCCAGCGAGTTCTATATCCGCCGTACGTTCTGGCCGGACGCGGATCGTGCTCTTTCGAGCCGGCTTTCGCCCGAGCTCGATTGCACCAGCCGCATTGGTCGAGCCCTTGACCGGGTGTCCTATCCAGCTTGTTGAGTGTCGAACCTGAAAGCGGCCATCGCCCACAGCAGTGCAGCCTTTCACGTAACCCTATCGGGCGAAACGAAACGTCGGGTGGGAGACGTGGGGATGTGCCCGCGGGTTCACCTGGCCTGGAAAGTTAGCCGCGAAACTTCATATTTTCGCGAAACGAAGCCAACAAGTCGTATGTTATCAGTCTATGTTTGCCCCAAACCCCGCTGACCGCGCAAAACTTACGGATTCGGAATGACCGCCGTGGCCTGGTTCGAGTATCCGCTCTCCTCCGACTCGCTGTCGACCGCCGTGGCCACGTTGTAAAAAGTGTCGCCGGAAACGACCGTGCTGCCGGTGTAGGTGGTCGTGCTTGTCGGGAGACGTATTGATCATCGTGTACGGACCACCCGACACGGTGCCGCGGTTAGATGTTGTAAGCTGACTGCTTCCGCGGAAGAGTGCCCGGGGAAAAAAGGAAGCACACAGAAGTGCACGCGTCTCGTCCCTCTTGGCTCGGTGGATCGGAATCAGCAGTCCTCGTCGGTCGGGCTTTCTGGGCATTCCATCTTCTTTTTTCATCTCGACCCAGGAACACTTCCCTGATAATTCCCTGATCCGATCTGACGGGATAACCGGGAATCGCGGAATAAACTCGCATGGACGCGATGCTGGCCATTAATTCGGCTCGGAGACGAGTCGCAAATTCCCAGTATTGTTCCCTGTTAAACGGGAATTCCGCATCCCGAATCTGCTGCTTCGAGCGCGAAGAACAAAATTGCCCGGAAAACTGTAGCCCGTTACTCACGACTTTTTCGGTAACATGGTGTCTCCGAACGGGCACCACGCCATGATCGAGCGCTTCGACTTTTCCGATCTCCGCGAACTTTTTGCCAAGGCCAATGAGGAAAAGTCTGGCGACCAGTTGGCCGGCATCGCCGCACGATCGGAACGAGAGCGAGTTGCGGCGAAACGCAAACTTGCGGACTTGACGCTTGGGGAAATTGTCCGTCGGCCATTGATCGACCCTTCCGAGGACGATGTCACCCGCCTCATTCTGGACACATTCGACCGCGAATCCTTCCGCTCCATCGCAAGCATGACCGTCGGGGAGTTTCGCGAGTTTATCCTGGACGACGGAACCACCGGCGTAGAGCTGCAGCCGCTGCAGAAGGCCATCATTCCTGAAGTCGCCGCCGCGGTCAC
>PLHP01000361.1 GCA_003138955.1 Acidobacteriaceae bacterium | reverse complement strand
GCCGGCGACAACTAAAATTCCCGGCCGGGAATTCTAATTGTCGCCCATCAAGCGGATCAACGGCAGGCCTTTCGGCGTTTGCCCATCAGCAATCAAGTGACTTAAATAACCGAGTACACAGACGCTCCAGTGCATCTTCTGGTCTCGATCGAGTGTGGGGTTCTCCCAGACCCACTTTGTCCCGTAGCTCAATAAACCTGCACACATGTAGCTGTGTAGAATGCTGCGGTGGTTTGGGTGAATCGCTGGCTCAAACACGTCTGGCAAAAGACCAACCACGGCGCAAGCGCCGCCTGCCAATAACAACTCACCAAGATCGAGCGGACGCTCGGTAAAGCGGCAATACAAGTACCACGCACCCACACCAACGGCGGCACCGACAATCGCGTGTTGTTTTGCATTAGGCATTCAGTACGACCTCGTCTTCGTCACTTTGCACAGGCCCACCTGCCGCAATGCTGCCTACTTCTGCCGCGCGGCAGAACAAATTCACGAGTTGCATCTGTTCCAGGCGTGCGCACATGGTGCGTTCCAGCTTTGGACTCCCCAATATGATTGCCAACACTTGCGCCCGAGAAATCGCAACGTTGAGACGATTGCGACTGAAAAGAAACTCGATTCCGCGTGGAGATCCATCACCGTCGCTCGAAGTCATTGAAAAAATCACTATCGGACCCTCTTGACCCTGAAACTTGTCTACGGTCCCAACTCGAATTGAAGGCAGTGCCGCTTGCAGGCGTCTTACTTGGAGGTTAAAGGGAGCTACTATCAAAAAGTCGCGGCTTGAAATTCTGTGAATTGGCAGCCCAGGCAATTCGATGAAGTGTCCGCACAACTCCTGCACGACCGCCTTAATGACCTCGATCTCCTGCGGGCACTCGTAGGTGTTCCCCTCATGGACAACTGGAATGAAAATCAATCCGCTATCACGCCTAACCCAATGGCGCACGCCTTTGCCAAACACGATGCGGCGCTCGGACGTAATTGGATGTGCATGAATGCGGCCCTGATAGATTGCATCGGACACGAATTCGCAGACCTCTGGACGCATGCGCCAAGTATCGGGTAAGAGAATACCTCTATCTTCCGCGACTGTTGGTTCATCTCCCAGAAGATACTCCAGGACGGACTGCCCGCTCTCGCCCGGATGAGTATCTTGAATAGGCTGGTTCAACTGCATCTGATCTCCAATCAAAACAAGGTTGTCCGCAGACGGTGCCATGCCCACCAAATTCGCCACGGAAACCTGCCCAGCCTCGTCAACGAACAGATAATCAAATTCCCCGCTTGCTTCAGGCCGAGCAAAGACCCAAGCCGTGCCGCCCACAAGATCCGGGAGAGCGGGGAGTTTGAAAACATCTCCATTCTCAGCAAGCAGATCGATACATGGGTGTATCGCTTCCTGAGTTTCGTCGCAGCCCGCCTTCGCCCCCGTAAATTTGACGCCCAACCGGTCCGCCGCTTCTGCTGCAGACTTCAGCAAGAGACAGATCGCACGATGACTGTTCGAAGTTACGCCGACCCGCTTGCCCGCATTAAGTAAACGAGCGATCAGATCGCCCCCGGTAAACGTCTTTCCACAACCCGGTGGTCCCTGAATGAACAGCGTCGTGTTGTTCATCCGCCCGACCAAATCTCGGGCAGATTGAAGCACTTCGATTCCTGGCAGCACTAGTGTGCCGCCATTATGGCCCGCAATGTTCGGCGGCTTGCGAAAAAGAAAATCACGCAAGGCAGACGGCAGTTCGTGCGTTGTGCCGTAGGTACGAATAGTGCGTTCGATCGAATCGACTATTACGCCAGCGTTGAAAATATCGTCCGGGATCAAACTGAGTCGGCTGGACGGAGCCGGACGATTCTTGCCGAGGGTGAAATATAGGAGGCCGGACTCATAGTCGATCTTCTCAATCTCCACCTTATAGTCGATGTCGTGCGCAAAACGGCACTTGTCACCGTCCCGTAACTTACTCTCTTGGCCTGGATCAAACCGGAATTCATAACGGAGGGAACGCTTGCTTGCTGTTAGCTCCGGTGAAGTATTCGTTCGTTCAAGGCCTCCCAAACAGTCCGGCTCTTCGATCAACTCCTGCTCGGTCATGCCGGCCCGCTCAAACAAGAACCACCAAGAAGGTTTATGTTCAAGAGCAACCGACATGCCACAGTCGTTCTCCGACGAGAAGGAAGCGATCATGTAGTCCCTCAATTTTGTAGAATGACATTGAGACATTGAGTTGAGTTGCAATTTGCTGGGCCAGCAACATCGCGTCCACTTCAGCCTTGGCACGCGCAGTCTGTTTCGCAGAGTCCCTCCTTGCCAGAACCTTCCATAGCCCTGCGAGGACTTGCGATAACCAAGGGCGTGCCTTTGGTGCGGAATCGAATTCTGTCAGCACTCGGACCGATCTGACTTGTCCTTCTCGCGTCGCCATAACGGCAATGGCGTGCAAAGCGCGCTCCTCAAGTGCGTACGGATCTGCCACAAGGATTTCCGAAGGCAACTCGCTCCTGCCGTATTGATGTAGGTCATTGAATGCTCGTTCTACGGCGTCTCCGTTAGCAATGGGATCGTATACGCGCTCCACATCTCCGGGCTGACCGTAAAAGCGGAAGAGCCTCCCGATGATCCAGGCTTCATGACGAGTGGTGTCAACACGGGGCGTTCCGATGAGCGATGGACTGGAATCCGAACGCCCAATCGGAAAGTGCATCTCTGGTCGCGCGCCGTGACTTGGTACCGTATAGCTGGCACCGCTGTAGATGGTGGTTCGCATTGTCATCGAGCGCATGAAGCCATGGGCGTTTGCATCCATAGGCACACCGTCGATACTTGTCAGCAGATTGATACGATCAACGTCCTCATTGATCCGATGAGGTCCTCTGCCATTGAGGTGCAAGGCCCCAAGGATGAGATCATGCCGGATGAGGGTCCCGGTTATCCTGACGTCAAGTGTGAGAAGCGACGGGGCAATACTTGTGACTTCTAGTTCCCAGGCGCCGTCGCCATTCCTCGATTCGAGTGACAGGGGGGAGGGCCAGATTTCGTCGAGGTCTCCGAGTTTTTCCGGATGACGTTGCAGAGGAATTGGTAACCAACGAGCCTCATCGAGGCACCGGAGGTATTCAGCCACCTTCCACGCGTTTGTCCGTCGAAGATCTTTTCCATCGAAGTTCTTCTGGGTGCCGATGGCTTCCCTTGACCACAAGGAGGTTTCCCAAAACGAATGTTCATTCATATCGCTGAAGGAGGTCGCCGGCCTGAAGCCAGTGACTACCTCTCGGGTTGCGTACGCGACAGTCCAAGAACCGCAAGGTGCTGAGCCATTCCGCGCGGATGCCACAAAACATTCGGCGTCAGGCCGATTGAGCCGCACCCGAAGGCATAGCACAGACTGACCATATACGGCGTGATCGACATAGTCCGGGACACTGAGCAAATCAATCTCCCGGCCATAGATCACCGAGGTGTAGAGATTGCACCATTGTGAACCGCGCAACTCCGCGACGATGTGAACCACTGCGCTGGTGTAAATCGGCAGAGTCAACTCCACTGCGGTCTGAAAAGCATTGTTAGAAGACATCGATCGTCTCTCTCAAGGGGTGAATAGGTCGTAACGTCTAGTATCTCGCGTTGTCGGCAATAGCCCCAAGTCTCGACCATTGCCATTTTTCAATTCCATTAGGAGGTGCCCCCCTCTGTTCTTGTACCGTAGCCTCGTCTGTCGAGTGGTTCGATGGATTAGAGTTCCATGCTCCAGATTGAGTTTCTCGGGTTCTTTGACGGGCGCGCGTGGAGGACTTACGAGCAGAAGCGGCGCGCCAAAGCAAACAGGGCGCGAGTAACGTGACAAGAGTAATCAGAACTCGGAGGAATGGATCATCCCATCGGCGGGCCGTGGTCGCAGGTTGGAAGCGCCCCTCCGGACACGTACTTCGTTATTCTGGCAGTCATAGTGAGTCTGGCCTCCGGGTTCAACTGTGATCGCGACGATGGGGGCATCGAAGATGCGAATCTCTTCGATCACAACTCGCGGAGTTGGCGCAACCCTGTTGGAGATCAGCAATCGCAGCCGATCCGCTTGCAATTTGAGCGCTTCTTTCTCCGAACCTTTGAAAGCTTTTCTCAACTCGCCAAACCCAAGCGGACTGGCGTCACGGTCTGCGACTCCGACGTAGATGCGCCCGCCCGAAGTATTTGCGAATGCAATCACAGTCTCGACGATCTCTGACTCTTTGGGGTCTTGCGGCGAGATGAAGGACTTGAACTCAATTTGGTCTCCCTCGCCTTTTTCGAGATCGCTCTCGGCTCTGCTCTTCGCAATCAGATCCTGTGGAACGTGACCAAACGATCCGTATACGTGACGCAAATGCACGCTCATAATGCAGTCGCCTTCGCGGTGAACGAGGTAGATCAGCAACTCGCGAGAGTCATCCGGGATTTCTAGCTCGATTGCACCGCTCTGTGCCGGACTTACCAGTGGAGGGCGAGCGCTTCCGAAGTGAAGGATTTGAAGCTCGAATTGCTCCGGCGAAATATTGATCTCCAAGCCGAGATTCAATTTGCCTGGCGTCCACAGCGCGCTCACGATTCTGGCACGGGTGTCTGGAAAGAACGTGACTAGGTAATTTGTGTACGGGACATCCCCTCCCGGATTGTCGGTCTGGAGATCGAAGACCCAATCGTTGATTGCTTGGTTGCCACCACGATAAGGCCGAAGCCCGAAACCCAGAATCGAATTGTGAAGATAGGGCTGGGTCAGATTCGGGCCGGGGTCATAGAGGCTACGCATCTCCCAGCCTGACCAACCCCCGGTTCCCATTCCGTAGGATGTTGCGGGGCGATGGTCAAAATCAGAGCAAGTAAAGCCAGCTTTGATCTTCCGTCCAGCTATGCCAGCCTCGCCAGACAATATTTGCGAAAGCAGATTGAGTGCCTCTTTCCAATCGCCCCGCCATTCCTCTGCGAGCAAGAGAACTCCATAATCGGCAATCGGTCGGGATGGCACCTCTTCAGGGCCGAACATTACGGAACCCGTGAGGAAGCGGGAATCTTCTTTCAAAAATGCGGCTCTGAAGCGCGCGCCAGCATAGGGCTTGTGGGCCTTACTCAGTTGCTCTCGCAACGCATTCATCGCATCGGCGATTGTTGCTAGTCTGCTCATCTACCTCAATCCTGCGACGATGCAGATAACAAAAGCAGTGGCGAGATTGATTCCTCTGCAGCTTCTTTGGCTTTGTGCTCTCGGCGAAGGTAAGATTTCGTTTTAGCGGAATTTTCAACTACGCGCGCCCCTCTTCTAGCCCGCGTTGTCAGGACATTCGCAAGTGGATTTGCTGCGACGGCGCAAGAGAAATGGATAGATGGACTGGCCAACCTGGCCGCTTTCTGTTGGCTCTTTCTCGCCAAGCCCGCCTCTATTTGGGAGAAGTTAGCTCCCTTCATCTGGCTCTGGGTTCTGATCTGCGCCTGGCATCTAATCAGAGCAACGCGAAAAGTGTGGATGGAGAACCTCCATCAACCAGAAACGACGCACTTCAGATCGAAGCTCAGCGGACTGCTCATCGGATTTCTGTTTCTCTTGGCTCTTCTGTCGTATGGCGTTTGGCGTGCCGAAGTGGCAAGTGAGCGTACTTACGCCTACCTTGCTCCCACTGCTGAATTGATGGAGTGCGAGAAGCGCGCATTCTTTGTGAAGATCATTGGACCTCGGGTTCTGTCGCGAGTGGAAGTTGCGCTGAAGGAGAACAAGTCTGGACAGACCTACGTGCAGCCTTTTCCCGAGATTGATTCCGGCCCGCTGCAAACGGATCAGTACCTCTGGTTTTCACCATCATCACCATGGGACGAAGACTACACCGTCACCGTTACTTCTAGGGAGTCGCACTCGTCACAAAGATTGATTGTCCGAAGCACCCATCATCAGATTCAGTTCGCCACACAGGTTGCCGTCGAGGATGAAGCGTCTCCCGCTTTAAGCTGCCGCGACAAGTTGCTTCCTCCCTCCTACGCTCTCGCGTTGAAGGAAACCCGCTCTTGCGATGAGCCAATGAACCTGGCCGAGGACGTGACCAGCACGCTCGACGTATACAGTTATCAACATCCAGACGGGTCAGTGACAGTGCGCCGCGTTCGGACCTTGCCATCACCATCGGAACTCGATCAGCAATCCGATGAACGGCACCTGACCGATTACCAGAAGGAATTGCTTCGGCCAGTGGTCAACGGATACAAGGGTTCCCGATTGCGCATCCTCTACTCGGGAGGCCCCAACACTCGCGCTTACGCGGAAGAGTGGAGACAGTTGTTTTCAGAGAGTTGGAAGACGAGCGTGCCCTCGTTCGTTCCAGTCGGAGACGAGCGGATTATTGACGTGCAGATCACGGTCGGGAACAAGCGACAGGAGTTAGAAGCCAAGACTCTGATTAACGCATTCCAGAGTGCAGGAATTAAGCATCGCAAGTTTTTCTCGATTGACCCTGCTGCGGGAAACGACATAGTGCTGTGGGTCGGGCCGAGGAGTCCAAAGGACGCGAGTCCGGATCAATGTTCGTCTCCGGAGCTAAAGCCAGCTCCGGGGAAGCCTCACAATTGTGATTTGATCGTGCAATCGAGTGCAGTCTGCCCATTCGTGCCGGAATGAGGAGCCAAGTGTGCTGAGTTGCTAGACGGAAAGAAATGGAGCGACTTGACGGAACGGGCTTACAGGAAGTTCCTGAAGAGGCATGGAGCCTCACGTCACGAGCAGCTTGTTGTCAGAGCGCAATTCGCAGAGTTGCGTCGCCTCTTTGCTGCTCATAGGCTCGACAGGGTTTGACTTCAAGCCATGGCTTCACTCGCAAACGGGTGAATCGGGTAAACTCGGTGACAAAAGAATGCCCAGCAGCTTAGGGGCGAGCATGGCAGGAATTGACGCGTCCTAGCGGTAGAGATTCACTGAACCTTGTCGCTGTGAGAAGGCATTTCAGTGATTGCACGCCGGCGACGCTCCTTCACTGCCTTCTCTGCCACCAGCCTAGGGCACATCGCCCTCCTCCTGAAGTTCGGCAACATCTGGGTCGTCAGAGACCTTGGGTTTCTTGGAATCCCATTTCCGTATACGTTTCAGCGACGAGAGCTTCGTTCAACGCCTTCAGTGCAGGGTCCCGAGAGCATTTGCCGAGGTCACGGGTNNACCCGTGACCTCGGCAAATGCTCCGGTACCCAAAACCGCTCCCACATCAGTCAACCCGGTTGCGTGGATAGTGGCGCTCGTAGCAGTGGTTGTTGGCGCCGTACTGATTTTGAGGATTCCGCCCCTGCCCAAGCCCTGGGCGCAGAACTACGATCCCACCGGAAGTTGGTGGCTTTCGACATTGATCGCCGCGCTGCCGATCGTGGTACTGCTCGGAACGCTGGCGTTGCTGCACATAAAGGCCCACTACGCCGCGTTGCTTGGACTGGCCACGGCGCTGGTGACAGCCGTATTCGTCTTCCACATGCCGGCGCGTTTAGCGGCGGTCACGGCCGTGTATGGCGCTGGATACGGGCTGTTTCCCATCGGCTGGATTATCCTGAACGTCATCTTTCTGTACCGGATGACGCTGCAGACCGGCCGCTTCAAGGTCTTGCAGGAAAGCATGACGGGCATCACCCAGGACACGCGCCTGCAACTGCTGCTGATCGCCTTTTCCTTCGGCGCGTTCTTTGAGGGCGCATCCGGGTTCGGAACGCCGGTCGCGGTGACCGCCGCGCTTCTGATCGGCCTGGGCTTCAAGCCGCTGGAGGCCTCCGGCTTGTCGCTGATCGCTAACACGGCACCGGTGGCCTTTGGCGCGCTCGGCACGCCGATCATTGCGCTCGCCGCGGTTACGGGTTATAGCGAGGTTGTTCTGGGCGCACAGGTCGGACGCATCCTGCCATTCTTCTCCGTGCTGGTGCCCTTCTGGCTGGTGTGGGCGTATGCGGGGTTCAAAGGGATGAAGGAAATTTGGCCGGCCATTGCGGTGGCCGGTGTTACCTTCGCCATCCCGCAATACCTGGTTTCGAACTTCCACGGGCCGTGGCTGACGGACATCATTGCGGCCGTGGTCTCGATGCTCTGCCTTATCCTGTTCCTGAAGATATGGCATCCGAAAACGATTTGGGGGCACGAGGGACACGAGGAAAGTAAGGAGCGCGCCGCTCGCGGTCATCACGGTTACAGCCGCGCCGAGGTCGCTCGCGCATGGGTGCCCTGGCTGGTGCTCAGCGTATTCGTCTTCTGCTGGGGCACGTTCACCGGCAAGAAGATCATGAATACTCCGGAAAAGGTGTTCACATCCACGAGCACCTGGTCGACGCCGCCGAGCAAGATCACCAACCCGCAGTTTCCCGTGACCGGTCTTAACCGGTTGTCCCAACGCATGCCCCCGGTGGTGGTGAAACCTACGCCCGAGGGCGCCGTGTTCGGCTTCAACTGGCTTTCCGCCACGGGGTCGGGGATCCTGTTCGCGGCGATCATCTCCGGATTCATCATGGGCCTCTCGCTCCCGAAGATCGTTGTCATTTGGTGGCAAACCCTGTGGCACATCCGTTTCTCGCTGGTGACGATCGCCGCCATGCTCTCGATCGGCATCCTGACCCGCTACTCGGGTGTGGACGCCACCATGGGCCTGGCGTTCGCGCGAACCGGGGTGATGTATCCGTTCTTCGGGACTCTGCTCGGGTGGCTGGGCGTGGCCTTGACCGGTTCCGACACCTCGTCCAACGTGCTGTTCGGCAGCCTGCAGAAGATCTCCGCGCAGCAGATCGGGCTCTCTCCCATCCTGATGGGCGCCGCCAACAGTTCAGGTGGGGTCATGGGCAAAATGATCGATGCACAAAGCATCGTCGTCGCCAGTACGGCGACGGAATGGTACGGACACGAGGGAGACATACTGCGTTACGTATTCTTCCACAGCCTGGCGCTGGCGGCTTTGGTGGGAATCATGGTGACGCTCCAGGCCTACGTATTTCCGTTTACTCGTTTGGTGGCACGGTAGGGAGAGTTTTGATAGCGCGTGGATCCTGGCGGTCCGGGCAAGAAGCTCCCATCGCCTGTGAGGTTGGACTCGCTGAAGGTTAAATCGTGAAACGCAAAATATCTCTATTCGTCCCTTGCTTCGTGGACCAACTGCTGCCCGAGGTGGCGGTCGACACGGTCAAGGTGCTGCGCCGGATTGGGTGCGCAGTCGAGTTCCCCGAAGATCAGACTTGCTGCGGCCAGCCTGCCCTCAACACTGGATACTGGGGGGATGCGCGTCCCTGTGCCGAGCATTTTGTTCGCGTCTTCAAGAATGCCGATTTTGTCGTATGCCCATCCGGTTCGTGCGTCAGCGTGATCCGCATGTTTTACCCGGAACTGCTGGCCCACAGTTCGTTGCGTGAGGACGCCGCCGCCTTAGCCAGCCGCACGTTTGAGTTTTCGGAATTTCTGGTGAAGGTGGCCGCTGTCACCCAAGTGGGCGCCACTTTCCCTCACACCGTTACGTATCACGCTTCCTGCCACGGGCTCCGCGAGCTTAAGCTTCGCGACGAGCCTCTGCAGCTCTTGCGCCAGGTCGATGGGCTGAAGCTGATTGAAATGGTCCGCTCCGAGGAATGCTGCGGGTTTGGCGGAACCTTTGCCGTAAAGTTCGCCGACATCTCCGCCGCCATGGGAACTTCCAAGGCTGAGAGTGTGGCCGCGACCGGCGCCGAGTTCGTGACCGCGACCGATCCCAGTTGTCTGATGCACCTGCAAGGAATCTTGGGCAAGCGCCAGGCGTCAACCCGCACCATTTATCTGGCCAGCATCCTCGCGCAGGACAGCTTGGCGCAGAAGAGCTCCGCGCAGGAGAGACCGTGAGCCAAACTGCCGCACAACGCTTTCTGCACGACGCCGCCGTCAAGTCGGCGGACTTGATGCACCGCGAGATCATCCAGCGCGGCATGGACAGCTATGACGTAGCACACCTCAAGGGTCGTGCGCGGATCAAGGACTGGGAGGCCGCTCGCGAGAAGTGTCAGGCGATCAAGCGGGAAGCCATCAATCACCTGGATCGCTACCTTCTCCAGTTCGAAGAAAAAGTGATCGCGCGCGGCGGACACGTTTTTTGGGCGGCCAATAGCGAAGAAGCCTGCACCTATGTGAAGAACCTTGCCACGCGGCTCGGTGTGCGCACGGTGGTGAAGTCGAAATCCATGGTGACGGAGGAAATCCAGCTCAGCCCTGTTCTGGAGAAGGCTGGTATTAAGGTCTGGGAAACCGATCTTGGCGAGTTCATCGTGCAGCTCCGCGAAGAACCGCCCTACCACATCGTCACCCCGGCCATGCATCTTAACCGTGGCCAAATCGCCAAGTTGTTTCGCGAAAAATTGGACCCGGCAATCGACAGCGACGATCCGGCGTATTTAATGGCGGCAGCGCGCCGCATACTGCGCCAGGCTTTTTTCGCCGCCGAGATGGGCATTTCGGGCGCGAATTTTCTGGTGGCGGACGCCGGCGTCATCGCCATTTCCACCAACGAAGGAAATGGCCGCCTGTGCACCAGCATTCCACGCATTCACGTGGTGGTCACCGGCATCGAGAAAGTAATTCCGCGGCTCGAAGATCTGGCGGTGTTATGGCCGGTGCTCGCCACCTCCGGCACCGGGCAAGGCATCACGACCTACGGCACGCTGATCGGCGGACCACGCCGGCCGGGCGAAGTCGACGGCGCGGAAGAATTTCATGTGGTGCTGGTGGACAACGGACGCAGCCAGTTGCTGGCCGATGCGGAACAACGCGAGGTGCTGCACTGTATTCGCTGTGGCGCCTGCTTGAATATTTGTCCTGTCTTCCGCCACGTCGGAGGACACACTTATGGCACGACTTATCCCGGGCCGATCGGCAGCGTGCTTACGCCGCATCTAAATGGCATCCAGGAGTTCAAGCACCTGTCCTACGCGTCGTCGTTGTGCGGCGCTTGCACGAGCGTTTGTCCGGTGAAAATCGATCTGGCTCACCACCTGCTGCAAAACCGCCGCAACGCCACCGAGGCGGGAGCCACGAAGTCGAGTGAGCGGTTGATATTCCGGGCTTGGCGCTACGCCATGCTTCGTCCCCGTATGTACGCGCTCGGTGGCTGGTTGGTGCGCAAGGTTCTGCGCATAATCTACGGCCTGGGACTCGCGGGATCGATCCTCGACCCGATGCGGGTGTGGAACCGTTATCGCTCGCCGGTGCCGCTGCCGTCCGAATCGTTTCGTGCGCGTTGGAGAAAAGACCTTGCCGCAAACTAACAAAGTGCAAACTAAAGAAGCGCAAACCGAAAACCCAAGCCGCGACCGGATTCTGGAGCGGATTCGCGCTGGATTGCGCACGGTCGTCCCGGAGCCGGCGGCGATGAGATCCGGCCAAGTCATCTTTGAGCCAATCGTTAATCCTCTCGAGCGATTCCAGCAGGAATGCGTTGGCAATCTCATGGAATGCGCGCTGACCGCCGATTCTGCCGCGAGTGCGCGTCAGCTTTCGAAAGTTCTCCAGTCGCTGCCTGAGGGAGAAACTTTCGTGCAGGACGATCCAGCGCTGCGCCGGCTCATCGAACAGGCCGCGCCTGCTCGGGCGATCCGCTGGTCGAGTCCTAGTTCGAGTGAAGGCGCGCCGGGCGAAGCTTCGCAGGCGACGGTCACGCTCGCCGAAGCTCTCATCGCACAAACCGGGTCGATTCTGGTGACCGCTGCGTGCGGCGGTCGAGGCGCCTCGGTGATCGCCCCCTGTCACATCGTTTACGCGACCGTGGTACAACTGGTTCCCGATCTGGCCACTGCCCTGAGCCGCGTCTCGCAGGAAAGAAAACTCGATAGCAACTCGTTCGCGTGCGTCATCAGCGGCTCCAGCCGCACTGCCGATATCGAGAAAATTCTGGTGCAGGGCGCGCATGGACCGCGGCGGCTAGTAGTCATCTTGCAGACCGCGACATAGTCACCAGCGGACGTCAGGGTTCGGCCTCTCCCAGCCTGGTCAGCCGCGGGATCAGGATCAGAATAAGCCCATAGAAAAGAAGCGAGACCACGAGCGATCCTGCATTGCCGAATCGCAAGTCCTCGAACAAGAGCTTCAAGGCGCCAAAGGCGACAGCAGCGTAGGCGACCCAGCGTAGTTCGACCCGTTTCGAACGAGAACCGAGATAGCTCAACGCCAGGGCAAGCAAACATGTCACCACCGTCCGAACCACCGAAAGACGCGAAGCGATCAGCCCCACGCGACCCGAGGCCAGCCACACGATCGCAACAATAGCCAGGGCTGCCGCTGCGAAACTGAACAGGACTGCGGGAACGACCCAAAGCAGCCGCCGCTTACGACTATCTTCCGAAACCCGCGACCCGATGGCGTAGCAGAGGAAGGCCGAAACGGCCACCACCCAAACCCGCCAGTCCGTGTTCGCAGGCACGGTCCCCGCCAGTGCGTTTTGCGCATAATTCGGAAAAGGCGAGTTGGCCGCCGCCGCTGCCAGATAAAAGGACGCGTGCATGCCGAGGCTAAGCTTGCCGGTGCGTGAGTAGAGGAGGGCTGCGGTCGCTGCCGCCAGGCACAAGAACGGTACCTGGAAAGCTTCAGGAAAGAGCATGAAGCTTCCCGCCAGCAGAAGTGCGGCCGCGTAGTTCGCGCACACCCGGCGATTTCGCGTGTATGCGTCGGCCACGAACCGCGACAGCGCACCCCAGTAGCACACCGCCGCCGCCAACAGGAAAAAGACGCCGAGCATCGGCGCCGAAGCGCCCTGGCTGGCGCGGAGCGATCCCCAACTCGCAACCACAAACGCCACCACGCCCTGCGCGATTTCAAAGATAGTGAGGCGATTACGCAACGCGAAACTGCGAATCCCAATGCTTCCCAGGTAAATGGCGAGCAGCGCAAAGCACAGCGCCGTCAGCATGGTTACGCTGACGGGGCGATAGCCAGCCGGAACGCCCTCGGGAGATGCCAGGAGATAGACGAGCAGCAAAACCGCCAAATCCGCGGCAACGGCGGGAACCGCTCTCAGGCTGAGCCGGTGCCCCAGGCAAGCAACAACTTCAGTGGCCAGGGCTATGGCCAGGAGCGCAGCCGTAAAGGGTACAAGCTCGTGCGTCTCGACGATGAGCGCCAAAGCCGTGGCCACCGCCGCCAAGGTTGCCACCCACGGTATCACTTGCAGGTTTTGCCGCCAGGCCAGTGCCAGAGCAAGTACAACAAACGCAACCAGCAGAGCGGCCGTGACGCTTGGCGGCAGAACCTGGAAACGTACTGTGCCTTCCCATAGCAGAGGCGCGAAGATCAATGCGGACGTGACTCCGTAGGTGACGCTGGCAATGTGACTCTTGGCGCGAATCCTGACGGCCCAGACCAGCCACATGCCGGCGTACAGAATGGCGACGGCCAGCACTGGCAAGTGTGGCAACATGCCCGACTCAGAAATAGCACGAAGCAGGTAAGCCCCGGCGATTGCAAGGATCGCCTTGCCGAACACGGGCACGGCTGCGGCCGGCCGCTCCAAGTCAGGTTGTGCCGGCAGCATTGCGGGAAGCTTCGCTTGCGGTTGGACGGCACGGGCAGGTTCCGCCTCTACGGGAGTCGGCTTCTCGCGCTGCTCCTCTAATGCGGAGACGCGCCGTTCCAGTTCGCGCAGTCGTTCGCCGACTTGCTCCGCATCCAACGCGATCCCGTCGTGCACTTGCGCCATGTGCTTCTCCGCATCAGTCCTGTTGCGACGGAGCTAGTTGATTCCCCGCGCCGGAGCGGCGCTGATGGCGGGCGCCGGGCTTGACTCCAGCCAGGGTGGCAGGAGTTTCACCAGAACCCACAGAATGACAAAGGGAAGAATCATGAGTATGAGCGCGGGTAACAACCCTTCCCGCGTGGCGAAGTCCATTTTGTAAGTGGTGTACCCGAGAAAACTCTTGGAGAAAAGCTGGCCGCCGATCACCACGTTCCAGCGCATGGCAAACACGCTGATCATGATGAGGCTGCCGCAGAAAACATAGCTGCGCTTGCGCACGATTTCAGCGAACTTGACTACCTGCGTCAGGAACAGCAGAACCAGCGGCAGCAACGTACCG
>PLHP01000042.1 GCA_003138955.1 Acidobacteriaceae bacterium | reverse complement strand
CTTTTAACCGGACAGCAGTGAAAATAGATATTGAGCTGCGGCAGCTGTGCAGCAAGAGCGTCGCGCACTTTTTCGATATAGACGTAGCTACCGGTCTTATGGCCCTCTTTCAAACTAACCTGCACGAATGCCGTATCCATGGCAGAGTTCGATGTGTAGATCGCGGAAAGATCAGCGGTGACGCCTATGTTGGAGACGATCATACCGAAATCGGCCGGGGCAACGACGTGCCGTATAACATCCTCAACTTTTGCGATGTCTTCATCACTAACCTCGATGCGTGTACCACTTGGCATTTTCACGTTCACGATGAACTGCCCCGGATCGGTGCGAGGAAAATAAGCGCGGCCAAGAAATGGCACAAATAGTGCAATCACCAGTGCTGCCCCCCCCAGCATGACAGCGGCAGAGAGTCCCGGTGTACGGATCACCCAGTATGCCAGCCGTTCGTACCGCTCCAGCATTCCTGCGAATCCAAGATTGAAGAGATCCAACCCGCGCTGGAAGATCGAGGGTCTCTTCTTCCTGTCGACCTCGGCTGGAGTATTCTCGCTTTGCTCTTTTGGCTCATTGTCGCCGTTTTCTTTCGGCTTGGGGTGAATGAACTTCGCACAAAACAGCGGGACCAGCGTCATCGAGAAGATGTAGGAAGCGAAGATCGAGAACACGACCCCGTATGCAAGATCGGTGAAGATGTATTTGCTTACACCATTCAGAAGAAATACGGGAAAGAACACCACCGATGTCGTCACTGTCGCGGCAAAAACCGGGAGCGCGACTTCTGTGCCGCCATCTCCCGCAGCTTTGGCCGGTGCAGCGCCCTCTTCCATGAAGCGGAAGATGTTCTCCAGCACAATGACGGAGTTATCGATCAAGCGAGATAGCACCAGCGCAAGTCCACCGAGGAGCATCGTGTTGATCGACCCTCCCATGGCGCTCACGATCAACAGGCAAGTCAATATTGAGAGTGGAATCGCGATCAGTGCCGCTAAAGTGGCCCGTGCACTGCCCAGGAAAACCAAAATCATAATGCCAGTCAGGAAGAGGCCAATCCCAGCTTCCTTCAGCAGATTTCTGATCGCTCCCTTTACGAATACAGACTGATCAAAGACAACTGCGGTCTTGAGGCTCGAAGGAATATCCACTAATTTTGCTACAGCAGCGCGCATGCCATCCACAATGGTGATGGTGTTACTCTTGCCCGCCTGCTTCAATACCGGTATGTACACAGAACGTTGTCCATCGATGCGCACGATGTTCGTCTGAATGGCCCCCGAATCTTCGGCGTGTCCCACATCCCCCACTAGCACGGAACCATTTCCAGAGGAGCGCAGTGGAATCGAATTGATAGCTTGAGGGGTTGAGATTTGGCTGTTGGCGTAAATATTAAAGTCCTGCGTGCCGATGCGAATGTCACCTGCCGGCAGAATCAGATTCGAGTCGTTCACAGCGCCAACAACATCCATGACGCTCATGTTGTGCGCTTCAAGTTTCAATGGATCGATAAATACCTGAATCTGCCGATACGTGCCGCCGAACGGCTGCGGAACCGACGCTCCTTGTACATTGGCAATCTGATCGCGAACCGTGAATTGCGCCAAGTCCTTTAGCTGCGTCTCGTTCAGTCCCTTGCCTTCTAGGGTTACCAGGCAGATCGGCTGGCTGGAGGCCGTCATACCGAGAACGACCGGCGGAAGCGTCCCCGGAGGGAGGCGTCGCAGATCTGCGAGCGCTAGTGTTGCAATGTTGCTCAACGCAGAATTGCCATCGGTTCCCGGCCGAAAATAGACTTTGATCAAGCTGACGCCCGTGAGCGAGCGCGATTCAATGTGATCGATGTTAGCGCCGAGCGTAAAGAATCGCTCGAAGGTGTCGGTGATATCAGCTTCGATTTGCCGCGGCGGCATGCCAGAGTAAAAAGTGGCAACTACGACGACAGGCATATCGATGTCTGGGAATAAGTCCACAGGCATCGTGGTCATATTAGCTACGCCTACTACAAGGATCGTGAGGCATACCATGAGAACGGTGTAGGGATAGCGCAGAGCAAAGTTAGGCATTATTTGCTTTCTCCCGTATTCTCCTGGGGATCTGTCACACCACCCTCTTCATGCATGATGTCATTGGCCGGTTCCTGCTGGATCCTCGGATTCAGTTGCTCTCCATTGTGGTAGTTGCTTGCATCCCCGAGGACTACATGATCGCCAGCCTGGAGGCCGTTCGTCACTTCCACGAGAGTAGAGCCCCGAAGTCCTAGCTGCACCGAACGCTGCTCCACTTGATCATTCGCGTTCAGTACCAGAACGGTGCCAGTATTGCCTGTTCTTTGCACCGCGACAATCGGGATCGTCAACACGTTTTCCCGGTGTGCCAATTGCATATAAGCATTTGCGTACATGCCCGGAGTGATGGCCAGAGTCGGGTTTGGTACATCCACTTCCGTTTCCATTGTCCGCGTGTTTAGATCCAAGTTTCGAGTAAATCGCACGATCTTTCCGCTAAAATTCTGGTCAAGCGCGTCGACACGGATCTGCATTGGGTCGCCTTTGTGCACGTATCGCACCGCGTTCTCCGGCACAGGCACTCGCAGGCGCAATAGATCACTCTGGGCGAGCTTGATCAGCGGCATAGCTTGACTTTGGGAGTTCGTCCCCTGCTGCAGCAGGACTCCCGTATCGGCATAACGCCAGGCCACCACACCATCCAGGGGCGCTATCACTTTGGTGTATGATTGGAGCGCTCCGACGCGTTGCTGGTCCGCGGTGGCTGCGTTTGCGCCCTGCTCCGCAGCCGATAGCTGCGCTATTGCGGCGTCCAATTGCTCTTGTGTGGCCTCGGCCTGGGAACGTGCATTGTCGAGTTCCTGTGCGGCAACAAGACCTGGTCGCTTGGCTGAGACCGTCGCCAGACGGTCGTAATTGGCCTGCACTGCCGCGTGCAGCGCCTTCGCCCGGCTTACGTCGTGTCGCGCAGCGGCAATGGCATCCTGGGACCGTAGCGCCTCGGATTGGGTGCTGCGATATTGCGCGTTCAACTCCGGCACTTCCAGCGTGGCCAGTGTCTCCCCCGCATGGACGCGGTCGCCAATATCGACATAAATGTGCCGCACATAGCCCGCTACTTTTGCATGGACGTCCACAACCTGATAGGCCTGGAACTGCCCCGCGACACTCAGCAGATGCGAAATGTTTCCACGCTGCACAACGGCAACTGCTACTGCCGGCGGCGCTGGTGGCTTCTTTTTAATTCCACCGCATCCGGCGAGAACGAGGAGGACACCGCACAAGGGTGCCAGGTGCCGGAAAACACATCGTATTTGCATTTAGAATTTCTCCACAAGCAGGGCCGACATGCGTCTTCGGTGCTCCTTCTTCTTCGAAAGGAACGAAGGAATTAGGTGACGAGCGTAGGCTCTGCTGGTCCCATAATATGAAAGACTACAGGACGTGGGCCGAGCGTGTAGTTGGCGATGATCCCAACCGGCGCCGGCGCTGCCCATCAACTATCGTTAGGCCCGGCTCTGATAGACAAGACCGGGCAGGCTGCTCTAGTAAGCAGTTGATAGGCAAAGCTGGTGTGTAAATGTCGGCCAAGCTGTGATTCCGCACGGACACCAAGAACAATGAGCCCAGCAGTCTCTGCCTCCGCTCGCTCTAGTATCTGATTTAGTTCGAGGCCATGTTCAAGATGAAAGGCCGGCGTACACCAGCGATCCTCAGTCTCCGGCATCATGCGGCGTAGGGCCTCGCAGTATTCTTCGGCTAACTTCTGAGCCGACTTTGGATCTTGCTTGAAAGGTGTTGATGCCAGCTGGCAGACATCAACCGGAACGTCAAACTGTTTTCCCAGCTGCATAGCGTAGGGTGCCGCCGCTGCAGCCTCAGGTGTGAAGTCGGAGCAGTAAAGTATTTGCTTCAGCTTGAGACTTAGATCCACCCCTCCACGAACATGCGCACCAACGGAAAGTGTGGGACAACGCACAGTCAAGAGAATCTTTTCCGTATTCGATCCGATCAGAAGATGATCCGCACCAAGATGAATACCATGGACACCGAGGACTAGGAGATCTGGCGCATGAGCTTTTACTTCACTGAGTATCACCTGGCACGGCGTGCCATCTTCAATGAGCGTTTTGACCTCAAGGCCGGTGCGGCGAAGCCCGGCTGCGAACGCCTCTAGCCGCTCCTCCGCTTCTATTCGCGAAAGACTTGGCTGAGCCGTCACCGCCTCCGCTCCTTCTGCAGCGGGGGACAATTCCACCGCATGCAGCAATACCACTGTGGATTTGAAGTGGCGCGCAAATGCCACGGCATAGTCCAGAGCAGGCCGGGAACTCTCCAGGAAGTCTGTTGCAAAGAGAATCTGCTTTATCCTTAGTTCATTCACAGTGTTAATGCCATCTCGACGCCCATCCGTGTTCTCCGTTATATCGTCCTTGCTCTAGATCGAAATCACGCTTTGTGCAAAGGTAATTCGTCGCCATTTAATCGTGCGCGAGAGATCAGCTTCGTTCGGTCATGACACTCCAGGAATGCGGTGTCGAATGGAAATTATGGGACAGGTTGCCTTCGCAAGAAGTTGATAAGCAAAACTCGTGTGAAGGTGACGTCCGAGCCGAGACTCCGTATGTATTCCGAGAACGATCAATCCGGCCCCCTGACTTTGAGCACGCTCAATAATTTCTTTCAACTCCATGCCTCGATCCAAATGAAAAGAGGGTATAACCCAATTTGGGTCCGACTCGGGAAAGACCTGCCGAATCGTCTCGCAGTACTCCTCGGCCAAATCCTGACGAAGTCTTGGATTGTTCTCGGCCAGCTCGGGCAATAGTTGGCAGACATCGATGGAAGCGTGAAATTCGTTGCCGAGGAAAGCGGCATATGGAGCAGCCGCAGTGGCCTCTGGACTGAAATCGGAGAAGTAAAGAATCTCTTTAAAGTGCAGGCTAAGATCGACCCCTGAGAAGACATGGGCGCCGACGGTCATCGTTGGGCAGTTTGCAGAAAAGAGAACCCTCTCAGTATTGGAGCCAATCAGTAGATGCTCTACTCCACGATGGATCCCATGAACGCCTAGAACGAGGAGATCGGCCGAATGATGGTCGACGGCTCGAAGAATCACTTCATGGGGAATCCCGTCCTCGACAAACGTCTCCACTTCAAGTCCAGTGCGTCGAACGCCATGCGCGATGGCTTCCATTCGCTCCAGAGCATGCTTTCGTGTCAGGCTTGGTCTGGATGTTTCTATCTCAACTTCTGTCGCCGGATACAGGAGCTCCAAGGCATGCACCATGATGATGGTGGCCTTGAAGTGCTGTGCGAACGCCACCGCATAGTCGAGCGCAAGGTGTGAACTTCCCAGGAAATCAGTTGCGAATAAAATTCGTTTCACTTCCGGTTTTGCGGACATCGTGCGCTACCTTCCTTTACAACCTATGGCTGCGATCCACTTTGGAACCGCAACGCCGCGAGGTCGGCTTCATAGTCAAATCGGGCATTCGCTTCGGCGATCTGCGCCTGCGTCTGCTGTAACTGGGCCTGACTCAACTCAACGATTGAACTGAGACCTGCGCGATACCTCGTATCAGCCAGATCGAGCGCGGTGTTGGCCTCTTTCAAGAGCTCCGCAGTCACAGTCATCTTCTTCTGTGCGGTGTTCGTTCTTAGCCACGCAGTACGGACGTCCCGTACGATGCGGTTAATAAGTACGCGGCTCTGCTCGTCCGATGCCTTGGCACGAAGGTCGGCTTCGGTGGCCTGTGCATGGAATTTGAAGCCATGGAAGATCGGTATACCCACGTTCACGCCTGCCGCTCCATACCGATTCGTGGTGAAATACGTGCTAGATCCGACGGGAGTGAGACCCACAACACCCAGCCCGGAGACCGTAGGGAGCAACTGCTCGTGTTGCGCTCGACTGAAGCGCAGATCCGCCTCATGATTCAGTCTGAGAGCAAGAAGATCGGGACGCTGTTGCAAGGCAAGAGCAATCACTGCCTCCGCTGAAGTCGCGACCGGCTGAGGAGGCGACGGGTCGTCGACCAGAGTGTACTGTTGGTCGTTCGTGGTTCCGAGCACCTCGTTGAGATCCGCCGTTGCGGCATCGAACTGGTTTTGCGAATCGAGATCGAGCAATTTGGCTTGCGACAAATCGACTTGCGCGAAACTCTGATCGAGCGTGGACTTGAGGTTGTTGGCAGTGAGAGCATCGATCTGATCGCTAACCGCCTGTCTGGCATTGACGGTGCTTTCCGCGACCTGCAGAGTGGCCTGCGCCTCCAGAGCATTGTAAAAGGCAATGTCCGCCGCCAGGACGATATCCTCCCGCGTCGCCTCCGATCGCTGCTCGGAAGCTTTTGCTTGAAAAGAGGAGGAAGCCACTAAATTGCTTGTATGGCCGAAATCAGTAATCAGCTGATTGAGGTCAACCCCTGCTCCCACGTGATAGAGGAGCCGGGATGCGGCTAGCGAACCCGAAGATAGGCGGCTTGCTTCATCCGCGTCAACCCCAGTCACATTGCCATCCAAAGTTGGGAGTAACGCCGAGCGAGTCTCGCGGACGACTTGCTTCTGTGCGAGAGCGAGCAGTGCCGCGACGGTGATCCGTGGATTGTTTCTGAGGGCTAACTGCTCCGCCTGTTGACGCGTAAGGGGCTTGCCCGTCGGAGGTGGCAAAGGAACAGGGTCCGCAGGATTGGTTGCGGGAGAGTACAGCGCGGGAGCAGTCCGTTGCGCTTGGGCCTGGAGTTGCGGCGCGTCTGGAAGCTTCGCGAGCCTCACTTGTGCTCCCATAGAAAGGGAGCACAGAAGAAGCCATAGCGACAAAACTAGACTTCGGTTACGCATGGATCACCTTTACCCGATCGGGGTTCGAATTCGTCATCATGAACGTCTTTGCGATGAATGAGAAGGTGCGCGGTCGGCACCAGAAATACGGTAACCATACAGGAAACGGTCAACCCGCCGAGAATTGCACATGCAAGCAGGGCATGCTGCTCGCTGCCCGGCTCTGGAACGGGCGCCATTGGAATGAGGCCGAGGATGGTGGCTAGCATGGATTTGGGCATCGATGTACCCGACCGTAGCACCGATCCATTCTGAATAGACTGGAACATCTCTGCGAACGGGCTTCGCTAGGTCCGCCACGGTTGGTAGAGTTTTCGATCTATGTGCGCACCCCACCGAACTCAGGACCATCGCGCTGGCGTCGATCCAAAGGGTTACTCGGCGTTGGCAACTGCCCAATGCCAGATGCGGATTCTGAAGAACCATATTTTGCGGTGTTCAGAGCGGGCATGAGTCCGCCGGAGCGAGTGCGGCGGCAGAATGCCTCTTACTTGCCTTTCTGGTCGCTAGCAGTCTCCTCCTGCTGCTCTTCAGCCTCTCGCCAACTGGAATTGGGTTTGTACTCCTTCATGCTCGTGGCGACAACATTGGTCTTCTTGCCGAGATCCTTCTCGTAAACTACTCCGTCCTCGTTAACGATGAACGTCATCACGCCGGTCGATCTGTATTCCGCCGGATAGGCCACAAAAGCAAAAGCCCCGGTCATTTTGCCGTTTACAACGTAACTCTTTGCGCCGCCTGGGCCGGCTTTCCCCTGACGAGTTAGGATGTGAAAATAGTAACCCCGAAACGGAGTCGGAGCGCCCTCCTGGCTCTTGGAGCCCTCTGCAACTGCCGCCGCCACCAGCGGACCGATGGGGCTCTGGGATTCGCCATCGGCAGCTTTCCAATAAAGGCCGTTGTGCTGTCCTTCATCGCTGAAGAACTTCTGGGCATACTCGTTGTCGTGTGTGGCGTGGTATTCCTTTTGCGCCGCAACGAGCTCCTGACAAACACTGATCGCCGAGGTTTCATTCTGGCCAATTCGCCTGTACAAGATTTCTTTCTTGCCCGCATCCGTGTCGAAATACCACGTATTGCCTTTGTTCACGAGCGGAATGGGCGTGGGCCAGTTTTCCGCACCGATATATAAGGTAGTGGTTCCATTTGGTTCCGTCACCAAACGGTGCATTTCCTGATATCTCCGCACGAAATTGGCGCGGCTCTCGGCGTCCTCCGCGTCGTCTCCCGACGAGACAATTTGCTTCCCGTCTGGCCCGAGGATATCGAGCATCGTTTTTTCGTTGTTGCCCTGCGCCGCCGTGACCAGCGCGGTGCTCGCGTCTTCCGCCGATGAAAATGTTTTCTGGCCCGGTTGCTGCGCCATGGAACGGCCCGAAAAGCATGCCGTCAAAAGCACAGCGGCCACAGCTAATTTAGGAAGATTTGCCCAATGAAATTTGCCGGAATTGACGTTTGTTCGCCGCATATGTCTTTTCTCCATTTGCAAGTCTTACAAGCTACCAGGAACATAACGACATTTCGGTTAGTGACGTCCGCCGCCACCACCGCCGCGAGACCCGCCTCCGCCTCCACGAGATCCACCGCCGCCGCCACGCGCTCCCCCGCCCATGCTAGCGCTTCCGCGTGACGAAAAGCTCCGGGCCTGTCCGCCATGCTGGTAGCCGCTGAACGCGCCGGAACGGACGCCGCTCTGCCCGCGAGATGCGCCGTATCCTCGTGCCGCCCGTGTGTTTCCGTTGAAAGCCCTGCTGGTCGCGCCGGAACGGGCATTCGCTTCGCCGCGCCCGCCGGTGTTCCCGCCGCCAGGCCTGTTCCCCTCGTTGCGGGCGTTCGCTCCGCCGCGCTCGCCGTTAAATCCGCCGCGAGCGCCGTTCGACCCGCGTTGCACGTTCCTTGCTACGCCCCCCTCGCCGCCCCCTCTGTAGTAGCTGTTCCGGTTGTAAAACGTGTTGCTGCGGGAGTAGTACCTGCCGCCGCCGTACATCCCGTATCCGCCACGCCAGTTGAATCCCCAGTTGTTCCAGCCCCAACCAAAACCGCCGTACCAGCCAATCCCGAACCCCATTCCGAACGAGAGGTAAGGGCCGCCAAACCAGATTCCGGGATACGGATACCATCCCGGCCATGCCATTACAGGTCCTCCGTAAACCGCCCACGGATCGTACGCGGGGATGTAAACCTCATCGGGGTCGGACGGCGCAATGCTGATGTCAGAGTCCTGCGTCGCCACGGTTTGCTGCGGCGTGGTCTTAAGATTGCCCGCTTCTTGCGCCCGCCGGCGCATCACCTGCACCGCATCCATCACATTCTGCTGTTGGTTGTAGTAAGCGTCGCCCAGAGATGAAGTCCATGAGAGGTTCTTGTCCATATTTCCCAGAACGGATGGAAACGCAGCCAGCGCCTTGACGCTGGGGTCCCAGGGTTGTTGGTCCACAGCTTTACCCAAAGCCTCACCCTTCAAATCAGGATGCGCTTGCACCCACCTGTCGGCCTCGACCACCTGATCGGGAAAGGTCGACGCCGCCAGAATCTGCGCCACCAACGAATCCGGATACAACGCAATCGGCGCGACCAACTGCCGCAATTGATCGGGAGTCTGTTGGGCGGGCGGCGCCTGCGCGGCCGGCTGGTCTTGTGGGGGCGCCGGGGCTTGCGCGTCTTGGTCTAGAGCGGCCAACAGGTTCTGAGGCCAAGCCGCAAAGCACAGAGCTAACGACAAGAGACAAACCAGACTCCGATTGCCCAATCGAGACCTTGAAAAGCCTGCGATATGTTTGAAAATGTTCATGTTCCCGAACCTCCTCTGTACTTTCATTGCTTGGGTGGCGCAAATTCTCGGTGCGCCGCCATGGTCGCGTTGTTCCGGACCCCCGGCGGAAGGGAAAGATTGGCGTATAAGGGCATTCTATTTGCTGGTCATACGCGGCCCTGACTGCGACCACCGTGTTGTTCTTGTCGATGGTGATCTTCGCGGCCTGTTTGGCATTGCTCATGAGTATGTCCGATTTCGGTTTTGCATTGTGGTCAGTTTTGTACACTCTGGAAATAAACCGCGGGGCGACTTCGTCCCTAAACCCGTCGGATCCAGGACAAATGTTTGACGCAAGGGGGCGCAGAACGTTCGGGTGAGGCGACCCATGCGAGTTCCGACGCTTGCCGCTAGAACAAAAATGACGAGTCCGACCAGGAAGAGTCGGCGCCCCGGTTGCAGGACGATCTCCGTCGTGCAGGAATCACGCCTTACGCATGGGTCATCAACCAAAGTCTGGCCGCAACCGAGACACATGATCCTGTGCTCGCGGAACGGGCGGCTCTGGAGCAACGCTACATCGCTGAAGTACAGGATAGACTCGCGCAGCGAGTGCCTTGATACCGTGGCTGGCTGAATCCAGTGCTCATGAGAATCACCAGCAAGTGGAGGTCGCCGCCGAAAAATGAATTGGAGATATGAATGAAAGAACTCGAATAATATTTCAAAGCTCTGAGTGACGCAAACAGGATGCGAATTCTCAACCTGCTACTCCATGGCGAACTCTGTGTTTGTGACATTCAGTAGGTTCTGGCGTCCTCGCAACCGCTTCTGCGCCGTTGCGCTCCGTGCCAACATCTCTGAG
>PLHP01000085.1 GCA_003138955.1 Acidobacteriaceae bacterium | reverse complement strand
GATTGCCGGTGCCGGCAATGAGGCGTCCGTGCCGATCGAAGCCGAGAGCGTAGACGAGATCTTCGTGGGAGGTCCACAAGCGCGACGGAGCGCCATCGGGCGCGATGCGATAAATCTCGGAGCCGCCGGTAGCGCCGAGTCCGGGAGCGGGAAAAGGGGTTATGGGCGCGGCGGGAGCCGCCGTGATAGTGATATTGCCGCCGGGTGCGGCCGGGTTCTGCGCTGGACTGGCGAGCGTGATGCCCATTTGCGGCATGGTCGCGCCGGGGCGCTTTTCTCCCGCAGCGGCGGCGTAGATATTGCCCGCGCCGTCGATAGCGAGCGCCGTAATTTCTTTTTTGGGCGCGCTGTAGAGAACAAACGCTTCGCCATTCGGCGCGATGCGATAGACCAAGCCGCTGCCATCGGAACCGGCAATGAGGTTTCCTTTGGGATCGAGCGCGAGCACGCGAATGTGGACTTCATCGCTCTGGAAGAAGAGCGCGTGCTGGCCGTTGGGACTGACTTTGTAGATTTCACCGTGATCGCCGGTGGCGACATACAACGCGCCGGCATTGTCGAGAACGATATCCCAGATGTATTTGGAGCCGGGATCGAAGTAGGGAGTCGCGCTCCAAGAGTCTTTCGCGCCCGCCTTGGCAGCGGCTGCGCCTTTCGCTGGTTCCAGGCGATACACTTTGCCGTCGGGGGCAGTGGCAGCGTAGACGACGGTCTTGCCGTTGTTCTTATCCACGTTCTTATCAACGACCAGGGCCTGCACTTGCAATTCCTGCGGCTCGAAGATGGTCGTGCTTTGACCATCGGGCGTGATGAGATAGACGCGGGCCGGAGAGCCAGCGGCGGCGTAGATGTTGCCCGCGGAATCGGATGCGATCGACCAGATGTAGGTCGAGGGCGTGGTCGCGAGCGCTTTGAACGCGGGAGCCAGTTCGAGTCCGCCCTCGCTGCGCAGGGCGATGCCCTTGGCAGTGCCTTTGATCAGTTCTTCGAACTTGGATTGTTCCCAGGTGCGTGTGCCCTCGGCGAAGGCGAAGGTGGAGAGAATAAGTACTGACAGTAGAGCGAGCATCTTACGAGCCAAAGTCATACCTCATTTTACGCGGCTATTTCTTCTCATTCGCGAGTCTCGCACCTTTTTCAATGCAGTCCGCCGCAAAAAGCAGGTCCTTCGCTCCGCTCAGGATGACAACACTATGGTGATGGTACAGGCTTGACGGGCGAGACGCCCGCCGCTCCACTTGAAGCGCGAGCTACTTGATGCTAATCGTCAGCATCTGCGCGCCCGAGACTACATAGTCGAGCGGTTCGGTGGAAGCTTCGCTGACCGAGGATTCGCCGAGCACGACCATATCCTGCGTGCCGCGCATGTTTTCCATGACGTTCATGACGGAAAGCGGCAGCGTCGGCATCACTTTGTCGGCGACCATGGCTTCGGGATCGGACTGGATCAGTGAAACGTAGACGCGATCGTTGGCGCGTTCTTTGTTTAGCAGTGCAATCGTCGGCGCCAGGCCCAGGCCGCGGTTCATCATCGGCGTCCCGCGGTGCATGCGGTCGAGCGTGTCTCCATCGCTGACCAGGATGCGCAGCGTTCCCTTCGAAGTGGAGGTCGGAATCCGTATGGGAATCTGGCGTACGAGCCGCTCGCCACGATAGGGACGAATCACGGTCTCAACCATTATCTGATCGCCGGGACGAGCTTCCGTCATGTCCGTGCGCGTAGCTTCCAGGCGAGCGGAGCGGCGCTCCCGGACAAGATCGAAATCGAGCCTCACGCCCTGAACGTCGGGAGCGTCCAAAGGATTGCTGTAAATGCGCCCAAAGCGCTCACCGATGGAGGCGGCGGCCAAGGCGGCGGCGGGCTGCCCGTTGTCTTGTGGGGCAAACATGTTCCGCAGCGTGACCTCGGGATAGCCTTTCACGTTGAGCACGCCATTCATGCGGTAAGTAATGTCCTCGCCGTATTGGTTGGTGCCGTGGAGCGCGTTGAAGACGGTGGCCATCATGGCCAGCGGGCTGAGCCGCGCGTTGTTGAGAACCTCGTAATGGAATTCCTTGGTCGCCGTTCCATGTTCCCCTTGAGTGTGCAGGACCACGGTCACGGGAATCATCTTCGATTCGCGCCCTGGCACTCCCATAATGCCGGACTGGCGATCCTGTACGAAGGCACCGACGGTCTCGGTCGTGTTGACGATCTTGAACGCATTCAGCGGTGAAGGCAGCGTGGCCAGCACGGTAGCCTTCGTCATCGGGAAGTCTACTTCGCCAAACTGCATGAGCGGATGTCCGCAGGCGAGCAAGCGCTGTGGATCGACATAAGTCACGGTGCAGGTGGCGGCAATATCCATATCGCCACGAACCAGCACGGCGCTGACGGCGGATCCCGCCTCGATCGGTTCCGGCTGCTTGCGATCGCTCGAAGAGCCAATGCCCATCACGGGAATGATGCCCGCCGCCGCGAATTGCGACCCGTAGCGCTGCAAGGTCTCGTCGGAAAAACCGTTAAACACGAGAGGAGTTTCGATGGGCTTCAGATAGTTGCTGTAGTTCTGGGGCGGGAGCGCGGCGCTCCCGCCGGAACTGGCGGTTGGTGTGGTTCCGACCTGGTTGGGAGAAGTGGTGTCGAGAAGACTGGCACGCATCGGCGCCGGACTATTTGCCGAACTACTTGCTGGACTATTTGCCGGACTATGATCAAGCGCATTGATCTCCAGCATCACCTCGATCGGCGTCACACCCGCGATCGGTTCCTTGGAGAACTCGCCGATGCGGAAGGCGAGCGCGCCCGCCAGCTTGCCGTCGAAATAAACCGGGCTTCCGCTCATACCCGCAACCACGCCGGTATATTCGGGCTTGGTACCGTGCAGACGGACCAGGATAATGTCGCCCTTGGGACCGTTCACGTTGCGCATCACGCCCAGAACTTCCACGTCCATGGATTCGGGTTTCACGCCCTGGAACACGGTGAGGGCTGTGCCTCTCATGCCTTCGTGGATCTGATCGAGAGGCATGATGGCGGGAGGTATGGCGGAAGGCGCCGGCCGGTCGTGCGCAGTCACCTCTTGTGCAATAACCCAGACGGAGGACGAGAGACACAAAAGGACGGCGAGTGTGCGCGCAACTTTACCCATGAACGACCCCGGAGGTCACGAAATGACCTTGCTACTTGCTTAGACTCCGCGTGCTATCAGAAGGTTTTGCCAGGGGAGGCGGCGTTTCTTAAGGCCCGCAAAAAATCCCAACAGCGGAGGGCTTGCATCTATACTAGCACAGTAGTTTTCGAGGATCTCCCCATGTTTTCCAGCGAATTTAGCGGGCAGAACGGGCTGCCGACGGCTTCCCGTAAGCATGTGATCCTACTGGTGTTTGTTCTTTTCTGGATGGTTGCCGCGAGGTTCCCGGCCCAGGCTCAAGACACGCCGCAGCAGCCGCCGGCGAATCCGAATCAGCAGGAGTCTCCGCCGGAAGCGGGTGGACCGCAAAACGACGTGGGACCGTATGTGGTCCCCAAGAAGAAGGAAGAACCGCCGCCGCCGGCCCCCGAAAAACCGAAGAAGATCGAGAACATGCCCGACTACTCGATCACGGTAAGCGTGCCGCTTGTGAACCTGGATGTGCTGGTAACCACCAAGGACGGCCAGACGATCCCGGGGCTGAAGAAAGAAAATTTCAAGATCATGGAAGATGGCACGCCACAGCAGATTGCGAACTTCAATCAGAGCGAGGCGCCGATCACGGCGGCGCTGCTGATCGAGTATGCCTCGACCAACATAAGCTATATGTATGACGCACTGAATGCTTCCTACACCTTCGCCAGCGGATTAAAGAAGGATGATTGGGTCGCCGTGGTGTCCTATGACATGAACCCGAAGATCCTGGTGGACTTCACGCAGGATAAGCGCGCCATCATGGGCGCGCTGAATATGTTGCGCATTCCAGGATTTTCGGAGCGCAACCTCTTCGACGCCCTTTTCGACACCATCGACCGATGCGATCGCATACAGGGAAAGAAATACATAATTCTGGTTTCTTCGGGACGCGACACCTTCAGCAGAGTCACCCTGGATCAGATTATAAAGAAGTTAAAGTCCACCAAAGACGTGACGATCTACGCGATCAGCATCGGATGGCAGTGGCGGGAACAAATGGAGGCGCGCGGACGCGCGGGGGCGATTACGCAAGTCGATTGGCTGCAGGCCGATAATCAGCTCAACACCTTCGCTCACTTGACCGGCGGACGCGCGTACTTCCCGCGCTTCCAAGGCGAACTGCCGGAGATTTTTCACGACGTCGCAGCCGATATCCGCAACCAATACAGCATCAGTTACCACCCCACCAACGCCAAGCTCGACGGCACCTACCGCAAGCTGAAAGTCGAACTCCAGGCGCCGGACGGTGGTCCGCTGAAGGTTCACGATCAGAAGGGCAAGGACGTGAAGTACATCGTTTACGCGCGAGAAGGGTATACCGCGAAGCACACGGTGGAGTAAAGCGGAGGTTAGAGGTTCGAGGTCAGATTGCAGAAGTAAACCCACTAGTCTTCCACTTCTGCAATCTGGCTTGTGCAATTTTGATTCCACCTCTGCAATCTGACCTCTTACCTCTGACCTCCGGTGCACGCACTCGTTCGCCTGATTTACAATCCCCAGTTCCCCCTCAGGAGAGAGCTGCCGTGATCCCACGCTATACCCGGCCCGAGATGGCTCGCATCTGGAGCGACGAAAACCGCTTCCGCACCTGGCTCGCGGTCGAAGTCGCCGCGACCGAAACGCTGGCTGCCGCCGGCATCGTGCCCAAAGATGCCGCCAAAGCGATCCATGCGCGCGCCGACTTCAACGTCGATCGCATCTTCCAGATCGAAGCCGAGGTCAAACACGACGTCATCGCCTTCACCACGGCCGTCGCCGAAATCGTTGGCCCTCACGCGCGTTGGTTCCACTATGGCCTGACCTCGAACGACGTGGTCGATACGGCGCAGGCGTTGCTCATCCAGCAGGCCTCGTCGTTGATTGCCGGCGACCTGGAGCGCCTCGCTTCCGTGCTCGAGGACCGCGCCTGGGAGTTCAAAGACACGCCGATGATCGGCCGTACCCACGGCATCCACGCCGAACCCATCACCTTTGGCTTCAAGATCGCCAACTGGTATTCGGAGACTCAGCGTAACATCGCGCGCTTCAAGGCCGCCGCCGAAGATCTGCGCGTGGGAAAGTTCTCGGGCGCAGTAGGAACTTTTGCCCACCTCACGCCGGAACTCGAAGAGAAAATGTGCGCGCGCCTGGGATTGAAGGCTGCCGCCGTGTCGTCGCAGGTGATTCAGCGCGACCGCCATGCCCACTATCTCGGAACGCTGGCCACGATCGCGTCGACGCTTGACAAGATCGCGACCGAAATTCGCCACCTGCAGCGCACCGAAGTCCGCGAGGCGGAAGAATATTTCAGCGAAAAGCAGAAAGGCTCGTCGGCCATGCCGCACAAGCGCAATCCCGTCGCTTGCGAACAGATCTCCGGACTTGCGCGCGTGGTGCGGTCGAACGCGCAGGCCGGATTCGAGAACGTCGCGCTCTGGCACGAACGCGATATCTCGCACTCCTCGGCCGAGCGCGTCATCATTCCCGACTCCACCACGCTAGCCGACTACCTGCTCAACAAGACGGCGGACCTGATTGAGACCATGTTCGTCTATCCCGAGCGCATGTTGGCGAATCTAGAGAGCACGCACGGCCTCGTCTTCAGCGGCCAGTTGTTGCTCGACCTGGTCGAAAGCGGCGTTTCCCGCGAAGACGCCTATCGCCTGGTGCAGAGCCACGCCATGCGCGCGTGGAAAGAGAATCTAGACTTCCACGAGCTGATCGTGAACGATCCCGAAATTCGCGTACGGGTGCCGCGGGCGAAGATCGAGCGCGCATTTGATCTGCAGCGGCAGCTTAAGAACATCGACAAGATTTTTGCGCGCGTATTTCCGAACAAGGCTGCCGGCCGGAAAGATGCTGCACCCTTAAGGAAGAAAACTGCGAAGCGGAAGAAATAGCGCTGGCAATTCTCTATCAACGTCAAAGCGGGCCGGCTTTGTGTTTTAAAACAACGAACGTTTTACTCGGCGCTCTTGGCGTCCCGGCGGTGAAAAGCTTGTCCGCCACGCACCAGTTCCAGCAACTCAATCAGCTGCTTCAACTTCTCCTGTCCGACGTGGCGCAGCATTTCACGGCTGTGCTTCTCGATGGGCACATCGAGTTCGCGCAGAAGGTTCAGACCGGGAGCGGTGATCCTTCCGTAGATGACGCGGCGATCGTGCCGGGCGCGCGTGCGCTCGACGAAGGCGCGGTCTTCCAGTCGATTCAGCAGACGCGTAATGTCGGGATCGTGCGTGATCATGCGCTCGCCGATTTCGCGGCACGGCAAGCCCTCCGTCCCAGCCCCGCGCAAGATGCGCAGTGCGTTGTACTGCGTGCCGGTGAGTCCGAACTCTCTGAGCCGGGCTTCGACCTGCGCCTGGAGCGCGTCGGCGGTGCGCAACAAAGATAGATAGGCTTCCTGTTCGCGGCTGGTGAATGGGACTTTTTGCTTGAGTTCCGCTTGCAGACCTTTTGCTTGCAGACCTGTTGCTTCCAGAGCACGGGGCATGGGGCGAGATTAGTCGTTATGACGAGCAACTGTCAAACTGCGGGCTCGCCACAGTTCAGCCTTGGTGGCCTTCCAGTCGGTCGATGCGCTGTTCGTGTCCTGCGGCAATCCTAACAAGGTCGCCAATGAGACCCGCGTGTCCCCGGAGAATTCGGTCGTGTTCCTTGACCGACTGCGCCAGGCTCTGCACGTCCGCCGTGAGCAACTGCAGACTTTCAGCCAACGCGCCGTGCTTTGTTGCCATGCTTTGTACGTCCGCCGTTAACAATTGCAGACTCTCAGCCAATGCTCCGTGTTTTTCGGTCAGCCGATCCAGGCGTTCGTCAGTGGTCATATCTGCATTTTACTCTTTCTACTTTTCGAGAAGAACGGTCTCCTGTGGCGCGGCGAAAGCTGCGACGTTGTTTATTCGAGTACTTGGGGATCTAAAATCTCACCGGCTCTGCGCTCCGGGTTTCCACTGGTTCAGGAACGCGAGAAAATCGTCCGGGGTGAGCGCTCGCGCCTTCTCGAATTCGCCGTTCTTCTGGCTGTAAACCAGCTTCCCATCGGCATCGAGCACGGCCAGCCCGGGAATGCCGCGTTTCATCGGGACCTCGTACTTCGTCATCAAGTCCTGGTTCTTTTCTCCCCTTCCGATATCCACGTGAACCACTTCATAGTTGGCGGTGAGTACCGGCGCCAGGTCCGAACGATGAAAAGCTGTATCGAGCACATGGCAGTCATAGCACCAGTTGGCTCCAAACACGACAATAACGCGCTTGTGTTCCGTCCTGGCCTTCGCCAGAGCCTCTTTGATTTCGGCGCGCGCATCGGCGCTTTCGTTGTAGATTTCTTTCTCTTGTTTGACCGCTTGGCCGAAGCAGACCGCACTGGCCGCGGCCATCGCGGTCGCCAGAGCCAGCGTCAGAATCCGCCGATAGAGCTTCATGTATGGTCTCCTGCACCTGAAGGGTGAGACTTGAGTATAACAATGGAAAAGTCGCCATTAGCTCTTGGCCTTTGGCTTTTAGCTAGAAGCCAAAAGCTAAGAGCAGCTTTCAGTTCGCCTTGCGGGAGTGCACCAGTTTCAGGTTGTCGCTTTGCAGAATGCGCTGGATCTGATGTTTGGCGTGGACCGTCCAGGGCCCGGTGGTGTCGAGCTTCACGTAGGCGCGCCAGTGTTGCAGCGCCTTGCGCGGCTCGCGCATCTTCTCATAGGCCAGCGCGATGTTGTAGTGCGCGTCCGCATAAGTGGGCGCGAGTTGAATGGCGGTCTTGTAAGTGTCGATGGCTTCCTCGACGCGTCCGGTCTCGTCAAGCACGTTGCCCAGGTCGAAATAGGCGAGAGCATAGCGCGGATCGATCTGAATCGCCGAACGGTAATGCCTTTCGGCGAGCGCGTATTCCTGACGGTTGTAGTAGAGCGTACCCAGATTGATGTGCGCGGCGGCGTGCATGGGATCCATGTCGAGAACCTTCAAGTAAGTTGTGATCGCCTCGCTCTGCGTGGAGGGATTTTCTTCCAGCACGATCCCGCGCGCAAACAAGTCGGCAACGTCGGTAACCACCAGTTCCGGTCCATTCCGCGGCGGGCTGGTCACGACTCTACTTTCTTCGGACGAGAAATCGAACATGAACTGTCCGGCGATGGGCTCAACGAGCCGCCCCTGGTGCCGGAAAGCGACACGGTGTCCGCTCCGATAGGCGCCAGCTTCGAGCAGTGGATTCCCCATGCCGGCAACCTGTTTCTGCATGGCTTCGAGCGATTGCCGGATGACGGCCGGACGAACGCGCTGAGCGCAGAGGTCGCGCACTTTCTTGATTTGCACCAGATCGAAAAAGGAATAATCTTCGCCCGTCGTTACCAGTCCCGCCTTCTCCCAGGTTTGAAGCTGGCGAGGAACGAGCCGGAGAATGCGCAGCAGGTCTGCGCGGCTGTAGCGATACACGGCTGTCAGGACTCTCGCCATGATTATCGGAACTTGTGTGCGGGAATGCAAGTAGCAACCCGGTGGAAGGTTGTGGAGAAGCGGGCGGAAATGGCACAAAAGTGGCAGCGTTTCTTGCTTGCGTCCGCACTTCGAAGCGCTGCGGCGCCGGCAATAACGCGCTAACATTGTCCTACAATCGGAGACTACCATGGAACCGTTCCGCATTCACCTCTTCGTCTGCACGCAGCAAAAGCCAGAAGGCGTCACCTCCTGTCCCGCCAGCGGGTCGTTGGCTGTGCTCGGCGCGCTGGATCGCGAGATACAGGCGCGCGGTCTCAACCACGACATGCAACTCACTACCTGCGGCTGCATGGGACTGTGTGATGAAGGTCCAGTGATGGTCGTCTATCCGGCAGGCGTATGGTACCGGCGCGTGCAACCGTCGGACGTATGCGAAATCGTCGCTACGCATCTCGGCGACGGCAAGCCTGTCGATCGTCTTATATGGAACGATGCCCCTGCGATGAAGGCTATGGCGGTCGAGCATGGGGAAAAGTTCCGCGCGGCGATGGCTGCCCGGGAGAAAGCGGGGGTGCTGCCCGATCGCCTCGATCAGATGATCCGCGTCTACATGCCGAGTCGTTGCCTTCTTACGGCGCTTGAACTCGATATCTTTACCGCCGTCGGCGACGGAGGCAATGCCGAGCAGATCGGGACGAAGGTCCGCGCGAATGCCCGCGCTGCTGGCATGCTGCTTAATGCGCTCGTAGCCCTCGGACTGCTCTCGAAGAGCGGCGACGATTACAAGAACACGCCCGAGTCGGCACGGTTTTTTGTGCAGGGCTCCAAAGATAACCACCGCAATGGTCTGCTGCACACCGCCAACATCTGGCATCGCTGGAGCACACTGACCGACGCGGTGCGCAGCGGCACCCGTGTCCCCAGCAGTCGCGACGACACCCCCGAATGGACGCGCAACTTTATTGCCGGCATGCAACGTAACGCCAAAGATCGCGCCCCGCTGCTGGTGAAGGCCCTGGGCACAACCGGTGTACGCCGCATCCTCGATCTCGGCGGCGGCTCCGGCGTATATTCCATCGCCTTCGCAAGAGCCTGTCCCGATGTGCAGTGCGAGATTCTTGACATTCCCGAGGTCGTGCCGCTCACCGCTGGATATGTCAGCCAGGCCGGCGTCTCAGCGCAAGTCAGCCTTCGCCCTGGAGACATGCTCGAAGACGACTTCGGTTCCGGCTACGACATCATCATGCTGAACGCAATCTGCCACATGTTTTCCGAGGAGCAGAACCGGGACATCTTCCGCCGTGCCCACCAGGCACTCGCGCCGAACGGCCGCCTCGTGGTGCAGGACTTCATCCTCGATTCGGAAAAAACCGGCCCGCAACAGGCGGCACTGTTCTCACTGAACATGCTCGTCAACACCGACGCAGGCGCCAGTTACAGCGAGTTCGAATACACTCACTGGATGAAGGCTGCGGGTTTCACCGAGGTATGCCGGATCAACCTGCCCGGGCCGAGCAGCCTGATAGTGGGACTCGTGAAATAGGGCTACCCTAACATGGCTTGACGCTCGCAGTCTTTTCCAATCGAAGGA
>PLHP01000030.1:274-4289 GCA_003138955.1 Acidobacteriaceae bacterium | reverse complement strand
TTCACGTCCTGCACCACCACGCCTTTGCTCGCGGGAATGCCCAGGCGATCGGCCAGATCGGGAGTGATGTTGCGAACCGTGACCCCAAACTTGCTCGCCTTGGGCGCTTCCTCGCTCTGGCTTTCGTCTTCTTCGCCCAGACGGGACGCGAACAGTTTCGAGCGATCGGCGATGGTCACCGTCGTGTCCTGCTTCTTGCCGTTGCGCACAAAGGCCAGTTTGGCCTTCGAGCCTGGCTTGCGGGAAGCGATGTCAGCCACCAGATCGTCGCCGCTCTTCACGTCCTTGCCATCCACGGAAGTGATCGTGTCGCCGATCTTCAGGCCCGCCTCTTCGGCCGGACTGCCGGATACCACATTCGACACGGTCACGCCCGATCCGTAAATGCGGGCGATGGCCGGGTTCGGTTGGGCTGAAAACTCAATGCCAATGGACCCGCGCGCCACCCGGTGTCCCGGACCGATCAACTGGTTGTAGACCTGCGCCACCGTGTTCGAAGGCATGGCAAATCCCACGCCCGCGTACGAACTGGTCTCCGTAAGGATGGCCGTATTGATGCCGATGACTTCACCCGCCATATTCACCAGCGGGCCGCCGGAATTGCCCGGGTTGATGGCGGCGTCCGTTTGAATAAAAGACTGGAACTGCCGGTTAGGAACAATGTTGCGCCCCTTGGCCGATACGATGCCCGCCGTTACAGTTTCCTGCAGTCCGAAGGGACTGCCGATGGCGAGCACCCAGTCGCCAACTTCCATGCCGTCGGAGTTGCCCAGTTTGGCGGCCGGGAGTGGATGATCGACATCAATCTTAATTACCGCCAGGTCGGTCTCCTGGTCCATGCCGATCAGCTTGGCATCATGACCCGGAGCAGCCGGGTTTTCATCCTGCAACTTCACACGAATACGATCGGCCTTTTCGACCACGTGCCGGTTGGTGACGATGTAGCCCTTCGAATCCACAATCACGCCGGAACCGAGCGAGCGTTGGCGGATGGTGCCTGCCTCCGGGCCCTGACCGCCGAAGAACTTGTCAAAGAAATCCTGGAACGGGGAGTCTTCCTCACCGTTGCCCTCCTCTTGCTGGTCCTGATCGGGGCGCACGGGGTGCCGGTGGTGAGGGTTCTTAATGGTCGACTCGGTATTGATGTTCACCACGCTCGGCTCCAGTTGCTTGGAAATCTGGGAGAAGGCGGTCGAGAGCTGTTGCGGAGCGGGAATGGTCAGCGGGGTCGCATCCGACGACTTCTGTCCCTCCTTGCCTTTCACTCCATAAGAGACAATCGTGCCAATCAGAATTCCAACCGCCAGCGTCGCCAGAATCGTAAACGTGTACGCCCAACGGTTGGCCTTGAGACGCACCCAAAAAGCGCTTTCGCGCGAATCCATTTCCTACCTCCTAAGACTGCCGACTGCCAATTTTTTATTATACCTTCGCCCCAGGCAGGGACCGGCCGAAGGCCGCCAAATCATTAGACGCAGAAAACCCAGTTCGCGTTAACCACGAACGCCAGGAGCCACGGGAAGGGTGCGGTGGGGGCGGGGCTTTGCCCGGCCGGGACGGGGCGGAGCCCCGTCCCCACACAACTCTCTACAGCTTCAGCGTCATCAGCGCCAGGAACAGTCCGGTATAGCTGGCGATGACCAGCAGCACCAGAAGCGCCCCAAAACTCAGGACGTTGAATATTCCCCACGGCTTCTGCGCCGCGCCCGTTGCCAGCTTCCACAGTCCGAAGCTGCCCGCCAGCGCGCAGGCCGGCAACACGAACAGCCCAATCGCCCGCCCGTGCGTCACCTGAGGAAAGACGATCAGGAACATCACGGCAGGAAGGAACGCCAAAGCCGGGACAATCGCCAGTGGGGCGCCGATCAGGAACGCGCGTTCCCGCTCTCGCCATCGGGTGATCGGGTGATCGGGTGATCGGGTCATCTAAAACCCTGAGTCTCAGTTATTCGATGGTCGCTGTCAGATCACCCGATGGCCCGATGGTCAGATGACCCGATTCTACTTCGCCTCGTACACGGTCTTCCCGCCGACCACCGTACGCAGAACTTTCGTTTCCAGGATTTTCAGCGGTGGGACTGCCGTAATGTCCTGATCAAGAACGACAAAGTCGGCCAGCATGCCCGGCTCCAGCTTGCCTTTTTGCTTTTCGGCGAATTCGGCAAAAGCCCCGCCTGTGGTGTAGGCGGCGATCGCCTGTTCGATGTTCAGTTTCTCCGCGGGATAGTAAGTTTTCTTTCCATCTTCGCTCATGCGTGTGAGCGCCGCGTAGAGGCCGCGAAACGGCGTCACCGGTTCGACCGGATAATCCGAACCAAAGGCCAGCAGCACCCCGCGACGAAGGAACTCGGCCCAGGCATAGGAATGCTCGGCGCGCTTCGGGCCCAGATACGACTCGGCCCAATTCATATCCGTGAGCAAGTGGCCCGGCTGCATGGAGGCGATTACCTTGAGATCCTTGAAACGCAAAATCTGCTGCGGCGTGGTGACCTGCGCGTGCTCGATGCGAAGCCGGTAATCGTTTGCATTGCCACCGTCGGCCGCTTTCACCTTGGCTTCTTTTGCCGCCTTCTCCGCCTCGGCAAAAGCGTCGAGCGCCAACTGCACCGCTTTGTCGCCGATGGCGTGGAAGCCGATCTGATATCCCGCCAGCACCCGCTCCTTCGTCATCGCGTTCAGCTTTTCCGCCTCGTATTGCGGCAAGCCGCTGTTTTTCGGATCATCGCTGTAGGGCTGAAGTAACGCGGCCGTCTTCGAGCCCAGCGATCCATCCAGGAAGGCCTTCAGCATTCCGGAGTGGAGCATGGTGTCGGAGGCGGGATGCAAGCTACGCTTATCGTTCAGGTCTGTAATCGATTCGTCGAAATCCAGCCACTCTGAAATCCTCGCCGTCAGCTTGCCGTCGTGCTCGAGTTCCTCGTAAATCTGAAACTCTCCCCACGGCGAGTAATCCTGCGCGGAGGTGATGCCGTGACTTGCCAGATCTTCAAGAGCGAGTTCGATGGCTTGCCGCCGCTTCTCGTGCGTCGGCTTGGGAACTACTGCCTGCACCAACAATTGCGCTTTCTCGCGCAGAATGCCGTTGGGCGTGCCCGCGTCATCACGATCGATTTTTCCACCCTCCGCATCGCGACTGGCGACGGTGACGCTGGCCAGTTGCAAGGCGCGCGTGTTGGCGACTGCCATATGCTCATCCACCCGCCTCAGAAAAACCGGATGGCTTTGGCTCACCTCATCCAGATCCCAGCGCGTGGGCAGAACTTTGACCGGCCAGAGAGTTTCGTCCCAGCCGCCACCTACGATCCACTCTCCGGGCGCCGCTTTTTCGACCTGGGCGCGGATGCGTTCGCGGAACTCATCGAGCGTCTTGACGCCGACCAGGTTGACGTTCATCTTGTCCAGACCGGCGCTGGCCAGGTGCATGTGGGCGTCATTGAAGCCGGGCATGACGAAGTGACCATCCAGGTCCACGATCTTGGTCGCTGGCCCTTTCAGCTTCATGATCTCGTCGCGCGTCCCCACGGCGAGGACCCGGTCGCCGGCGAGCGCCAGCGCCTCGGAGCGCTTACCCGCTCCTAACGAAGACGACGCATCGACCACCCCGGTGTAAATGTTGCCGCGGGTAAAGATCAGGTCCGCTTTCGGCTTCTGAGCGGTCTGCGCCGACACGCCCGAGGCCACGGCCAACAGCAGAATCGGAGCGATTCGCGTCATCATTCTCCTACTCCCGACAAGGTCAGCATTGTAAGCAGAATGCGCCTCAGACCGAGGTCTCGTCCATGGCAGTCGTACCATTCTTGCAACGTGTGCGCACCGCCTCCGGAACCGCCGCCCCCGATGGCGATGGCCTCGCGGCCCAGCGAAAGCGGAATGTTGGCGTCAGTCGACGCCCGCTGCACCTGCGCCGTATTGCCCAACTGCGCATCCACAGCGCGGATCACCTTCAGCAGCCGCGCGCCCGAGGCCAGTTCGCCCGCCGGACGATTCCCGATCTCGAGCACTTCGCTCTGCACCA
>PLHP01000030.1:0-170 GCA_003138955.1 Acidobacteriaceae bacterium | reverse complement strand
GTTTGACGGAAGACCTCGATCGCACGGGAGAGCGCAATGATCGGATTGGGCGCGCCGAAGTCGCTCCAGGAGTGACCGCCCGGGCCGCGCACGATCACCTCAAAACGGCGGCTGCCCAAGGCCTCCGCCACCACGGTGTCCGATCCAGCGCCATCGACAACCACGCTGTA
>PLHP01000003.1 GCA_003138955.1 Acidobacteriaceae bacterium | reverse complement strand
GGAACCTACGTTACCCTGGAATCCCATGGCAGTTTCATCCGTGACTCTCG
Organism: Acidobacteriaceae bacterium; assembly: GCA_003138955.1. Taxonomy (GTDB): domain Bacteria; phylum Acidobacteriota; class Terriglobia; order Terriglobales; family Acidobacteriaceae; genus Acidiflorens. The sequence continues at coordinate 8,155 of PLHP01000003.1, read as the reverse complement.
CGGCGAGATCGAGGCCAACGTCATCTCCGCTCGCGATATCGGCGATCGCCGGATGGCCATGCAAAATGAGAAGCTCTCAGCTATCGGACAACTCGCTGCCGGCATTGCCCATGAAATCAATACGCCCGTCCAATATGTCTCAGACAACATTGCCTTTCTCAGCGACATATGGAACCAGCTCGACGCCGCCATGGCCTTCTGCCTGACTCCGGCGCACGCCTCTATCACTTCCGACTCTCGCCCCACTGGAGCCGTTACTTCCGCCAGCCCCCCCGAGGAGTGGGATTGGCTCCGGCAGGAAGTTCCCAAGGCCATCTCACAGTCCCTCGAGGGGATCCGACGCATGAGCAAGATCCTCGGTGCCATGCGGCGTTTCTCCCACACCGGTGGTGGAGAACGAGAACAGGTCGATCTCAACGAAGCGCTCGACGCAACCCTCACTATCGCCCAGAACCAGATCAAGCACATCGCTGATGTTCAAACCGACTATCAGCCCAACCTGCCGCGCCTCGAATGCTACGCCGACGAGATGAATCAGGTTTTTCTGAACCTCATCGTGAACGCTACGCACGCTATCCGTGAGGCCTCGAAGAAGCAAGCACGCGAGCGTGGAAAGCTCACCATCCGCACGCGACAAATCGACAATGATGTTCAGATCGAAATCCAGGACAACGGGACCGGTATCCCGCTGCCTGTCTGCGCCCGAGTCTTCGACCCCTTCTTCACGACTAAACAGTCTGGAGAGGGCACCGGCCAGGGGCTCACCATTTGCCACAACATCGTTGTGCAAAAACATCACGGAAAAATTTGGTTCGATACCGAATTAGATAGAGGCACAACATTTTGTGTCAGAATCCCAATCCAGTTCGATTCTGACATGGGAGGCTCGAAGTGACGTCCGATACCGCCGCCATACCTACCCGGAACCACAAACCTAGGATCCTTTTCGTCGACGATGACCCCCTTGCGCTCGAAGGTCTATCCCGATCTGTCTACCGTGAGTTCAAAGCTGACCTAGCCGAAGGGCCCGAAGAGGGACTGGAGAAGATCAAGAATGATGGCCCCTACATCGTAGTGATTTCCGACATGCGCATGCCCGTCATGGATGGCGCCGAGTTCCTTTCTCGAGTGCGCACCCTTGCTCCCGACTCTATCCGCGTCATGCTCACCGGCTATGCCGACACGGAAGCCGCCATGCGCGCCGTCAATGAAGGCAGAATCTTCCGTTTCCTCAACAAGCCGGTCACCGCAGAAGACTTGACACTCACACTCCGAGCCTGTGTTGCCCAATATGACCTCATGCTTCGCGAAAAAGAACTGCTTGAGAAAACTCTCGCAGGCGCGATCCGGGTTCTGAGCGAGGTGCTCCACCTGGCCAATCCCGTCGCTTTCAACAAAGGCACTCGCATCTGCCAGTACGTTCGCCACATTGCAGGAAAACTTTGCTTCTCCAATACGTGGCAATACGAAATCGCAGCGATGCTCTCCGAACTCGGATGCTTCACTCTCACCCCCGACCTGCTGGAAGCCATCCATGCCGGCGAACCGCTCACTCCAGAACATGAAAGGATCTACTCGCAGCATCCCCAGATCGCCCACGACCTGCTGGCCCGGATTCCACGACTCGAACTAGTCGCTGACATGATCCTCCAGCAGAAAGAAGTACCCACGGACCTTTCGCGATCCCTATCCCCCGACGCCGAATCTGTCCGCCGAGGGGCGCAGATGCTGAGGGTCAGCCTGGCTTTCGACCGCCTGCTCAGCACTGGATCGGAAAGACAGGAAGCTCTGTTGGCACTCAGCCGAAATCCCGCCGAATACGATGCCAAAATGGTCGCTGCCCTGAAAGACTTCAGGACCAGTCGAGGGCCCACTGAACTGCGCGCCATTGACGTCCGTAACCTTCGCACTGGCATGATCCTGAACGAACACCTGCGTTCTACCACCGGGATGCTTCTCGCCGCCAAAGGCCAAGAAGTCTCGCATGCCCTCCTGAAGGCCGTTCACAACTTCGTCGAAGTCGGCACCGTCAAAGGCACGGTACTGGTAACTGTTGGAACGGGCGAAACCTGGGTCGCGAAGGCGGCAGCGCGCTGAGGCGNNCCAGTTGTTTCGGAGAGCGCCCAAGTACTCGGCAAACTGCTGTACCGCTCGGATGCAACCACGAATCGTGCCCGGAGAATAGTAGCAGGGGTTCAGAGAGATGGTTTGTGGCTGAGCCTGGGCATTAGACCCAGCCGGCGGTTCGCAGGCGGTCGTAATGGTGTGACTCCGGTAACTACCTCTTGCCCTGCCTTCCGTGCAACGCTTACACCAAATCAGGCAAGAACAAGTGGGGCAGCATGTTGTATCAGTCGCAACAGCCAATTACCGGCACCATCCTAGTCGCCGATGATCAGGCTATGAACCGAGAATTGCTAGAGGAACTCCTCTCGACGCAGGGATTCAAGGTCATTACCGCGCCGGACGGTGCGGCTGCGGTTGAAGAACTCACCCGAACTCAAGTCGACCTAGTTCTTCTGGACGTGGTGATGCCTCTCCTGAACGGGTTTGAGGTCTGCGAGAAGATCAAGAGCAACCCGGAAACGTATTTGATTCCCGTCATCTTGATTACGGCGTTATCGGACAAGCAGGACCGGATCGAGGGCATCAAGGCTGGAGCGGATGATTTCCTGACCCGGCCGGTAGACCGAGCCGAGCTGCTCGCCCGCGTCCAGTCGCTCTTGAAACTCAAGTTCCGCACCGACGAATTGGAACGGGCTGAGTCCGTCCTTTTTTCTCTGGCCCGCAGCATTGAGGGGAAGGACCCACACACCCACGGGCACTGTGAGCGATTGTCGGAGAACTCGACCCGTTTGGGCGAGTACCTCGGACTCCCAGAGGATCAGATTACCGCTCTCCGACGCGCGGGAGTTGTGCATGACATCGGGAAGGTCGCGGTGCCCGATGCAATTCTTCTGAAGCCCGGCCGTCTGACCGAAGAGGAATGGAAAGTCATGCGGGAGCATCCGACGGTGGGCGAGCGCATCTGTGCACCTTTGAAGTCGTTCCGGCTGGTGCTTCCCATCATCCGTCACCATCACGAGAAATACGACGGCTCCGGATATCCCGATGGGCTTCGAGGAGACACAATCCCGGTTGCCGCAAGGGTGCTCCAGATTGTTGACGTCTATGATGCTCTGACGAACGAGCGACCGTATAAGAAGGCCTTTTCCACCGCCGATGCCCTTCAGACAATGAAAGAAGAAGTCGCCAAGGGCTGGTGGGATCCCCAGATTTTCGACCAGTTCAACCAGCTTGTGACCAGCGGCGCGGCAGAGTCTCTATCAAAACGCGCGGCAAGTGGACGTTAGCAGCAAGGGCATCCTGCGGAAATGAAAGATTTCGGAGAAAGTCCGAGGTTCGCATGGTAATACCCGCCACCGTGGGGAAATGGGTTTCCGGAAGCCGACGGCGCCTGTACGCCCTAATCATCCTATTGATGGTCGTGCCGATCGCGATTTTCGCCTATTCCGTGGGACAGGTGTTAAAACACCGTTCCGAAGCGCAGGCGGCCGCCGAGAGCACGCAGATTGCACGCGTCTCGGCTGCGCTGGTTGAGGAGCACCTTCGCGAGAGCACTGCGTTTCTGGAGTCGATTGCCAGCCGCCGGGGGTTTCGCACGGCGTGGGCCAACAGGGACCTGAATTCAGTCGAATGGGACCTGCGACAAGCGAATAGCCTGCGTCCTGATTTTACTTTTGTCAGCGTGTACGATCTCGACGGCACCATGCGTAGAATCTATCCTCCGCAGCCAGCTTCGATCAATCACAACTTCGAGTTCCGCGACTGGTATAAGGGCGTCGCGAGCCAATGGAAGCCATACGTCTCAGAGGTCTATCAGACTGCGGTTCCGCCTTATCAGTTGGTCACCGCCATTGTGGTTCCAGTGACGGACGAGGCGGGCAAACCGATTGGCATTCTCATGGCTCCCTTTGCTGTCAACACCCTGAGCCAGCAGTTGTTGCAGACCAAGCTCGAGGGGGGATGGACAATCTCGCTGGTTGACCAGAGCGCGCACCTATCGGCCCGGCCGAACATAGATTCCTTTTCGCCAGCGCTTGACCTAAGCGGATACGAACCTGTAAAGCGGGCCCGAGCCGGCCTGGCTGGCAACGGGACTTTTGCGCGCGACGACACCATGTTTTTTGTGGGTTACGAACCGCTGCCTCAGTACGGCTGGGGCGTTCTGGTGGAACAGCCGTCGGCCGCAATACACCAAGGTATTTGGGTCGTCGAACGGCGGGTTTGGTTTCTTGGGGTGATGTTTCTTGCGCTCGGCCTGGTCGCTAGCAACTTCATGGGCTCGTTGTACTCCCAGCTTGACACTGGCAATCGGTTCCTCGACTTATCGATCGATATGTTTTGCACGGCCGGTTTCGACGGATTCTTCAAGACCCTGAACCCGGCTTTTGAGAAAACGCTGGGTTTCACCACAACAGAACTTCTGGCCAAGCCTTATCTCGAATTCATCCATCCGGACGATCGTGTGGCGACGGTGGCAGAGGACGGCCGCCTTCTGCAGCGGGAAGTTACGATTGCGTTTGAGAACCGTTATTTGTGCAAAGACGGGTCGTACAAGTGGCTTATGTGGAATGCCGTTTGTGTGCGAGAGCAGGACCTCATTTATGCCATCGCGCGTGATATCACGGAACGCAAGCGGGCCGAAGAGGAGCTGCGCGCGAGTGAAGACCGGTACCGGAACTTGTTTGAGCTGAATCCGCAGCCCGCCTGGATCTACCAGCGCGACACACTGCGCTTCCTGGCGGTGAACCAGGCCGCTGTCGAAAAGTATGGGTATTCAAAAGAGGAGTTCTTGGCGATGACCATTCGGGATATTCGCCCCCCCGAGGACGTTCCCGCTCTTATCGAAAGCGTAGCCGGACTTCGTGACGGAAAGCACGCACTCAGTTTCTGGCGCCATTGCAAGAAAGATGGAAGCGTCATTTACGTCGAGATTACATCGTATTCACTCACGTTTGCGGGTCGTCCCGCCGATTTTGTGATCGCAGTCGACGTCACCGAGCGTAAGCGCGCCGAAGAAGAACGCCACAAATTTACCGCCAGCCTGGAAGTCGCCAACCGCGAGCTCGACCTCCACAACCGCGAAGTCGAACGGGCAACCCACNNTCGACCACATCAAGAAAGGTTCAGCGCACCTATTGCAGCTGATCAACGACATTCTGGATCTCTCCAAAATCGAGGCCGGGCAACTCGAACTGCAATGCGAAGATTTTCAGGTTAAAGATGCTTTGCCAGAGGTGCTCTCCACCATTCGTCCATTGGCAATGGCAAAAAACATCCAGGTTCAACATAAGCTGGAGACAGAGCGGGCCGTCTATGCTGATCGGGTTCGTTTCAAGCAAATCCTGTACAACCTGCTTAGCAATGCGGTCAAATTCACGCCCAAGAGCGGGCGCATCAGCATCGAATGCGTTGAAGAAGGGAATTTCGTTCGCCTGTCGGTGACCGATACCGGGATAGGCATCCGGGCCGAGGATCAAGCAGTCGTCTTCGAAGAATTCCGGCAAGTGGAAGGCAGCAGTGGCACAACCCATGAAGGCACGGGACTGGGGCTCGCCATCACCAAGCGCCTTGTCGAACAACAAGGTGGAAAAATTTCACTGGACAGCGAACCGGGCAAAGGCAGCCGATTTACTTTTACCCTTCCGGTGGGATCATCTAAACCGGCCTCAAATGTTCTTCCAGTTAGAGAGCCCTCCCATCCACCCACTGCGGCGGAAACAAACTCCCGGAAGCCACTCGTTTTGGTTGTGGATGACGAACTCGCTGCCCGCGAGCTTCTTGCCAGCTACCTGGATTCGGAATATAGGATTGTCATGGCCGAGTCGGGAGCTGAAGCCGTCACGAAGGCTCAACAACTACGCCCGGACGCGATCACCCTGGATGTGTTGATGCCCGGCGGTAATGGCTTCGAAACCCTCGTCGCGCTCAGAAAGGCGCCTGACACGGCTAACATTCCAATCATTATTGTTTCAATCGTAGATCAGAGACAAGTCGGGTTTGCTTTGGGTGCGGCAGACTACCTTATGAAGCCGATCCGCAAACCGGTGCTTCTGGAGGCCATTCGCAAGCACGTCCTGCCTTCCGAGGACGATGATGCGGCTATTCTGCTAGTTGACGATGACCCCAAAACCCTGGAGTTGTTGGAGGAGACCTTGCGCTCCGCGGGATACGAGACTCAGAGCGTCCAAAGCGGAGCCAGAGCCCTGGAAGTGCTCTCTTCTAAACTGGTGAGTGCCGTCTTGCTGGATCTTCTGATGCCGGGCATGAACGGTTTTGAGGTCATACGCCACGTGCGGAAAGAAGCCACTTTGAAAGATCTGCCAATTTTTGTGATGACGGCGAAGACTTTGGCACACGAGGAGATCGCTCTTCTCAGTCGCGAAACCCAGGCACTGTTTCAAAAGAATGGCTCTTGGCAGCAACAGCTCATTGTCGAGGTTGGAAAGGTCGTTCAAAGCCGCAAGCTGGCAAAATCTGCGGGGCAGTCATGACCAAAGTTCTTATCGCTGAAGACAACGCCGTCAACCGTGAACTGCTCCGCGAGCTGCTGGAGGCGCGTGGATACACGGTGGTGGAAGCATGTGACGGCGAAGAGGCGCTCCACATGATTGAACAGACTCAACCGGACATACTGCTCCTCGACATTGGTATGCCTGTATTGGATGGCTTTGCAGTCGTGCGCACGCTTCGCGAGAATCCCCGCCTGGCCACACTGCCCGTACTGGCTGTTACTGCGTACGCGATGCAAGGCGACCGGGGAAGAATCCTGAATTTAGGGTTTGATGGATACCTGTCGAAGCCGATCAATGCAGTCGCACTCGGAGAAGAGATGGAACGTCTTCTGAAGAAACGAGACGGTCGAGGTGCCCCTTCGGATCAATCGCACGACAGCCAGGCAAGTGGGAAGAGACGGGCAGCAGGCACTGGCAAATAGTGCAGGTTCCTCCTCATCCGTGAGGGCGCGAAGCACGTTGTTTTCCACGGCGATTACGTAGCCGCCCGCGCATGAAATACACGCTACAGCTTCGGTTACGGTTTAGTGTCGTCAAGGCCAACGCTCGTCGAAGGGCAGTGCCGCTATAGGTTGGAACATTCCCCGGCCGACTTCGAAGCAATAGTCTGCATAGTATGCATGTGACATGAGGCATGAATACTCCTGACGATCGCGCGAGCACGGTGCTAGCTGCACCGAACACTCTGTCCTCTGCATTTTTCCGTAAATGTTTCGCTTGTCACAGATAGGCAATCATGGAGGAAACAGCTATGTTCTCCTACCAGCCTGCGGCTTCATTATAAGGTTGAGATCGGTTGTGTAAAGAGGCGATTTCGCTCGCGACTGGCTTAGCTCCTTCGGATCCGAGCGAGCCACGAGTTAAGCGGAAGTTACGCTCCGGGACGAACTCTCAACGACGCGGGCCAGAAGTCCTCTTCTGGGAAGTGACCAGCCCCGTCAAGTGTCTTCCAAACCGAGGTTGTCGTTCACCGCTTGGCTGATTCTCTGCTTGCAGCCGAGGTAGCGCTCCGTTGTCTGGACCGATGCGTGTCCAAGCAAAAACTGAATCTGATCAAGTTCTCCGCCCGCCATATGGCATAACCGTGCACACGTGCGCCTCAAGTCATGGGAAGCCAAGTCCTTGATGCCAGCACGCTTCGCGGCCGCTTTTACCAAGTGCCAGATCGCCTTAGGTGTGATGCTATCGCCCCAGATCTTGCCCAGCCGACTTACTCGCCGGAAGATCGCCCCACCGTCGATGCCAGCCGCCATGATCCACTCATCGACGGCGCGTTTCGCCCACGCGGGAACCGGAACGGTACGAATGTGCTTTCCTTTGCCAATCAAGTCAGCGATTACCCAGTGCTCCTCGCGGACCTGGAAATCTTCCGTTCCGAGTCCAACCAGTTCGGCCCGTCGCAGTCCGCATCCGACGAGCAACGCCAGAATCGCCTGATCACGTTTGCCTCGGAGGCTGTCTGACAGTGGTTCGCCGAGCAAGGCCTTGGACTGATCGAGAGTCAACCAATTGCCGATCCGAACGCCGAGACGCTTTGCCCCTTTGACGCGGCGGATTCCGGCCGCCAGTTCAGGGCT
>PLHP01000292.1 GCA_003138955.1 Acidobacteriaceae bacterium | reverse complement strand
ATGACCAGATCGTCCGCGAGCCCCCGTTTGAAACCCATGCCAGGTACACCAAACGCTCGGTACTGATAGTTGAGACGAGCGTCGATGGAGTTGTAACCGGATTCCGAAATGCCCCAAGGCACACCGCGCTTTGTGCCGTACTCGATCTGTCTGGCCACGGCAGCCCGGTACGTCTGATCGAGCAGCGTGTTTTCGTAGGTCGGCATCACGATGAGCGGCATGAGGTATTCGAACATCGAACCGCTCCAGGAAAGGAGAATCGGATCTCCCCCTGCGGTGGTGAGGAGGCGGCCCAGGGCAAACCAGCTCTCCTGCGGCAGTTGTCCTTGTGCAATCCCCACAAAACTGCACAGTCTTGCTTCCGAAGCGAGCAGATCGTAGTAACTTGGGTCCCGCCGGTGCTCTCCGGCGTTGTAGCCGATGGTGAGCAGATGACGAGTGTCGTCGAACAGGAAGTCATAGTCCACTTGGGCGAATTCGGCGCATTTGCGCGCGAGATCTTCGAGGGCGGCGATTCTCGACGTGGCGCGCTGGCTATGCAGGAGGTCCCCCGGGAGACTAGCCAACTGGCGCAACGTCGGGATCTCTTCGAGCGCATCAGGAGCGAGAAACGTAAGCTCATCGAGGGCGCTCTGGCACTGGTTTGCGAATGCATTTGCCCACCACTTCGCCGCGCCCTCAGGATCGGCGGTGAGGCTGCCGGCGAATTCCGCGGCGGACCCAGCCAGCCGGCCGAGGCTGCGGCGCACCTCTGCGAGTGAAGCTGGCGGGGAGTCGCATGCGGATTCCAAATCCTTCTGGATCCGGGTAAGTTGAGCGGCGTCGGCTTCTCTGGCCACGTCTTCTTTGGCGACGTCCAGAGCAACGTTTAGCGTGTCATTCAGACCGTCAAATAATCGTGCACCCAGGATCTTCCGATCGGGAATCGCGAGCAGGCCCGGTCGCAGTGTCAGCAGGTGACCTACCAGGTTCCCGCTGTCCACGGTCGAGATGTACATCGGCAACAGCGGTTTCAAGGACCGCGTGTCGTACCAGTTGTAGAAGTGGCCTTGGTGGCGTTCCAATGTTTCCATCGTGTCGAATGCATTCGCGGTGCGTTCGATGAGTTGTGCGGACGAAATGTAACCGAAGTCATATGCCGACAAGTTCGCGAGTAGCGCAAGTCCAATGTTGGTCGGGGAGGTGCGATGACCGAGCCTGGCGACAGGACGCTCCTGGTAATTGTCGGGGGGCAGCCAATGATCGTCGGGACCGACGAATGTCTCGAAGTACTTCCAAGTCTTCCGGGAAAGCTTCCGGAGAAAAACGGTCTGGCCGGTGGTTAGCCGCGCGGCGCGGCGAGCAAGCGGCCGGCTGATCCACCACGCGATGAGGGGCGAGACAAACCAGAGTCCCAGTACCAGCCCAGCCGCCGCCAAGGCGGCTGGCCTCGAGATCGCCAGGTAGATCGCGGCGGCCGTGGCAACCGCGGGGGCAACCCACATGGTCCGGCAGAAACCGGCGAGGTCCGTGCGTCTATTTCTATTCAGGTCGCCCGACTGAATCCATTCGAGAAGCCGCCGGTGGGTGAACAGCATCCGCCCGACGGTGCGCACAATCGCATCCAGGCTGAAGAACGCCTCGTAAGGAAGGCACGCGAGCGTAAACGCAGCCTGGGCGAAGCGCCTGGATGCGTAGCCCACTGCGGCAGCGAGGTGTTGATTCAACCGTACATCGCTTGGCTTTTGCAGCAGGTCCAGGACGCAGGCAACCAAATGAGGAATCAGGATGATTCCGAGCACCGCCGAGGTCCAAAACCACAGCGGTGACAAAGCTGTCCAGCCCAGCAGCAACAGCAGGGTCAAGGCCGCGGGTATCAAACTGCGCCGAAGGTTATCAAAGAGCTTCCATAGCGACAGTGCGGTAAGCGGATTCTTCTGGCGACGCCCGCCAAAGCCCGGAACGCGCGGCAGCAGCCAGCGTATCAGCTGCCAATCCCCACGAATCCAACGGTGGCGGCGGCTCACGTCCGCGCTATATTGAGAGGGATATTCCTCGTACAACTGCACATCGCTCAATAGGCCCGACCGCGCGTAGCATCCTTCCAGAAGATCGTGGCTGAGTATCCGGTTCTCGGGGAAACGTCCATTCAGCGCCCTCTCGAACGCATCGACATCATAAATTCCCTTGCCAATGAACGAACCCTCGCCGAACAGGTCCTGGTAAACGTCGGAGACAACGCGCGTATACGGATCGATGCCTGGTTCACTTCCGAACAGGCGTGCATATCTCGACTGGTTCGCTCCCGACAGGCTGGCGCCGACCCCGGGCTGAAGGATGCCGTACCCCTCCGAGACCCGCTGCTTGTCTTCGTCGTAACGCGCACGATTCAGAGGGTGCGCCATAGCTCCCACGAGTTGCCGCGCCAAATCGCGCGGCAACTGCGTATCCGTGTCCAGGGAAATGACATACTTCACTTTAGCCAGGATTGACGTGTCGCCAACGACGAGCGAGAAGCGATCCCTGGAACCGCCGCGCAAGAAGGAATTCAATTCCGCAAGCTTCCCTCGCTTCCGCTCGTAACCCATCCATATTCGCTCCTGCGGGTTCCATTTGCGCGGACGGTGGAAGAGAAAGAACAGGTTGTCGTTCGTACTCTCGTACTTCTGATTTAACCCTTCGATTTTTTTCCGAGCCAGCCGCAACAGCGGTTCATCCTCCGGTAGTACTTCCTGGTGCGCGTCGCGGAAGTCAGTCAGCAGGCCGAAGTGCAGGTTGTCGTCCCGATTCGCGAGGAACCGGACCTCCAGCGCCTCGATCAAGTCCTCGACGTTTTGAGCGCTCACGAGGATTGTGGGGACCACCACCAGAGCGCGGTGCTCCGGCGGAATCCCCTGGGAGAAGTCCATGCGAGGGAGCCGATGCGGAGTCGCCAGCAACGACACCAGCCAGTTGACCAGGGCTACGGCCAGTTGGCTGGCGCACAGCAGCGAGAGGATGCCGAACAAGCCGAGCGCCCAACCATGAAAGGCAATGGGAAAGGCACTCTGAAAGGCACTGGGAAAGGCACTGGCATGCGCCTTCGCCACCACCACCAAGGTTCCGGCGGCGATCATTGTAATCAGCGTGATCGCGCCCAAGTACAGCAGCAAAGGAAATTCGCGGCCCACCCTCCGAAACGCTTCAGAGGCAGATAAGTGGACCTCCACTTGGCGCTCAAGCTGCTCCAATCCCTTGTCGATCAGGTAGAAGCCGACATGCTGCGTGCGATCGTCGCTGCCCTTCCGGGCCGCAGTTTCCCGCGCCAGTTGGATTGCTGCGCGCGCCACCTCGGGCTCGGATCGCTCGCTGCTCTTGGCGATCTTCTCCACCGTGTGCCGGTAACGGTCACGCGTCGAGAAGTCCATCTTGCCGTAGAATCCGCTTGGGTCCTCAAGAAGAACCTGTTCGACGGCGCTCAAGGTCTCGACAAAATCGCGCCAGTTCATCGCGCCCAAGACACGAAGGCTGCCGATGCTATTGCTCATCGAGACCTGATCCGCAGCCTGTTGCTGGTTCTCCGACTGCACCAACTGCTTGATCGTCCGCCCGGATTCGGAAAGTCGCTGCTCAATCCAGGTGAGCGGCAAGGCCAAGGCGGGGCCTTGCCCCTGCAACCGGCGCGCAAATTCCGCAACGAACGAGCCCACCAACGGCGGGCTGGACCGCGCCATGTCGGCGATCACCAGGATCAGACTCTTGGGGTCCTTTTCGGCGGTCTCGGTTATCTTGTCCGCCCAATAATCGGCGCGGTTGCGGCCGATCCTGTCGGCAGAAATCCGGGCTCCCACACGTCGAAGATTTTCGATCAGCGCGAGACGCAGCATGATGGGAAGCGCCCACAACTCGCCTAAGTTGAGGGCGGTGACTGTCTGGTAGGCCGCTACAAAGCTGCTGAGACTCTCCGGATCCAGTCGCCCATCGCCGTGCGAGATCGNNGCGATGTCATACACACGCGGAAGGCCGGCCGAAGGGCCGTTCAGCAAGCGTGGCAGCTCCCGGCTGTAAGCCTTGGGCAAGTGTTTCTCGGACATGCGAATCTGCTCTTCGATCAGATAGAAGTTGTCGAGGAGCCATTCCCCGGCCGGCGTGATGCGGCGGTTCGTCTTAACCGCCGCCGTCAGCAAGCCGCGGACTCCGAGCAGAACGCCTTGATTTTCAGCCAGCCGCCCCAGAAGCCGGTCCGGACCGCCTCCAAGGCTCACCTTGTGCGAGCCCGCCAGGGTCTTGCCATGCTGCTGCATCTGATCGGCGCTGAACAGCTCTGACCGCAACGGGGGGGCGTCATCGCTGTATCTTTGCGCCGAGTCGCTTCCCGGGAGGCTCAAATGGAGCAAACTCCTTCCGATCGTCCTGTTACTCTTACTCAATTTGAAGCTCCTTTTTTGAAGCAAGCTTTCGAGTGAACCAGAGCGCAATCAGGCGGGCGGCTCCCGACAGCCACCGCCCGTCGCGTCTTCTACTCTAAGGCATACAGCTCAAGAACACGCATGAAGCTCCTCATCATTATCGTTGATTGTTCGTCGTCGATTGATCGTCGTCAGAATCTCTGAGACCGGCTTGGCCGCGGGGCCCAGCTACACTTTCGGTTCCAGTTTACCTGTGAGAGGTTGGTTCCAGCGGGCCAGATTGTGGCAAAGGAGCAGATTGCGGCTGCCTCTATCCCTGTCAATGTCATGTCGTGCCCGACAACGTGGTGGTCTGCGGACTGTGCTCTGCATTGTCCGTAATTTTCAAAGTGCCGGTAAAAATCCCTGGCGCAGTCGGAGAGAACGTGACATTGATCACCCAGCTCTGCACCGCGCCCTCGCCAGAGGGTTCGACGGTCGCACCAGTGCAAGTCGTGGTGCTCTTCACCACCGTACCCTTTTGGATTACATGTCGCCTAACTTGCGACCCGATTCACAGTCCTGAAGTCTGGTAACGCAGGACCGACAAGGCCAACTGGTACTCATATCCCGCCTGCGCATTTCCGATCTCAGCCTGAGTCTGCTGCAGCTGTGCCTGGCTGAGTTCTACGATCGAACTGAGGCCTAGCTTGTATCGTGTCTGGGCCAGATTAAGCGCCAGGTTCGCCTGGGCCAGCAATTGCTCACTCACATTCACGCGGTCGAATGCGGTGCTTGCAGCCAGCCAACTGGTGCGCACATCTCGCGAGATCCGATTTCGAAGGTCGATGAGACGCTGGCGCGTGGCTTGTGCGCGCAAGTCCGCTTCGCGCGACTGCGCGGAGTAGAGGAATCCATTGAAGACCGGAATTTCCATGTTCACTCCCGCGGCAGCGTAAGGCCCATAGATGATGTCATTACGGACCGGAGAATCTCCAAAAGCTCCGAGAGCGCTGATGGTCGGATAGAACTGGTCATGCTCGGCTTGGTGCCGCTTCTCCGCGGACTCCGACTGAAATTCCAGCCCAAGAATTTCGGGACGCTTGGCAAAAGCCTCGGCGATCAACGGGTCGACATCGGCTGGGGGTGGCGCGAGCGGTTCGGTGTCGTTCACCAGGTCGAACGCTACGAGAGTGGGATATCCCAGAATCGCCGAAAGGGTCGCCGCGGAAGCCTTGTCGTTGTTCACCGCGTCCAGGTAGAGAAGCTTTGCCTGCGCCAGATTCACGTTGGCAAAGCTCAAGTCCAGGTCCGACTTTAATTTGCTCCTGGTAAGAGCGGAAACCTGGTCAGATAACAACTGCCGCGAGGCTACGGTCTGCTCGGCCACTTGCAGCACAGCATGAGTCTGCAGCGCATTGTAAAAGGCCTGGTCCACGGCCAGTAGGATTTCCTCTTTAGTTGCTGCCGCGTTCTGTTCGTCGGCTCTTGCCTGAAGGCGGGCGCTGGCGACCAGGTTTGTGGTGTGCCCAAAGTCCGTGATGAGTTGGGTCACCGTAAAGCCTCCGGCGGCACGGGCGTAGACGGTTGGATTGTTCAATGCCCCAGCGGTGATGCGGCTGTTGTTTTCAGCATCGACCGCCGTCAGGTTGGCATAGGTTTGTGGCCAGAGAGTCGAGCTCACTTCCCGCGTCACCTGCTTTGAAGCCAAGGCACTGAGCCGCGCTACAGAAATCGCTGGATTGTTTTTCAGCGCGAACGCCTCTGCGTCTTTCACGGTGAGCCGTACCACATTCGGTGAGCGGGGAGCAGCATCCGAACTCCCGGCCGTCACCGCACTCGTGCCGGATTGCGATTTCGAAGGGTCTGTGGAACCCGAGGGCGCATCGGACAGGCTCTGCAAGGCCGGCACCGACTGTGCCAAAAGCTGGGTTGAGAGCGTGAGAGCGCTCAGTAGAAATGCTAGCCTCCACGTCATGCCGGCTGTTCCTCCTGTTTCTCATTCTTCCTATCTTCCTCTTTGCCGTGGACCATCAGATAGACCGCAGGTACGAGAAAAACTGTGACGACTACCGAAACCGCGAGGCCTCCGATCACGGCGCGCGCCAGAGGAGCGTATTGTTCGCTGCCCGTCTCCACGCCCAAGGCCATCGGAAGCATGCCCAACAAAGTTGCGAGCGAGGTCATGAGTATTGGGCGCAGCCTGATCTTGCACGCCCGCACCAGGGCCTCCTGGAGCGTAAAGTCCTCCTTGCGCAACTGGCGCGCGAACTCGACGATCAAGATGCTGTTGGAAACGACGATCCCAGTCATCATGATTACGCCCATGAGCGACATGATGTTGAAGGTGCTGTGCGTGAGAAAAAGAATCAGCACTACTCCCGCCAGGCCTGGAGGGATCGCAACCAGGATGATCAGCGGGTCGATGAAAGAAGCGAACTGCGCCATCAGAATCAGATAGACCAGGACAATAGCCAGCATGAGGCCGATGGAAAAGCGTTTGAACGATTCCTGCATGCCGACCACGGATCCGAGCACATCGACCCGTGTGTTTTCCGGCAACTTTGTGTGCTTGACGATGTCGTTGACTTCGCGATTGATTCCACCTAAGGCCTCGCCTGAGGGCATCACATAGATGTCGATAACGCGCTGAAGCTGATAATGGTCGACTTCTGTCGGGGTATTCATCGGCGTTATATCAGCCACGGATTGCAGGGGCGTGTAACTCTTGATACCGGGAGCGCGCAACGGGATTTGTTTGAAATCCTCCATGCTCATGTTCTGGATCTGCTTATCGAAGTACTGCACGGTAAGCATGTAGTTGTTGCCCGTCTTGGGATCGATCCAGAAACTCGGCTCGATCATGCCGTTGGAGGTCAGGGCAGTGATTACGTTGTCCACCACCTGTTTAGGTGAGAGTCCAATCAGGCTGGCGCGTTCGCGATCGATATTCAGCTGCAATCCCGGATAAAGAAGATTTTGCGGAATCAGCACGCTGCTCACGCCCTTGCGGCTTCGAATCTGCTTGGCGATATTCGCCGCCAGTTTAAAAGCTCCGTCGAGATCGTTGCCCCGGACTTGGACGTCGAGGGGCGCGGGTAGTCCCAGGTTGATCACGGCATCGACCAATCCGCCCGCCTGAAAATATGTATCGAGTTCCGGCAAGTCTTCGGACAGTTTGCGGCGAACGCGCTGCATGTATTCATAGCTGCCGAGCTTGTGGTCTTCTTTCAAGCTCACCAGGACAAATGCCGTATCCATGGACGAGTTGCTGGTGTACATGGCGGAAAGGTCGGGGGTAATCCCGATATTGGAGACGATCATCCCCAGGTCGTGGGCGCCGATCACCTGGTGAATATCGTTTTCGACGCGCGCGATGTATTGATTGGTGACCTCGATCCGGGAACCGCTGGGCGCCTTGACGTTGATGACGAACTGGCCCGGATCGGTGCGGGGAAAATACGCTGTCCCCACAAATGGAAAAATTACAACCAGGACCAAAACGATGCCCGCGGCAATCCACGCCACGGTTCTCCCCGGCCGGACCAGAGCGCGAGTCACCGAACGCTCGTAAAGATCCAGGAGCTTCTGGAAACGCTGATTGAATCGGTCAATGAACCTGCGGAACAGCGATCGCGAAGCGGGCTTGTTCTCTGGCTCGCCTTGAATCTCATTCTCGACGCCCTCTACATGGAGGAAGGTCGCGCAATAGAGCGGCACAACCGTCATGGCGAAGACGTACGAGGCAAAGATGGACAGCACCACACCCAGAGCGAGATCGATGAAAAGGTAGCGGCTGACACCATAAAACAACGTTACGGGGAAAAACACGATCGAGGTGGTAGACGTGGCCGCCAGGACTGCCAGCGAGACTTCCATCCCTCCCTTTTCCGCTGCCACTCCTGGGGCTTCGCCGATTTCCATGTAGCGAAAAATGTTTTCCAGCACCACCACCGAGTCGTCAATCAGACGGGAAAAAGCCAGCGCCAAACCGCTCAAGAGCATCACGTTGATCGAGCCGCCCATGGCATTCATGAGCAAAAAACACACCAAAGCGGAAAGAGGAATCGACAGCAGTACAGCAACCGTGGCGCGAGGGCTACCCAGAAAAATGAGAATCATGATTCCGGTCAGCACGAGCCCGATTCCGCCTTCCTTCATGACGTTCTTGATGGCACTCTTGACAAAGATGGACTGATCGAAGACAACCGCCGTTTTGAGCGATTTCGGAATGTCCAGCAGATCCGTGATCGCCGCTTTGATTCCGTTCACAATCGTGATGGTATTGCTGTCGCCGCCTTGCTTCAGCACGGGGATGTAGACCGACTGCTGTCCGTCGATACGGACGATGTTGGTTTGGATCGCGCCCGAGTCCTTGGCCTCACCCACATCGGCAACCATCACCGACGCGCTGCCCACGGTCTTCAGCGGTATGCGGTTGATCTCTTCTACGTTGGGCAGTTGCGCATTGGCGTAGATGTTGTAATCTCTGGGACCGATGCGAACGTCTCCAGCGGGAAGAATCAGGTTGGAATCATTCACCGCGTGAACCACGTCCATCAGGCTAAGCTGGTGCGCCTCCAGTTTGACTGGGTCCACATAAACCATAATCTGGCGATAGCGTCCGCCAAAGGGTTGCGGCACCGAGGCGCCGGGTACATTGGCGATCTGGTTACGAACCTGGAATTGCGCCAGATCTTTGAGCCGGGTCTCATCCAGGCCTTCCCCTTTCAGCGTTACCAAACAAACCGGAAGGCTCGAGGCATCGAACTTCAGCACCACCGGCGGCAAAGTACCTGGAGGCAGACGCCGAAGATCGGCCATCGCCAGGTTCGCGATGTTGCTAAGAGCGGCATTGCCATCGCTGCCCGGTTTAAAGTAAATCTTGATCAGGCTTACGCCCGTCAAAGAGCGGGATTCGATGTGGTCGATGTTGCTGCCGAGGGTAAAAAAACGCTCGAACGTATCGGTAATGTCGGCCTCGACTTGCTCCGGCGGCATCCCCGCGTAGAAGGTCGCAACCACTACCACTGGAATCTTGATCTGCGGGAACAGATCCACCGGCATCCGCACCACGGTCGTCACGCCCACGACGGCGATCACCAGACAAAGCATGATCACGAAGAACGGGTTCTTCAGAGCGAATCTCGGCATTACTTTCGCTCTCCCGTCTGGCCTTCGCTCGCACCTGCGGGCGCTGACTCCAACTTGGGCGTCACCACCTCGTCGATCGCATAGTCGGACTGACCGGCGCCGATCACTCGATCCTTTTCTGAGAGACCGTGAACGATCTCCACGGTGGTGGAGGTTTGCTCTCCTAATTCAACGTTGCGCTTCTGCACGCGATTCTGATTGTCGAGAGCCAGCACGTAATGCTCGTTGCCTTCCTGAACTACGGCCTGGACGGGAACCGTGAGCGCGCCCTTTTTCCCCTGCAACGCGAGCTTCACCTCGGCGTACATGCCAGCGGTCAAAGTGTCTTGCGGATTCTCCACGTCAATCTCGGTGTGCATGGTTCGCGTCTCATCATTGAGTGCGTCAGCGAAGCGGGACACGCGACCCTGGAAGTCTCGATTCAAATCGAGAACATGGACCTGCACTATGCTGCCCAAATGGATCATCGGCACGGCGGATTCGGGAACTGGAATCTCCAACCGAAACAGTGACCACTCCGCGAGTTGCACCACAGGCTGCGATTGCGTCTCAGATGAGGTTCCGGCTGAGATTAAGGCGCCGGTGTCGACATACCGTTTGGTGACCACGCCCGCGAAGGGAGCCGTGATGTGCGAATAAGCCTGCAACGCCGAAAGGCGATCAAGCGTGGCTTTCGCCATCCCAAGTTGGTTCTGCGATTCAGCCAGAGCGGCGCGAGTGCTGCCGATCTGTGCCTCGGTCTCTTTATCTCTTGCCATCGAATCGTCCAGTTCCTGCTCGGCGACCAAACCCGGCCGCTCCTCGGAAGCCTGCTTGAGTCGCGTATATGCGGCGTGGTAAGCCTGGTGCGTCGACTCCGCCCGTTCGATTTCACTTTGGGCGCGGCGAATCGCGTCTTTGCTGCGAGCGATGTCCGCCTGGGCACCCGCGACCTGCGCATTCAGTTCGGGGACCTCCAGAATGGCCAGCTCCTGCCCGGTTCTGACCTTGTCCCCCACGTCCACAAAAATGTGGCGGATGTAGCCCGATACCTTGGCGTGAACGTCAACTTGCTGGAAGGGACGGAATTCACCGGTGAGAGTAATGACGTTTTCGAGTGGGCCGCGGGTGACGAATACAACCGGAGCGACCCGTCGCGGAGATTCATCGACCTTCCTGGCTTTCGCGTCACCAAGCGAATGCATGAGCAGCGTGATCGCGATCGCCGCGGCCAGCGCTGCAACTCCAATCAGTATATGTTTTCGTTGCAGCGTCATTTTTTCATTCTAAGATCTGCACAGCTCCGGGTAGTGAAAAAAAACCTACCCCCGTGAAAGGGGAGGACCGAACGCGGGGGTAAGGCTCGTACACGCTACGGTAATCAGCAGCGGAACGAAAGTAAAGACAATCCCATCCAACCCATGCCTCCAGAGGAACAGCCCAGATCACCCGGAAAATTGCGATGGAATGCATCGCGCTCCCAGGTTCACGTGGCTCGTTTGGTACTAAGTTCAGTTGGAGTGACTAGCTATTGACAACGAGGAAAAGATCAGCCGTGGGAGGCGGTCGATTGTAGAGACTTTCCTCCAGAAGAAGAGTTGGAAGAGGCGGGCCAGTCGGCCCCACACGGGGATAAAACGTGGGAGTCTGCGATACCGTGGCTCTAGCTACAGGCGCAGCCCAACGAATCGCATCGCGATCCATGTGCTGCCGCACAGCTTGCGAGTCACCGGACTGAACCGTTGTATTGTAGGAAAGTGTAACGTGGGAAGTTCGTGTAGCGAGTGTCAAGGCCAGAGAAAACATGACAACGCTGACGAGCGCCCAGTACCACCACGGCACCGAACGAACCGCAACGTCTGTTGTTTCCGCTTTCACCACGACAACCTCGGGATGATTATAGAATCCACGCGCCCAAAAGCAACATTACCGCCAGCACTGGAACTGATCCGACCCCTAGATCCGCACCGCACCAATACTACTACTACGGGCGTTCGCTATTTAGAGATGCGCCAGGAAGAAAGGGGGGTTGTTTAATTTCCTAGCGGGAAGACAACAATTGCGACGGCAGCGGGAGGTGCTGCTTAATGTGTACCTTGCTTGTGTACCTTGTTTGTGTACCATGCTTTTTCAACACTTGATAGTAAACTGCTGAAAAGAATGGCGGGGACGACNNAACTGAACTACGTCCCCACGCCTGTTTTCATTAGGTTAGCGGGAAAGCCGCATGTTTACTGCGCTTCCCTCACGTTCAATGGTTTCGCCTGCATCGCCCTGTTCAACCCCGTAGAACCAAATTCTGAGGTTAATGGACACCAAGGACACCAAGTTAAACCGCCGTCCGAAACCGTGCTGCAGGCAAACACCAACCCAGAGCAGCTGTCCCTGCCCCGTGAATGAATTGTAGCAGAGCATCGATTGATCCGTCAGGCTTTGACCACGTGCGAGTGGGGTTCTCGGGCCGTTTCCGCTCTTGGAGCAGGGTTGGTTTCAGGTTCTCGGTGAATGACCGATTGCTTCATACGGATTTCCGGATCTCGAATCCCTGTAAGACTCCGTCCTTCGATTTCCGTTCCAAAACTGAAAAGGTAGGTTCACCAAATGTCATCCATGAGAGACAACTCAATTGAGGCTGAGACCTCTGCCGTGTGAAGGCCGAGTGTGATTTTGAGCGGTCACGCTGATTCTGCAACAAGGCTCGATCTATCAGTCAGTTGCTGGCGGCTTGATTTCGGTGCAAGCACACGACATTAGGATTCATGGTCCGACGATGGTCCATTTATGGTCCGGTTTGAGCCAAAACAGGCTGACCTCCGCCCTCGGGGCAGAGGTCATTTCCGTTTCACGGCTTCAGCCTGAACCTACCCGGAGAAACCGTCCGAAAGCGTCTCACGAGCGTGCGATGCAGCTTCTTCGATCAAGAGTACACGCGAATCAAGCCGTCTTCCGAAGATCCTGCGCTCGGACTGAGTTGGCTGCCAGAGTAATAAGGTCGACTACATCCTTAGGGTGCGACACCATAGCGGCGTGGCTCGAAGGAACCGTACGGACCGTCGCGCCCATCCTCTTGGCCATGAATTCCTCCGCTGCAGGCGGAATCATCTGATCGTTTGAGGAAACCAAATACCAGGATGGAAGATGCTTCCACGCTGGCGGACCGGATTTCCCTGTGAATGAACTGGTGCTTAGAGGCTTTTGTACCGCTGCCATGATGCGCGCTTCGGTTGGATCTACATCTCCAGCGAATGCTTGCGCGAATCCGTCGCGATCAATCCAGAGGAAGCCGTGGTCGTCAGGCCGTATCTGTGCGGCACCAGCGGGAGCTGGCCCTTGTTTGCTGAGACCTTCGAGACTCTCACCTTCGTCCAATCCGAAAGCAGCGATATAGACCAGAGCCTTAACGTCGGGTGCGTTGTTCGCCGCCCCTGTGATCACCGCGCCGCCGTATGAATGTCCGACGAGTACAGTGGGCCCCTTTTGCATCGACAGCAGGTTTTGGGTGACCGTGATGTCGTCCTCAAGTGAAGTCAACGGCAGTTGCGCCGCCGTGACGTTAAAGTCCTTCTTCTGAAGGAGCGTAATGACCTTGCCCCATGACGATCCGTCTGCCCATGCTCCGTGCACCAGTACTACATTTGTTTTCGTTTCCATGTTGATCTCCTGATTTTCTTCGTTGATTTCTTTTGATTTGGTCAACTCTCGTAGGGCCCTCGATGATTCTTTGGGTCCTTGCGTTACAGATTATGGCCAGAATCTTCGGAAAACCGTTCAACCAGCCGCTGCTACAAGCAATGCCTCGACTTTCGAATCCAGACCTTGGGCAACTTTCAAAGCTTCGGGGCTTCCGTACGTAGCAAGAAAGCTCGCCATCCTGTCGTATGACAAATGAACTCCATCCGAACGCTCGTCGATGAGGATTGTCACGGGTGCGTACGAGCCAGCATCCGGCACATGTTGAACCATGGAGCTCATGGTAACGGGATTGCCCACAAGAAGGCGCATGCTTTGCCGGGCCGTCGCTCCGTTTCNNACGGGCCAGTCGCTTCGCGCACGATCCTTTCAACTTCTGCGAACGTTTTTGCGGCAGCGATATTCTTGCCGAACGAACTCATTTCCGGATGCCCAATAGCCGCCTCCAACGCGGCAACTACATCCCGAAAACCTTTGGAAGAACTCACGCTAAATCGCTGCGCTTTGATTTCGTTCGTTGCCATACTGCATCTCCATGAGATACGGAAGACTGTGAGAGTGCTAAGTAGACGGTACGACGTTTGCAAAGATTCTTTTCCACTCCAAACGGCTCGTGACGTTCAAACCGCCGGCAACTGGAACTCCGGGCGCTCGTAGTACGAGCCGATCGCTTTCTAGACGAATCGAGCGGCACTGGCGACCACTGATTAGATTCGGCAGGAGTGAAACGGATGGTATATGCGTCACCGTTGCCTTCTCCTCGTCGACTTCGTAGGTCCCGCAGTAGGCGATGTAACCGCTCCCGGACGCCCGGTATTCTTCAGGAGTCCCATGATGCCAGTCGGACGAATGAAAGGGGGGGCGGCCCGGCTCCATCAGCTGCGCAGAGACAAATCCATCCGCAGTGTAGATAAGAAACCCTTGAGGATTGGGACCGAACGGTTGAGTCTCGTCGCCGTTTTCATGTTCATCTGTGTAGGCCACGAGACTCCATACTCCGACGAGTCGGTTCGCATAACTCGATAGTTCCGAGTCAGGTGCTTCAGATTGCGAGGCATACCTGCATCGTCCTCGCCTTCAATCGGGCGGTAGCCAAAGTAGCGCCAACCATCGATGACCTGCTCGGGGGAACCGCGGCTGATTCCCAACTGCAATCGACCGCTGGAAAT
The DNA here is from genome assembly GCA_003138955.1 of Acidobacteriaceae bacterium. Lineage (GTDB taxonomy): Bacteria > Acidobacteriota > Terriglobia > Terriglobales > Acidobacteriaceae > Acidiflorens. The sequence continues at coordinate 14,786 of PLHP01000292.1, read as the reverse complement.
TAGATCCGCAGCCCCTGCGTCCTCCGCCATGTAATGAGGATTCTCATACCGCATGTCGATCACTGCGGTACCAATTTCAATCTTTCGCGTTTTCGCACCAACCGCCGCGAGCAGCGGAAACGGTGATGCCAGTTGCTGCGCGAAGTGATGAACCCGGAAGTAGGCTCCGTCCATTCCAAGGCGCTCGGCCTCCACGGCGAGGTCGATAGACTGCAGGAGCGCGTCGGTCGCCGACTGCGTGCGTGACTGTGGTGAAGGTGCCCAATGACCGAATGAGAGGAAGCCAATTTTCTTCATGCAACATTAGTCTCCCATATCTTTGGATATGGCCGTGCGCCGCCTCTCCGCGTCGCTTTGCGCTAGCTGATCCTAGCCTCTGACTGATTGATCATGAAGGTAGACATCTCATTGAAGAATTTCCGAAGGACTTCTTCGGCTTTGCTTGGCAGCGAAGCTTCCCCCAACGCATTGTCCATCAGCCGCATCCAGCGGTCGCGGATAGTCTGATTGATGGGAAACGGCGAATGCCGCGCCCGGAGGCGAGGATGGCCTCTTTGTTCAATGTAAGTCTGGGGCCCCCCGAACCTACCGATCAGGAAATCTCGGAGGCGCTGCTCGGCCCCTGGAAGATCAAATGCCGGGTAGATTGGCCCTAGAAGGTCGTCTTGAGGGACTTGTCGATAAAAGGCGGCGACTAACCTTGCGAAACCTTCCGCGCCAATCATGGAATAAATTTCGAGTTCCGGTATTCCCATTAGCTCTCCTCATCGAAAAGTTCGGCGATCAGTTCTTGACGAAAACTGTTCGCCATACGTGACGCACTTCGATCTCGGAGGAGGAGGAAGACGTCAGGAGCTTCAAGAGAACGGACAACAAGTTTTCGGAAATGCAGGGAAATGGCAGAAACCGTGACAGGGCGAACAGATGTTGGTTGTAGTAAGTTGCTGATTTGTAAATCGCTTACATCATTCGTAACGGTGAGAAAGGAGCGTTCTAACCAACTGAACTACGTCCCCACGCCTGTTTTCATTGGGTTAGCGGGAAAGCCGCATGTTTACTGCGCTTCCCTGCCGTCCAAGGTTTCGCCTGTTTCAACCATTTCCACCTCATAACATATGAGGAATTCTGGCTGAAACCGACACCAAGTGAAACCGCGACCAGAGCATTTGTCTTTGCTCTACGAATCAAATTGTATCAGAGGACCTCCAAATCGCCGAGGCTGCCACCGTGATTGGTGAATTTCTTTCGCTGGCGCTCTTTTCGTGATCGCGGAGCGCGGATGGACTTTGTTACGAACTGGGGCTTCCGCGATTTGATGTTGCCGCCCAAGCATCGCAAACCTGATTTCTTCACATGTGAGCTATCTTGCTCAGACATGAAAGTCCACACCTGTCACTCTCTTATTATCCTGAGTGTGCAGATGGAGCCGCGAACGCTGATTCGCAGCTTTGATTCTCAGGTCGCTGCAGGGCGGGTCCCTGAGCAAGTCACGGCGGCCACATCCAGACAATCGGCATTCTTCATCCGTGTGTACGCCGCAGAACCTGGCGGAGACGCGATTCGACCCTAAAAAGTCTCGAACATCGAAGTTAGGGCAACACTTCCAGGCGGATGAGAGGAGTTAGCCCGCGAACCAAGGAAGGTAACATTATGCCTTTAATTCAAGTGCTGGAAGTTCTGATCGTGGTGGGTGTCCTCCTGTGGCTGGTGAATCGCTTCATTCCCATGCAGGGAACCATCAAGTCAATTTTGAACGGCGTCGTGGTCATTGCCGTGGTTCTGTGGATTCTGAATGTTTTTGGGCTCTTTAGCTCGCTTTCCCGGATACACGTTGGAACCTGAAGGATGACGGAAACCAGCCAATAACGGCTGCACGCACAAACGCAAGATCGATACAACGCCACACGGCAACGTGTGCCTGAAAAAGGAGACCTGTGAAAACAGCGCTTTTGTTAGCAGTCGGAATCACTCTCAGTGCGACCGCATTTGCTCAAACTAATCCTCGAACAACCTTGGTCGTCGAGCCCATAAGTCCGACACCTACATTCCGAGTGAATGTAGTCAGCCGCAGCGTGCGGGCCATCAACTACGAACATCGCAGCGGAGCCTCGAAGCTGGATTTCGCGGGTACGGACTTGATGCCTTCAGCGAACGGTGAAGCCAAGGTCAATAGCAAGCGGGGATCCATTGAGATCGACGCGGAATTTGGCAATCTGCAGAATCCGATGACTTTCGGCAATGAGTATCTGACCTACATTTTGTGGGCGATTTCTCCCGAAGGCCGGGCCGTGAACCTGGGCGAAGTGTTAGTCGGCGACAACCACCGCAGCAAGCTGCGCGTGACCACCGACCTTCAGGCCTTCGCTCTGATCGTTACCGCGGAACCTTATTATGCCGTGCGGCAGCCCAGCAACGTGGTCGTGCTTGAGAATGTGGTTCGCGAGGACACCAAGGGAACTACCGAGGCAGTAAATGCAAACTACGAACTAATGGAGCGCGGCGGCTATATTCCCACCGGCTACAAGTTCGACCCGGTGGTTTTGAATGCCAGGTTGCCGTTGGAATTCTTCGAGGCGCGTAATGCGTTGCGCATCGCTCAATCCGAGGGAGCCGAGCAGTATGCCAGCGATAGTTATCAGCACGCTGTCCAGTTAATGAACAATGCCGACGAATATGCCACGAACAGGCACATCGACAGAAAGCCGCTGATCGCAGTTGCCCGCGAGGAAGTGCAAACTGCCGAAGATGCACGCGAAATCGCAGTCAAGAAGCTGGACGAGATACGTCTGGCAAACGAACGTCAAACTTCAGCGGACGCTCAGGCAGAATCGCAGGCGCAGGCTAATGACGCGATTCGGCAGAAAGAGCAAGCGCAGTCCGACACGGCGAACGCTCAAGCGGCAAAGGCTCAGGCTGAATTTGATGCGTCAAACGCCCGAACCGACGCCGCTCATGCACAAACGGAGGCCGCGCAGGCTAAGTCCGATATGGCGGACAGCCAGGCTTCATCAGCCGCTGCCCTTTCGGCAGCCCAAGCGGATGCAGAGCAATCTCGTATAGCTGCGCAGCAAGCCCAGGCGAGCGCGCAACAAGCGGAAAGCGACAAAGCGGCCATGCGCACGCGCTTGTCGGTGCAGTTGAACTCCATTCTTCAGACTCGCGATAGCGCGCGCGGGCTTATCGTCAGCATGTCTGATGTTTTGTTTGACACCGGAAAATACTCGTTGAAGCCGGGGGCACGGGAGAAGCTGGCGAAAGTCGCCGGTATTCTGCTCGCCTATCCTGGACTCGACATTGCAGTCGGTGGTTACACAGACAATGTGGGCAGCGACGAAATGAATCAAACATTGTCTGAAAACCGTGCTGGATCGGTGCGCGACTACCTTGTGCAACAAGGCGTGTTGACGAATTCGGTTTCAGCCAGAGGTTTCGGTAACACCTTGCCCGTCGCCTCAAACGATAACTCTTCCGGCCGGCAACAGAACCGGAGAGTTGAACTTCTCGTGTCCGGCGAAGCCATCGGCAGCCCGGTTAACGCGACAACAGGAAGCTTGCAGTAAGAGCTCAGAGCAAGCTACACAACAAATTGATAATGGAGGCAACACCTATGAAACTAACTTGGAATTATCAGCACAGCAGTTTTGTCGTTGGCCCTCGGAGTGGCAGCTCCGGCGTTCGCACAGGAGCAGCACGAGCAGGAAGAATCGAAAGCCAAGCCCGCGCAGGAAGAGAAACAGGCGCAACCAGCGAAAACCGCTAAGCCAGAGGCAAAACCAGCGGCCCAAGAGGAGAAGAACACCAAACCGGCAGAAAACAACGCGAAGCAAGAAGACAAGAACGCCAAGCCGGCAGAAAACAACGCGAAGCAAGGAGAGAAGAACGCCAAGCCGGCGGAAAACAACGCAAAGCAAGAAGACAAGAACGCCAAGCCGGCAGAGAAAAACGCGCCGGAACAACACGCCGCTGGTAACCGTGGCGGCCAAATTCCCGCAGACAAATTCAAGGCCAACTTTGGGCAACAACACACCTTTCGCGTCACCCAAGGCGACTACAGCAATCACCGCTTCCAATACGGCGGCTATTCGTTCGGGTTCGTTGACCCGTGGCCGAGCAACTGGCTCTACACGCAAAACGTTTATGTTATCGACATAAACGGCGTGTACTACCTGTGTAACCCGATGTTCCCTGGCGTTAACCTGGCACTTAGCTTCACACTATAAACAGCTGGTTGGTGGCGCCTGAGGGCGCAACCAGACTTAGCTCCTCGGCGCGGGTCCATTTCCTGGACCCGCGCCGCTTTTTTGCCGGCGCCAACAACACTTGTAGATCGGGTGGCTGACGCAGGTTTGGTCGCTCATGGTTTCTCTCTTGCATCCGACGCCAGCAAAGCATCGCTGACAATGGTCTGGGCTTCCTCCAGGATGCGGCGCAGGTGGTCCGCTCCACGAAAGCTCTCCGCATAAATCTTGTAGATGTTTTCGGTCCCTGACGGACGCGCCGCGAACCATCCACTCTCTGCCGCCACCTTCAACCCGCCGATGGAGGCGCCGTTGCCCGGCGCGCGGGTGAGGATGGCCTGAACTTTTTCCCCCGCCAGATCGGTGGACCGGACCTGCTCCGGCGATAGCCTTCCCAGAATCTCCTTTTGTTCGGGTGTAGCAGGCGCCTCAACGCGGTCGTAAACAGGCTCGCCGAACTCGCGCGTCAGTTCTCCGTAGATCTCGCCGGGATCGCGGTCCATCCGCGCCGTGATCTCCGCCGCCAGCAGAGCCGGGACAATTCCATCCTTGTCCGTCGTCCAAACCGTGCCATCCAGACGAGCAAAGGACGCACCTGCGCTCTCTTCGCCACCGAAGCCAAGCGAGCCGTCGAGCAAGCCATCCACGAACCACTTGAAGCCCACCGGCACCTCGTAGAGCTTCCGGCCAAGCTTCGCCGTGACGCGATCGATCATCTGGCTGCTTACCACCGTTTTGCCGACCGCTGCTTCCTTGCGCCATTTCGGCCGATGTTGGAAGAGGTAGAAGATGGCGACGGAAAGGTAATGGTTGGGCGGCAACAGTCCCGCGCTTCGGGTGACGATTCCGTGGCGGTCATGGTCGGTATCGCAGGCGAAGGCGATCTGGAAGCGGTCCTTGAGGCCGATTAACCGCTGCATCGTGTAGGGCGAGGATGGGTCCATGCGGATCTGGCCGTCCCAGTCCACAGTCATAAAACGGAAGGTTGGGTCGACAGCTTCGTTCACGACCGTGAGGTTCAACCCGTAGCGCTCGGCAATCGGCCCCCAGTAGTGGACTCCGGCGCCGCCCAGCGGATCGACTCCCATGCTGATCTTCGCGCCCCGAATGGCATCCATGTCGATCACATTGGCGAGATCGGTAATGTACGCGTCGAGATAGTCGTGCCGGTGCGTCGTGGGGGCGCGAAGAGCTTTCTCCCAAGGAATCCTTTGCAAACCCACAAGGCCATTCTCGAGAAACTCGTTTGCCTTAGCCTCGATCCAGGCGGTGACGGCGCCTTCGGCCGGGCCGCCGTTTGGCGGATTGTATTTGAACCCTCCGTCATGTGGCGGATTGTGTGACGGCGTGATGACGATGCCATCGGCGAGTCCTGTTTTGCGCCCGCGGTTGTAAGTCAGAATCGCGTGGGAAATAGCCGGGGTCGGAGTGTATTCATCGCCCTCCGCCAACATGACTTCCACTCCGTTGGCCGCCAGAACCTCAAGCGCGCTGGCCTGAGCCGGTTCAGAAAGGGCATGCGTGTCCATGCCGAGAAACAGCGGGCCGTCGATCTTCTTCTGCTCCCGGTACAAGCAAATGGCCTGACTGATGGCGAGGATATGCCATTCATTGAAAGCCTTTTTGAATGAGGAACCGCGATGTCCTGAGGTGCCGAAGGCAACCCTTTGTTCTGCCACAGAAGGGTCAGGCACTTCCGTATAGTAGGCCGTGACGAGTCTGGGTACGTTCACCAGCATCGATGCTTCGGCCGGTTTTCCTGCACAAGGACTTACTTTCATGACTCTCTCGTCAACTGCGGTGGTGACCTTTGCGTCTTTTCGTCAGGTCTCCATCACTTGTCGAAATGCCTACGGTTTTGGAAGGATGCGGAGGCTAGTCGTTCAGAACGATGTTGAGCAGCGAGCTGTGGACCTGGAGACCGCCGTTGTAATGAATGAAACCCAATTTCCTAAACCGGTTCATAAAAAAACTGACGCGCGCACGAGTCGTGCCTATCATCTCGGCCAGGGTCTCCTGACTGATCTTGGGAACTACCGTCTCGGGTACGCCTTCCTTGCCAAAACGGGCGAGCAGCAGAAGGATGCGGGCCAGCCTTTTTTCGCTCGAATTGAAAAGCTGATCAACCAGATCTTCTTCGTAACGGATGTTCCGCGCCAACAAATAGGCCACGAACATGTCGGAAAAATCATGTTTCCGATGAAGCGCTTCCATCATGGCTTTCTTATCGATTCGGAGAACAGTGCAATCCGTTAATGCGGTTGCAGAACCCATGCGGAGAGCTTGGCCGGCAAGCGAACCTTCGCCGAAAAACTCTCCTTCGCCTAATATGGCGACCGTTGCTTCCTTGCCAGTCCTGGAGACCACGGTGAGTTTCACCTTGCCCGTCTGGACATAGAACGCCGCATCGGCGATATCCCCTTGCGCGAAGATTTCTTGTTTCCTCTTGAAAAGCACAGACTTCCTGCCCTCGCCGATGGTTGCGAGGAATGCATGGGGATCGAAATTGCGCCTCTTCTTGGTCGCTACACCTGGATTTATCGCACTACGCGAGGTTTGGAGTGTTGGGCCGATCGGGGTTTGGCGGGCGATTTTCCTTGTGATTGGAGTAACGTTGGCTCGGCGAGCTGGAGACATACGCACCTCCCTCTGCGGGGAGCGACCGGTTCTATTTTACCATTTTCCTAAACAGAGTAATATCCCGAAAACCACAGCCCGCCAGGGCTGGATGGTCCCAAATCAGGGAGAGCCCGGCCTGAATGAAGATTGGGTCTGGTGGTTCATGGGCCATTCTGCATAAATCGATCCAACCTACCGCGACGGCAAAGATAGAAGGGTGAGCAATTCAGACCAGCTATGGTTCAGCGCCTGGGCGATCATGATGCTGAGGACTATCGCGCTCCGCAGTTCCGAAAGGAGCGGAGGGTGGCGTCCGCCAGAAAGCAGGTCGAGGTGTATAGCGGAGCACATTTATGGCTTTCTCGCATGCACATCAACGCTACGCAAGGAGCACCCAATCCGTGATCGACGGGAGATCCAGCGCGGTCGCAGGCATGGAACCTCCACTCCAGGGGCCGCGGACATCATTTATGCCCTCCATGGTGAGGTCCTCTTGGGGCTCGATCAATAAGTTTTTTGAGTGGTTTGGCGAGCTGGGCATTTTTTTCTGGCAGGTTGTGCGCGCCGCAGTGACGCCGCCGTTTGAATGGCGCGAATTGTTTCGACAACTCGACGAGGTCGGATCCATGTCCCTGCCGCTGGTCGCCTTGGCCGGCGCCGCCACCGGCATCGTTCTCTCTTTGGAAGCCCGTTACAGCCTAACTCGTTTTGGGGCTAAGTCGCTGCTTCCCGCCGCGATCGTGTTCTCCGTTATNNCCGAGCAGATCGATGCCATCGAGACATCGGCGGTAAACCCTTATAGGCTACTGGCGGCGCCCCGCATTCTGGCTTGCATCCTAATGCTGCCTTTGCTGACCCTCGCTGCCGACTTATGCGGCCTGGTAATGGGCTGGGTTGCGCAGGCCCTGGTTGAGCCGCTCTCGTTCCACCAGTTCATCAGTAGCGGCTTTAAGGGCGCCGACTTTAACGATTTGCTGCCCCCTACGTTCAAGACCATGGTGTTTGGCTTGATCATCGGGCTGATCGCGTGTTTTCAGGGAATGCGGACACGGGGAGGCGCCGCGGGCGTGGGCCGTGCGGCCACGAGTTCGGTAGTGCTGTCCTCGCTGTTCGTGATCCTGGCCGATGTTGTGCTGGTGAAACTGATTCTCATATTTTTCCCGTGAACCTTTTCCGGTGAATGTCGACTGAGCAGCTGGTGAAGCGAGTATGGAAACAATCGATCAAGTTGCGGTGAAGCGAGGAGAAGCCGAGGAAGATTCCAGTGCGCCAGCTATCGCTGTCGAGGACTTGCATAAGTCGTTCGGAAGTCAAAAGGTTCTGAACGGGATCAGCCTGGCCGTGAGTCGCGGCGAGACCCTGGCGGTGCTGGGGCGCAGTGGTACCGGTAAGAGCGTATTGCTGAGGCTCATCATCGGTCTGGAGAAGCCTGACTCGGGATTGGTGCGCATCCACGGTCAAGACATCGTCGGCCTGGCTCTCGACCAACTCGGAGAAATCAGAATGACAATGGGCTTTCTGTTTCAGCACGCCGCGCTTTACGATTCGCTGACCGTGGAGCAGAACGTGGCTTTTCCGCTACAGCACCATAAGAAGGAGATGTCGAAATCTGGGCAGGGCGACCGGGTCAAACAATTACTGGCGGAAGTGGGCATGGAAGGCGACTTGCAGAAGATGCCTTCGGATATCTCGGGTGGCATGCAAAAACGGGTAGGGCTGGCGCGTGCACTGGCTTTGGAGCCGGATATTCTGCTGCTCGACGAGCCCACCGCTGGCCTCGACCCCATCAGCGCCGCGGAGATCGATGATTTGGTTCTCAAGCTCCAGGAGGAGCATCACATGGCATCCATAGTCGTGACTCACGATCTGCACAGCGCGAAGACGATTGCCGACCGTCTGGCCCTGATCAATGAGGGAAATGTGGTGATCGAAGGCAGCTTTGAAGAACTTCAGAACAGTGACATCAAGTTTGTCAGGGAATTTCTAAAGCATTCGTAGGAGGACATATGTCGAGAGCGGCGCGGTTGGGAGCTTTTATCCTTTTAACTCTGGCAATTCTGGCGGCCGGTGTCTTCATCATCGGGAGCAAGCAGTATCTTTTCAGCTCCACGTACCAATTGAAGGCGCAATTCGACAATGTGGCGGGCCTGGATGCGGGAGCCGATGTGCGGGTAGGCGGGGTCCACAGTGGAACCGTGAGCAGCATCGTGTTACCTCACAAGCCGGGCGACAAAGTCACGGTAGTTTTGGAACTCGGCAAGGCGACGCACGAGATCATCAAGCAAGACTCCATGGCCACAATCGAAACCGAGGGGTTGTTGGGCAACCAGTATCTGGCGATCTCGTTTGGATCGGCGGGGAAAGCCAATGTGCGGGATGGCGACACCATCGCAAGCGCACCGCCGCTCGAAATGGCAGACCTACTGCAAAAGACAAGCGGGATTCTAGATAGCAGTCAGCAAGCCATCCAGAACGCTACTCGGGCGACGGCCAATCTAGACTCGATCAGCGCCAAGATCAATGGGGGTCAGGGAACCGCGGGAGCGCTGGTTAACGACAAACAGCTCTATAACAACCTCGCACAGACGTCGAGCTCCATGCGTGACACGATGGTCCAGGCGCAGGCAGGGGTTACCGACTTCCAAGAGAACATGGAGGCCCTGAAGCACAACTTCCTTTTGCGCGGATATTTCAAGAAACGCGGCTACGAAGATTCCGCCGAGCTGGCCCAAAATGAAATCGAAAGGATGCCGCAAGGCACAGCGATAAAGGAGTTTACCTACACTGCGAAACAGCTCTTCGATAAGCAAGATTCGGCCAAGCTGAAGAATCAGAAATCTCTAAACGCGAGCGGCGAGTTCCTGGCCAACAACCAGTTCGGGCTGGCGGTAATCGCGGTATCCGCGGGCATGGAAGGCGATAGCCAGAAGGACTTGGTTTTAACGGAAGCCCAGGCCATGGTTGTGCGCGAGTATCTGGTAGAGAACTTCGGATTTGACGATAGTCAGCTTAGAACTCTGGGAATGGGTAAGCAGACCAGTACGAAATCCGATGCCGGCGGGGGAACGGTGCAGATTATCATTTATCCCGCCGGGACCGAAATTCCGCCCAACAAGCAAACGCAGCCGGCGAGTGTGCCATCTAAAGCAACCTCAGACCAAACGGTTCAGTCGTCGGCAATCGCCACACCGAAACCATAGGTGCGGCAGGCAGGGAACGAGCCACAAGTTAAAGAACAAAGGACACCCCTCAACGCAGCAAAAACTGGAGCGGGCTAAACTTTCTTGAGCCACGGTTGGTGGAGTCTCACACGACCGTCATCGTCCCATTTGACGACCGCGTCATCTTCGTTCGCTTGCTCAACAGTACCAAATACTCCGGTGGGCTTTCCGAAATCGCCCAACCCCTCGACGCGATCTCCGGGATTCAGTTCCTGGCCGGTAGCAGGGGGCTCGGCGAGCGATGGCTTCCTGGCACGGTCTGCGTCCGGGGTCGCCCCGGGGTGTGACAGCGGCGGTTGGGGAGCTTTATGCAGCTTAGGCATTGGATGATTGGTGATTTGAGTCATTTATTCCACTGTTTCCGTCTAAGAGGGCAGAACAGCGCCTTTCGCTGCGACGGCTTATCTCCTCGATGGTAGAGGATAGGCTGGAAAAGAATGGTTCGGCTGGTCTACACTGCACAGTTTTGACAATTAATTTGGCTCGGATCCGCTCACAATCCTGCATAGCGCGCCGTACAAATCAAGCGTTAAAAGTGGTCTAATGTGAACAGACATCCGTCTTCGCCAGTTCTATCATGTGGGGTAGAAGTGAGATGACCGTTACAAAGGCCAGTCCAGCTTCCTCATAGGTTCTTAGGAAAGCCGCGTGCGCCATGGGTCCAAGTTCGATCTTGCAGGAAGTTCAGCAACTCTACAACGTGAGTGACCGTCTTGACTTGCTGGCGGGGCAACATCCCTCATCTCAGAAGCACTCAGCACCATATCGGGAAGCGTTCGCAACACGGCAACTCTGTTGGAGGTGCTGGTGGCAACGAAAATGGCGCCGGCCTTCGTGCTAGATCCAGCAGAGGCGTGATTTGCTCATCGCTGTCCTGGAGCGTGCGGCGCGGAACCTAGTCGTAGAGAACGACATTTAGAAGTGAGCTATGAACTTGCAGCCCGCTGCCGCCATAGTCGACGAAGCCTAACTTTCTGAACCTATTCATGAAAAAACTGACCCGCGACCGGGTTGTTCCTATCATCTCGGCGAGGGTCTCCTGACTGATTTTGGCGATTACAGTCTCGGGTACACCTTCCTTGCCGAAACGAGCCAGCAACAACAGAATCCGAGCTAGTCTTTTTTCGCTGGAATTGAAGAGTTGGTCAACCAGGTCTTCTTCATAACGGACGTTCCGTGCCAGCAGATACGCGACAAACAGATCGGAGAACGTATGTTCCCGGTGAAGCGCAAGCATCATTGCCTTTTTGTCAATGCGCAGAAGTTCGCAGTCCGTCATGGCGGTCGCGGACCCCATGCGTAAAGGCTGCCCAGCCAGACCACCTTCTCCGAAAAACTCTCCCTCGTTCAATATGCCCAGAGTTGCTTCCTTGCCAGTCTTGGATACGACGGTGAGTCGAACGCTGCCTTCCTGGATGTAGAAGACTGCGTCAGCCGCGTCCCCTTGCGCGAAGATTGTTTGCTTCTTGGGAAAAAGCACGACCTTCCTGCCCTCGCCGATAGTGGCCAGAAATTCCCTGGGATCGAAGTCGCGATTTTTCCGGGCTGGAGCGGTTGCTGCCTTCAATGGGTTCTCCTCGGGTGGAGCTACACTACAGTCGTACTTAGTATGACAGAATCGTAATCACGAAAGATGTTCACTTTTGCTCACTTTGGCAAAGAATTGTTTAAAAGACGCTGGCGGATCTAATGAATTGCCGCTAGGCTAATGCATCGAAAGTGAGCATTATTGAACATTTCCCGGCTGTGGGAAAGTTGCACTATAAGGTCGTGAAGACCAAGGACCTTACGCTGAAGCAGATACAATCCGTGCCTTGTCCAACTTGTGGTGCAGCCATCGAGGAAGCTTGTGAACTGCATTCGGGTACCTTGCGCACCGAGCCACACCGAGATCGGAAGCTTTCCGCAGCCGAGGCCTTGGAAACAAAGCCCGGTAAACGATAACGGCGTAAGGCCAGGCGGTGCTCTTTTGCGCAGGCAGGTTATCCCGCGCTAGATCGCAGCACAGAATGCCCTTTTACTTGGTTTTCTGCTCGCTGGCAGTCTCTTGCTCCTGCTCTTCAGCCTTTTTCCAAGTGGGATTGGGGTTGTATTCCGTCAAGGCCTTGGCGACAACGTCGGTCTTCTTGCCGAGATCCTTCTCATAGACGACCCCATCCTGGTCAACGATGAATGTCATCACACCGGACGACCGGTATTCCGCGGGATAAGCCGCGAAAGCGAAGCCCTCGGTCATCTTGCCATTCACGATGTAGCTCTTCGCGCCGCCTGGTCCACTCTTTCCCTGACGCACGAGGTTGTGAAAATAGTAACCGCGGTAAGGAGTTGGAGGGCCCTCTAAACTTTTGCTAAAGCCCTTGGCAACGGCCGCTGCCACCAGCGGCCCGATGGGGCTTTGCGGTTCGCCCGCAGCCGCCTTCCAATAAAGACCATCATGCTGTCCTTCATCACTAAAGATTTTCTGCGCGTACTCCTTGTGCTCCGCGGAGTATTCTTTTTGCGCCGCCACCAGTTCCTGACAAACGCGGATAGCCGATAGTTCATTCCGGCCGATTCGCCTGTACAAAATTTCGTTCTTGCCCGCCTCGGTGTCGAAATACCACGAACTACCTTTGTTCACGAGCGGTATCGGCGTCGGCCAATTATGCGCGCCGATATACAGGATAGTGGTTCCATCCGGTTCTTTCACCAGACGGTGCATTTCCTGATATCTCTGTACGAAATTAGCGCGGCTGTTGGCGTCCTCAGTTTCGTCTCCCGACGAGACGATTTGCTTTCCGTCGGGTCCGAGAATATCGAGCAAAGCCTTTTCGTCGTTACTCTGCGCTGCCGTGACCAGTGCGTGGCTCGCCGCTTCCGCTGACGAAAAAGTTTTCTGGCCCGGTTGCTGCGCCGCGGAACGGGTGGGAAAACACACCGTCAAAAGGATAGCGACCACGGCTAATTTCGGAAGATTGGCCCAATGAAATTTGTCGAAGTTCACCTTCGTTCGCCGCATATGGCTTCTCTCCATTTCCAAATTTTCAAACTACCCGGAACATAACTCGATTACCGATGCCCGCCACCGCCGCCATGCCCACCACCGCCGCCACCATGCCCTCCACCTCCGAAGCCACCGCGCGCTCCGCCTCCCATGCTGGCGCTTCCGCGTGACGAATAGCCCTTGGTTTGTCCACCATGACCATAGCCACTGAATGCGCCTGAGCGGACGCCGCTCTCGCCACGAGGAGCAGCGTATCCGCGGGCCGCTTGTCGGTTTCCGTTGAAAGGATGGGCGGCTGCGCCCCCGCCGCGTGCGCCAAAAGCTCCGCCGCGCGCACCAATAGCTCCGCCACGTACGCCTCCGCCGCGGGCGAAGGCGCCTCGGTTATAAAACGTTCTGCTCCCGGAGTAGTACCTGCCGCCGCCAAACATTGCGTATCGGCCGCCCCAATTGAATCCCCAATGACCCCAGCCCCATCCAAAACCTCCGAACCAACCGATTCCGAAGCCGAGCCCGAACGAAAGATACGGGCCGCCAAACCAGATTCCGGGATACGGATACCATCCCGGCCACGCCGCGATGGGATATCCATAAACCGCCCACGGGTCATACGCAGGGACGTAAACCACATCGGGGTCGGCAGGCTCAATATCAATATCAGGACCTTGCTCCTTTACGACTTCGTGCTGCGGGTTCTTAAGAGCGCCGGCTTGTTCCGCTTTGTGGCGCATCACCTGCACCGCGTCCATGACATCGGGTTGCTGATTGTAATAAGCGTCGCCGAGAGTTGACGTCCAGGAGAGGTTCTTATCCATATTTCCAAGGACGGATGGAAATGCCGTGAGCGCCTTGACGCTCGGATCCCAAGGTTGCTCGTCCACCGCTTTACCCAAAGCGTCGCCCTTCAAATCAGGATGGTCCTGCACCCATCGGTCGGCTTCGACGACTTCCTCGGGAAATGTGGAAGCCGCCAGGACCTGCGCCACCAGCGAGTCCGGATACAACGCTATCGGCGCTACCAAACGCTGCAACTGCTCGGGAGTCTGTTGCGCATAGGTCGGCGCCGCCGGGGTCTGCTCCGGGGCTGGCGCGTCTTGAGCCGGCAGGCTCTGAGGCAAAGTCGCTAATAACAGAGCCAATGACAACAGCGAAGCCAAAATTTGTTTACCCGGTCGAAACCTTGACAAGCCTGCGGCACGTCCGAAAATGTTCATATTCTTGAACCTCCTCTGCACCTTCATCGCCCGAGCCCCTTACTATAAGAATAAGATGATAAAGACGCGGTTTAGGATTCCTGAGTGCGAGATTGCTCGCTTCTCATCGGGTTTGTGGAGAGTCCACATCGATTGCCCCGTTCCGCCGCCGAACCAGCTGTCGAGTTCAATCTGCAGCGCTGGGGGCCGGCCCAGCCCCTTGGGGAACGATGTCACGTTCTCTTCCCTGCATCCGTAGCCGCAGCCGGTCGAACGCCAAATAGACGACGGGGGTGGTATAGAGCGTTAGCAATTGACTCAAGATCAGCCCACCCACAATCGTGATGCCCAGGGGCCGGCGAAGCTCATATCCAGTGCCCGTCCCTAGCGCCAACGGCAGCGCCCCCAATAGCGCAGCCATGGTCGTCATCAGGATGGGACGGAAGCGCAACATGCATGCTTCAAAAATCGCGTCGATTGGATTCTTTCCCTCCTCGCGCTCTGCCTGAAGCGCGAAGTCGATCATCATGAT